>DATCFI010000073.1:0-41310 GCA_036509585.1 Hanamia sp. | reverse complement strand
TTTACACATTAATTATTAGCGACTTAACTGATGCAGCTTCAAAATTACCAGATGTTGCGGCGGCTCAGGGAAGGGCCACCAAAGGTGCAGCTTATGCACTATTGGGAAGGGTGCAAATGCAGAAAGGTGATTATGCGGAGTATCCTGCTCCACATGGATATCAAGTGGGAATTAACGTAAATTTCTAAGAGAAAATTAAAATACAATATTTATAAATTCAAAATTATGAAGCGAAATATTAAAATACTCAGTGTAACTATTTTCCTGGTTGCCGCAGTCATATTTGCCTGTAATAAAAAGCTGGATATAACTGATCAAAATAATCCTACAACAGAAAGCTATTTTAAAACGGCTGCAGAACTTCAAAATGGCGTAAATGGAGTCTATTCAATTATGCGTGCGGGAAACCTGTGGGGCCGTGAAGGATTCTACTTCCATGAAACAAGGGGAGGTGAAATGGCACCAGGGGGCCCCCAGTTGGGTTCGGCATACCAGGAGGTATTGCTTCAACCTTCTCCATCAACTACAAACGGACTAATAGGAGAGATGTGGACCGGAAGCTATCAAATGATTAACAGGGCTAACCTGGTTATTTCAAAAGGGCCTGATGTAACTGATAATACAGCGCTGAGAGATGTAACAGTTGGAGAAGCAGAATTTTTACGTGCATGGGCTTATTTTGAACTGGTTGTCCATTGGGGTGATGTGCCGCTCTATACTGAACCTGTTACATCTCCTTCAGGTTATAAAGCTAAGTCGCCAGCTGCTGATGTTTACAAATTAATTCTTAGCGACTTAACTGATGCAGCTTCAAAATTACCACCTGTTGCGGCGGATCAGGGAAGGGCCACCAAAGGTGCAGCTTATGCACTATTGGGAAGGGTGGAAATGCAGAAGGGTGATTATGCGGCCGCAAAAACAGCCCTTTTGAATGATTATGGTAAATACACGCTGGTCCCCTTTTCTAATAATTTTGATGGGGATGTTAAAGTGGGATCCGCTGTTCTCACAGTAGGGCATGAATTTAACGCAGAATCTATTTTTGAAATTCCTTTTGTTGATAAAGGGGATGGCGGTTTTAACTGGGGCTATACTGGTGAAGGGCCTACAGCAGATCAAAGTTCAATGCGCAGCCAGGAATATGGCATAATTTGGGGTAACGTAATTCCTTCAGACCAGGTGTTAGATGAATTTGAAGCAAATGACCCAAGGTTTAAATATACATTCTATGAATCTGGCGATATTGCTCTAACCATGGGTGGTACTGCGCCCGGAATGGTACTTACAGAAGCAAGTATGAATGTGGCCCAAAGCGACCACAATGGCGTGAAGAAGAAAAGAGTATATCGCAAATATTCAAAATTAGACTGGGATAACAATGGCTCTAACCTAGGCAGTGGAATAAACACGCGTATTTTCCGCTATCCAGATGTGCTGCTTATGCTTGCAGAATGTGAAGCTGAAGTGGGAACTCCTGCACAGGCAGCCAGTTACATCAATGAAGTACGTAGCCGCCCGGGTGTAAATATGCCCCCGGTCACATTAGGTTCACATGACGCGGCAATAAACGCTGTAATGCATGAATATGCTGTTGAGTTTGCTGGTGAAGAAAGGGCTGATGTGAACATTTTACGTTGGAGGGCAAAAGGGTATTACCCATCAATCAGGCCTGATCCAACACCAGGGCAGGTGTCTTTGTTGCCGATTCCTTCAATTGAAACCTCTACTAACCCATTAATAAAATAGAATTAAAATAGAAGTAGTTTTAAAAAATAGAGGCTACATGTTAGCCTCTATTTTTTTGCCGCAGTAAATCAATATTTTTTCATGATTCTTAATTTATTATTAACTGTTACAGTCAGTATTAAAGAATTATTTCAATAATTCAATCAATTATGATAAGCTAGTGAATTTTATTTGGTTACAATTATCTTGTTTCATTTATTTTCGCTTAATTAAAAAATCACTTCATGGTAACTAACCTTATCATATCACTTTTTTTCAGAAAATCTAATAAAAAATCCCACCGTTTGAGAGGCGATTTGGGAATATTAGTGTTTGCTTTTTCGCTGCCCATCCTTTTTTTTTCCTGTAAGCAAAAGCCTCTTCCAAACCAGGCGATGATCGACCTTCTGAAAGAAGCAGAAAGAAATAATCAAAATCCCGAAAATGTGTTTAGTCCCGAAACCGTAGTAAAATACACGGATTCTATCATAAATAATTCTTCCGACGCGTATGTAGTGACCAACGCGTTAGACCGTAAAGCAAATGCACTTTTACAATTAGGTAAAGAACAAAAAGCGATTGATATTTTCCAGGATTTACTCGGGAAAACCAAGGGCAACCTTGATCTAAGGCAATCTATTCTAAAAGATTTGGCCATTAGTTATTTAAGATTAGGTGAAAGAATGAATTGTATTAATATGCACAATGCAGAATCCTGTATATATCCTATTTCAAAAGGCGGCGTTCATCAGGATAAGACGCCATCAGAAAAAGCCATCGAAATATACAAAGAGATATTATTAGATAATCCGGGAGATCTCGAATCCAGATGGCTGCTGAACATTGCCTATATGACAACCGGGGGTTATCCGGATCAGGTGCCTCCGCAATATCTTTTGAAAGTGAAGAATGATGATTCAACGCACTTAATAAAACCTTTTACTGATGTGGCGGCTAATGTAGGTCTCAACTACAAATGTCAGGCCGGGGGAAATATTGTGGACGATTTTAATAATGATGGCTATCCGGATATCGTGCTTAGCAGTTGGTCGCTATCAGAACCAATGAAGTATTATAGGAATAATGGCAACGGGACTTTTACGGACTTATCTGATTCCTCCGGATTGGGATATTTAACCGGGGGTTTGAATATGATGCAAACAGATTACAACAACGATGGTTTGAAAGATATTTTTGTTTTGCGGGGCGGGTGGAAAGGGAAATTTGGTAATATTCCCAATTCTTTATTAAGAAATAATGGCGATGGCACATTTACCGATGTGACGAAAGAAGCCGGACTGCTTTCATTTCATCCCACTCAAACTGCTACCTGGGCAGATTTTAATAATGACGGCTGGCTTGATGTTTTTATCGGGAATGAATCAATTCCTGGTGAAAAAGCCAATCCATGCGAATTGTACATAAATAATAAAAACGGCACTTTTACAGAGGTGGCTGCAAAGGCAGGGTGTGACATAAAGGAGTTTGTAAAGGGGGTTACATCGGGCGATTATAACAATGACGGGCGGACAGATATTTTCATTTCCACCCTAAACGGTATCAAAATATTATTGAAGAATGTCACGGTTAAAGGCGGCCCTGTTAAGTTTGAGGACGTGAGTAAAGAGAGCGGCGTAAGCAAGAATCTTTCCCGAAGTTTTCCGACATGGTTTTTTGATTATGATAATGATGGCTGGCTTGATATTCTTGTATGCGGCTATGAGTTTACACGATCTCTTGCATCTTATGCAGGCGCAGAAGCATTAGGGACGTCTGTAAACGCTGGGGGTAAAGTATTTTTATTCAGAAACAATCATGATGGAACTTTTGAAGACGTTTCCGCAAAAGTAGGATTGAACAAGATGGCTTTCGCTATGGGATGTAATTTTGGCGATATTGACAATGATGGCTACCTGGATTTTTATTTGGGTACGGGAAATCCGTCTTTTAAATCGGTGGTCCCAAATAAGCTGTTCAAGAATATGGATGGTAAAAGTTTTTTGGATGTGACTACGTCGGCTCGCGTCGGCAATTTGCAAAAAGGCCATGGAGTTGCTTTTGCTGATCTTGATAATGATGGTAATGAAGACATTTATGTCAAAATGGGAGGTGCCTTTGTTGGAGATGCCTATGAAAATTCTCTTTATCTAAACCCAGGGCAAAACAATAATCACTGGATTAATATTTTGTTAGAAGGCACGGTCTCTAACAGAATAGCAATCGGTGCAAAAATAAAAGTTACTTTTAAAGAAAATAATATTGAAAGATCTGTTTATAGAGATGTGAATTCAGGAGGAAGTTTTGGATGTAATCCTTTGCAGCAACATATTGGCGTGGGCCAGGCTGCATCTATCGATAAAATTGAGATAACATGGCCTGTAACAGGGAAAACACAAATATTTAACAACGTTACAGTCGATAAAAATATTAAAATTAAAGAAGGTGATAGTACTTTTGCGACTTTTAAACTGGCCCGCCTGGATTTTACTAAAGCAGGGCAAAGCCATCATCATTAGATCTAAATAATAAAATAGAACATCATCTGCAAAGAACTAAAAAAAATATCAGGAGTAGAAAGCAAAACAAAAATAACGGAAATTACAGGTTTCATTTCTTTATAAAACAAAACACTTACAAGCAATTCAAAATTTAAACAATTAAAACTATGCAAGTACTTACAGGAAAAAAGGAATTCTTTAAAAAAATTCCGCAGATTAAATTCGAAGGTATTAAAAGCGATAATCCATTAGCATTTAGATGGTATGATGAAAATAAGAAAATAGGTGGAAAAACGATGAAAGAATATCTACGGTTTGCCTGCGCTTATTGGCATTCGTTCAATAATGTTGGTGCAGACCCTTTTGGTGAAGGCACTCATATCTTTCCATGGAATGATAAAGAAGATGCTGGAAAAAGGGCGAAAGATAAAATGGATGCTGCTTTTGAATTTATTACCAAAATGACCATACCTTATTATTGTTTTCATGATGTGGACCTGGTAGATTATACAAATGATGTGGTTGACAACGAGAAAAGGTTAAAGGCCATCACTGCTTATGCAAAACAAAAGCAACAGGAGAGCGGAGTGAAATTATTATGGGGAACTGCAAATCTTTTTTCTCACAGAAGATATATGAACGGCGCTTCTACCAATCCTGATTTCCAGGTGCTGACTCATGGTGCTGCACAGGTGAAAGCCGCTTTGGATGCAACTATCGAGTTGGGTGGAGAAAATTATGTGTTCTGGGGAGGCCGCGAAGGATATATGACCTTGTTGAATACCAACATGAAAAGAGAGCAGGAGCATCTTGCAAAATTTTTGCATACAGCAAAAGATTATGCAAGGAAAAATGGGTTTAAAGGAACCTTTTTTATTGAACCAAAACCATGTGAGCCTACGAAACATCAATATGATTATGATTCAGCGACCGTAATTAGCTTTTTGCGTCAATACGATTTGATGGATGATTTTAAAATAAATATTGAAGTAAATCATGCAACACTTGCAGGCCATACATTTACGCACGAGCTACAGGTAGCCGCTGATGCGGGATTGCTTGGAAGCATGGATGCTAATCGTGGTGATTATCAAAATGGTTGGGATACTGATCAGTTTCCTAATAACATTAATGAACTTACCGAGGCAATGCTTATCATCCTGGAAGCAGGCGGATTTAAAGGAGGTGGTATCAATTTCGATGCGAAGATCAGGAGAAATTCAACTGACCCTGCGGATCTTTTCTATGCACACATTGGAGGCATGGACGCGATGGCAAGAGCATTAACAATTGCAGATAATATCTTGAATAAATCAGATTATAAAAAATTGCGGGAAGAGCGATATGCGTCTTTTGACAAAGGAAATGGAAAAGCATTTGAAGAGGGGAAATTGACTTTGGAAGATCTGAGGAACCTTGCTGCAGAAAGTGGTGAACCCGCTGTGAAAAGTGGCAAGCAGGAATACTTTGAAAATTTGATTAATCGTTTTATTTAATCATCATTCCTTTCTAACCCGGGAAGGTTTTTTGTAGTTGGTAATTACCATGTCTATAATAGAACCTTCCGGGCTTTTTAAAATTGATGTTGCCGATTTGTTGTAAAAAAATTGTCAACCGTTTTGTCTGAATGCTATTAAATCAAAACTATGTCATTAGTAAATATGTCTTCCGGGTCTGCTGCTACCAGTTTTAATAAAGGAAACCCGCGCTATATCACATTGCTTACCCTCGTTGCAGCATTGGGAGGATTATTATTTGGCTACGATACGGCTGTTGTAAATGGGGCGGAAAAATCGCTCGTTGCTTTTTATATTCAGGCCATTACTGATCCGGCGCATTATCAATACGCGATAGCGATGATCTCTCAATACAGGGTATTGATGACCGTTTGTCTTTTTATTATTTTCCTTATTATTTGCGGACAGATTATACGATTGGTGGGTGCAAAAAAAGGAGCGATCTCCTGCCTGATTATAATAGCAATTCTTATCTATTGGTCAGTAGGGTTTATTGGCAAAGCCATCCCCTCAGATGCTGCGTCATTGCAGGATGCTGCTGATGTCATTAAAGGCTTTCTGATTGCGAGCGCGCTGATAGGTTGCGTAATTGGAGGCGCCTCTGCGGGGTTTGTTTCAAAATACCTGGGACGGAAAAACGGGTTGATGATTGCAGCAGTGGCTTTTTTTATATCTGCCATCGGCGCCTGGAAGCCTGAAGCATTTAATGTTTTTGGAACAGAAGATGCGTATTCTTTTGTGATCTTTCGTATCATCGGTGGAATAGGTGTGGGCATTGCTTCGATGATTTCACCAATGTACATTGCTGAAATTGCCCCGGCAAATATCAGGGGGAAATTGGTTTCTTTCAATCAGTTTGCGATCATCTTTGGAATGTTGCTGATCTACTTCGTTAATTATTTTATTGCGAAGCAGGGAAATGAAGAATGGTTGCTCACTGAAGGTTGGCGATGGATGTTCTTTTCAGGTGTTATTCCTGCCGGCGTGTTCTTTATTCTTTTATTTTTTGTTCCTGAAACGCCACGGTATCTGGTGATGAAAGGCTATGATGAAAAAGCATTAAAAGTCTTAAAGAAGATTTCCGGAGATGGCAACGCTTCACAAATTTTGGAAGAAATAAAATCAACGACGCACGAAAAAAATGTGCCGTGGCTTTCTTATGGCTTCTTCATCATTTTTGTTGGTATCATGCTTTCCGTATTTCAGCAGTTCGTCGGGATAAACGTAGTGTTATATTATGCTTCCAATATTTTTCGGAACATGGGCTCTTCTACTAATTCTTCTTTATTGCAAACTATTATTGTAGGAATCGTTAATCTGCTCTTCACCGTAGTAGCCATTTATACTGTTGATAAATTTGGCCGGAGACCTTTGATGATTATAGGTTCTATTGGTATGGCCGCAAGTATGATTGCGTTAGGATTTGCGTTTTATTTTAATCAACTGGGTATAGCAGCCCTGATATTTATGCTGGTTTATACCGCAGCTTTTGCTATGAGTTGGGGCCCGGTTTGTTGGGTTTTACTGGCAGAAATATTTCCAAATAGCATTCGCAGTGCGCTCTCGATTGCGGTGGCAGCACAATGGATTGCCAACTGGGTGGTATCGCTGACTTTTCCTGTTATGAACGATAATGTATGGCTGACCAATAAATTTCATCATGGATTTTCTTATTGGATCTACGGCGTCATGGGAATTCTTTCAGCTGTTTTTATCTGGAAATTAGTGCCTGAAACAAAAGGCAAAACGTTGGAAGAAATAGAAGGGTTATGGACGAAAAAGCCTGACCAAACAGTAGAGCAAGCAATTCTGACAAATCCTGAATTTTAATAAAAAATATTAGCCTGAGCCATGAGCTTGTCGAATGGCCGAATAGTGGAATATAATCCTGAGCCTGTCGAAGGGTGGTTATCAAAAAATGCCAATAGGATGAAAGCCTTTTAAATTCAGGAGAAATAAAGGTAAGTATTGGAGGTTCTTGCCATCAAAAATAAGTGAAGAAATGGGCGCTGCAAAGCCGGTAGAAATGCTGATTAAGATTCAATGATATTTGTTGGTTCACTATAAAAAGATAGATAAAATCAAGAATTGTTTTTAATTTATATCATCAGTCAAGTAAGAGAAATCAATAAAAGGTCATCCATAATTTTAAAAAAATAAAAAAATAAAATATGTTGTTGTTAGGAATTGATATCGGAACCTCTTTTATAAAGGTCACTGTAGTTAACGCAGATACTCAAAAAACAGTCGCAACCGCGCAATGCCCCGAAACAGAAAACCCAATTACATCGTTACGGTCAGGATGGGCGGAACAATCGCCTGAAATGTGGTGGGGACAGGTAGTTCAAGCAATACAGAAACTGGTTTCGGATCATAAATTTGATCCAAAAGAAATTGCCGCCATCGGGATTTCTTACCAAATGCATGGATTGGTTTTGGTAGATAAGAATCAAAAAGTTTTAAGAGACAGCATCATTTGGTGCGATAGCCGCGCAGTAGAAATCGGCGCAGAAGCTTTGAATGAAATTGGTGAAGAAATATGCGCTTCCTCTCTTTTAAATTCTCCGGGGAATTTTACCGCGTCAAAATTGGCATGGGTAAAAAATAATGAACCCGAAATTTATAATCAGATTGATAAAATCATGTTGCCCGGCGACTTCATCTCAATGAAATTAACCGGCGAAATCACGACTTCTTCGTCTGCATTGTCAGAAGGAATCTTTTGGGATTTCAAGAAAGACGCGCTTTCGAGCGATGTGATGAACCATTTTGGATTTAAAGACTCATTTATTCCCAAAGTAAACCCGCTTTTCTCTTCACACGGAAAAATATTATCAGTAGTAGCCGGACAGTTAGGCATAAACGAAAATTGTATTGTAAGTTATAAAGCCGGCGATCAGCCAAATAATGCGTTATCATTAAATGTGCTTCAGCCCGGCGAAGTGGCGGCTACCGGTGGCACATCAGGCGTTATTTATGCGGTGACAGATAAATTATTGTCGGATAAATTTTCAAGAGTAAACAGTTTTGTTCATGTAAATCATACCACAGATAAAAAGAGAATTGGGGTTTTGTTGTGTATTAATGGCGCGGCAATCATGTATAGTTGGGCAAAAAAAGTTTGCGGAGAAAATTTAAGTTATAAAGAAATGGATCAGCAGGCTGCGAAAATAAAACCTGGAAGCGATGGACTTTTCATCTTACCTTTTGGCAATGGTGCGGAGCGCATGTTGCAAAATAAAATGATTAATGCCCACATTCAAAATATTGATTTGAACAAACACACAAAAGCGCATATTTTTCGAGCCGTTCAGGAAGGAATTGCATTTTCTTTTCGATATGGCCTTGATATTATGAGGGAAAATGATTTGCATCCAACAATTATTCGTGCGGGGAAAGCCAATTTGTTTTTGAGTGATGTTTTTATACAATCATTTGTAAATGCCACGGGCGTGGCAGTAGAACTGTATGAAAATGATGGTAGCGTAGGAGCAGCTTTAGGCGCCGGCATCGGAGCAGGTATTTATACAGATTACAAGGAGGCCTACACGCAATTTAAGCCATTGGGCAAATTTGAACCAACCAATGTTGAACTGTATGATGGATTGTATAAGGAGTGGAAGAAATTATTGGAAGCACAATTAAAATAATTTTCTATCTAATAAAGGTTGCCACATTCCTTTTTTTATAGATTGAAAACTATCATACCCATAAGAGTACCCATAAATACCCATAAAATATTTTCCAAAAAATAGAAAAATCGATTATTTGCCTGCCGGCAGGCAGGTTGGTTCGTTTAATGTTTTCTTAAGGCCTGTAATCTCCAAACTTCTTTTTTGTTTTTAACCGCGCATAGCGTAAATTACAGCTATGCGTGCAATTCGTGAAATTATCTCTGAAAACCACAGGCTTACAAAACGATTCCTTCTTTTTTTGGCCGTAATATTTTTATTTCCTTCTTTTCTATTTGCGCAAAAGGTAATTTCTATTAATGTTAACGAAAGTATTAATCCTTCCTCCGCAGAATATATTCAACAAGGGATTTTGGAGGCTGAAAAAGAAAACGCCCAATGTTTAATTATTAAGTTAAATACACCGGGTGGCTTATTAACTTCTACAAGGGATATTGTTACTAATATCATGCAGTCGAAGGTGCCTGTGATCGTTTATATTTCTCCCTCCGGCGCTCATGCAGGGTCTGCCGGAACATTCATAACGCTGGCTGCAAACATCGCAGCTATGGCGCCGGGGACCAATATTGGAGCTGCACATCCTGTTACGTTGCAAGGGAAGATGGATGCGGTGATGACGGAAAAAGTAACCAATGATGCTTCCGCTTTGATAAGAACCATTGCTGAAAAAAGAGGTAGAAATGTACAATGGGCAGACGATGCCGTAAGAAATAGTGTTTCTATAACCGAACAGGAAGCACTCGAAAAAAATGTGATTAATATCGTAGCTGTTAATGAAAAAGACCTGTTGAGCCAGGTGGATGGGAAACAAGTGCAAACGAGCGATGGTACCAAAACCTTAAATACAAAAAATGCCACGATCGAAGATCTTGACATGGGCTTTTTTCAAAAAGTGCTCAGCAGGCTCAGCGATCCCAATATCGCCTACATCATTATGATGCTTGGATTTTTTGGGCTTCTGTTCGAATTGTTTAACCCGGGCGCTATTTTGCCGGGCATCGTGGGCGTTATCTGTTTAATCCTTGCGTTCTATTCCATGAGCTCAATGCCGGTAAATTATGCGGGCCTTGCATTGATCATTTTTGGAATTATACTTTATTTATTAGAGATAAAAATCGTTAGTCATGGTATGCTGGCGATAGGTGGAACGGTTTCAGTATTGTTAGGCTCTTTGTTTCTATTCAGAAGCAGCCCGACAGAAAATTTTGTTTCTTTATCCTATACCGTAATTTTTTCCGTGACTGCTGTTACCACGATGTTTTTTCTTTTTTTGGTAACGATGGGATTGAAAGCGCAAAGGGCTAAGCCGGTTTCGGGAGCAAATATGATGATTGGCCAACGAGCTGTAACACTTGGGGTGCTTGATCCTGCGGGCCAGGTGAGCGTATTAGGTGAAATATGGAAAGCGGTTTCTATTTCCAACACGATCGACGGAAATGAAAATGTAATCATAAAAGAGATAAAAGATCTTACTTTATACGTAGCGCCTGAAAATGCTTAGCTTTAATCAAAACCATAAATTTATTTATCAATTTAAATCTAAAATAAAAAACCATGCAACAATTTCCCTTAGCTATTGTAATTATAGTTGTCATAATCCTTTACATTATTGCCAGTGCGGTACGCATTCTGCGGGAATATGAACGAGGTGTTATATTTCGGTTAGGGCGCGTATTAGATGGCGGCGTAAAAGGTCCCGGCTTAATTTTGCTGATACCGATCATTGATAAAATGGTAAAAGTGAGTTTGCGAATTGTAGTAATGGACGTGCCACCGCAGGATGTAATTACCCAGGATAACGTTTCTATTAAAGTGAATGCAGTCATATATTTCAGAGTCATTGATCCACAAAAGGCCATTATAGAAATCGAAAATTATCTCGTAGGTACTTCGCAACTTTCACAAACTACATTGAGAAGTGTATTAGGACAATCAGAACTGGATGACCTGTTATCCCAAAGAGATAAAATCAATGTAAGGCTGCAACATATAATTGATGAACAGACGGAACCATGGGGCGTAAAAGTGACTCATGTAGAAGTGAAACAAATTGATTTGCCACAGGAAATGCAACGCGCTATGGCCAGACAGGCAGAAGCAGAAAGAGAACGCAGAGCGAAAGTTATTGCTGCAGAAGGTGAGTTCCAGGCTTCGCAAAAACTGAGCGATGCCGCAAAAATCCTGGGAGAGCAGCCAAGCGCCCTAACCTTGCGTTATTTGCAAACACTGCGCGAGATAGGAACTGAGAATAATACAACCACTATTTTCCCGATTCCGCTCGATCTGTTCAAACCATTTGTGAAAAGTATAGAGAACTCCGTAAATAATGGATCTGGTATACCCGGACCAGTAATTACAGAAAATAAATAATTTATTTTTGGTATTACTCTTGTTACAGTAAGGTTTCAGAATTGCTTCCTTTTTATAGAGGTGGTGATTCCGGAACCTTTCTGATTTTTATAATATTTTAAATGAAATTTGAATGAAAAGAATTGAAATAGGCGCCTTGAAATATGAAGATTTCCAACAACTTTTAACAGCGATGAAAGCCGCCTATCCTTTGTGGCGCGGTAATTATTGGCGCGAAGAAACCATTCAGAAGTTGATCAATAAATTCCCGGAAGGTCAAATTGTAATTAAGGTGGATGATGTGGTGGTGGGTTGTGCGCTCTCTATTATTGTGAATTACAGCAAGTATGGCGATGAGCACACATATGCGCAGATAACGGGAAATTATACTTTTAACACCCACGATTCCAAAAAGGGCGATGTTCTTTACGGAATAGAAATATTTATTCATCCTGATTACCGGGGATTGAGGCTGGGCCGAAGACTCTATGATGCAAGAAAAGAATTGTGCGAGCAACTTAATTTAAGAGCGATTGTATTTGGTGGAAGGCTTCCTGAATATCATAAGTATCACGACACGATGACGCCTAAAGAATATATTCAGAAAGTAAAGATGAAGGAAATTTATGACCCTGT
This sequence comes from Hanamia sp., assembly GCA_036509585.1. Lineage (GTDB taxonomy): Bacteria > Bacteroidota > Bacteroidia > Chitinophagales > Chitinophagaceae > Ginsengibacter. The sequence goes on along the minus strand of DATCFI010000073.1, from coordinate 28,893 downwards.
TCTTTCGTTTCAGATTTCCAATGACTTTCATGTAAAAAAAGTATTGAAAAATTACCTGCCCGAAGATTTTCAAAGTAAAGAATTCGCAACACTTTTGCAATGGGATAATATTTATTACACCAGTGAAACAAAATCATTGTTCAATGCCAAGACTTATGTGAGGCTGGGATTAATTCAGTGGCAAATGCGTCCTTACAAAAACATGGATGAAATGTTTACCCAGGTAGAATTTTTTATAGATTCTATCTCTGCATATAAAAGCGATTTTGCTTTACTGCCTGAATTGTTCAATGGTCCGCTCCTTGCAGAATTCAATCACCTGTCTGAAGCAGAAGCGATGCGGGCGCTGGCGCAGTATACGCCTGAGTTTAAAAAGCGATTCAGAGAACTGGCTATCAGTTATAATGTGAATATCATCACAGGAAGCGTGCCCAGCATTGAAGGAGATTCATTAAAAAATGTGGGTTACCTGTGTCATAGAAATGGGAACATTGACCAATACGAAAAAATCCATATTACTCCGGATGAAGCCAAATTTTGGGGAATCCGTGGTGGCAAGAAGCTGAATATTTTTGACACGGACGCCGGGAAAATCGGTATTCTTATTTGCTACGACGTGGAATTTCCCGAGTTGCCGAGATTGATGGCCGAACAAGGAATGCAGATATTATTTGTTCCTTTTTTAACCGACACGCAAAACGCTTATAATCGTGTACGCTATTGCGCGCAGGCCCGTGCCGTCGAAAATGAATGTTTTGTAGCAATCACCGGTTGCATCGGTAATCTACCCAAAGTGGAAAATATGGATATTCAATATTCCCAGTCGGCAGTGTTTACTCCCTGCGATTTCGCTTTCCCTGCAAACGGAATCAAAAGCGAAGCAACACCCAATACGGAAATGGTGCTCATCGCTGACGTAGATCTTTCTTTGCTTGATGAATTACATGCTCATGGAAGTGTGCGGAATTTGAAAGACAGGAGAACTGATTTTTATGATTTAACGCTGAAAGAACAGACCTCATTATAATTGCTTTTTAAAATGCAGGTAGAATATTTAGCAGCACAGTAAACAAACTTTTTCGCGTGATTCCTGTTTTAATAAAATTTAATGATAATGGTTCATCCTTGCAATTGAAGAATTTTTCTAGTAAAATTTCCTTCCTCGTTTCAAAGGCTGATAGGAATTTATATTTCAAAAAATTGGTGAAAGAAATTATCATTTTATTTCCCCACATCCATCCTACCCCACCTTCTCTTTTCGTAAATTTGCAGCATGCAGGAATATTTACAGGGATTGAATGATGCGCAACGCGAAGCAGTACTACATCGGGATGGTCCGATCATGATAGTTGCGGGTGCCGGAAGCGGAAAAACAAAAGTATTAACCACGCGTATCGCGCATTTGATGGCTACCGGCGTGGATTCTTTTCAAATACTTGCACTCACTTTTACCAACAAGGCCGCGGCAGAAATGAAGGAAAGGGTCACTCACATTTTGGGGAATAATGAAGCAAGAAATCTTTATATAGGAACTTTCCACTCGGTGTTCGCGCGTATTTTAAGGGCCGAAGCTGATAAGCTGGGATATCCCAGGAATTTCACCATTTATGATACAGATGATTCTAAAAGTGTAGTGAAAGCAGTCATCAAAGAGTTGGATCTAGATGACAAACATTATAAAGCCAGTACTGTTTTTAACCGGATATCAGGCGCTAAAAATAGCTTGATAACTCCGGATCAATATATAAACGATTATGGATTGCAGCAGGAAGATATGCGTGCCAATCGTCCGATGATCGGGCAGATTTATACTGCTTATTGCAATCGCTGTTTTAAAAATGGCGCGATGGATTTTGATGATCTGTTGTTGAAATTTTATCAATTACTGAGTACGCATCCCGAAAGCCTGAGTAAATATCAGCGCAAGTTTAAATACATCATGATTGATGAATACCAGGATACCAATACTTCACAATACCAGATTATTAAGTTGCTGGGCGCTATGCATGAAAATGTAGCTGTGGTGGGCGATGACGCGCAAAGCATCTATAGCTTTCGCGGAGCGACTATTGAAAATATATTACAATTTCAGAAAGATTATGAAGAAGTAAAAGTGGTGATGCTGGAGCAAAATTATCGTAGCTCGCAGAATATTCTAAATGTGGCCAACGAAATCATTGGCAATAATAAAGGTCAGATTCCAAAGAAATTGTGGACCAGTAATGTGGAAGGAGAAAAGATAAACCTCGTTCGCACTGCTACGGATAATGATGAGGGAAAATATGTGGCGGATGCCATACAGGAACAAAAATTACGAAACCATTTTCGCAATGCCGATTTTGCGATTTTGTACCGTACTAATGCGCAAAGCAGAAGCTATGAAGAAAGCCTTAGGCGGATGAATATTGCGTATCGCATTTATGGAGGTGTCAGTTTTTATCAGAGAAAAGAAATTAAGGATTTCTTATGTTATCTCCGCGTAATCGTAAATCCAAGGGATGAAGAAGCGCTTAAGAGAATTATAAATTACCCGGCCCGCGGAATCGGAAAAACTTCTATAGAGAAAGCCATCCTTTTTGCCAATCAACATAATATTGCTATGTGGGAAGTGTTGGAGCGTGCAGCCGAATTTGGTTACCGTGCAAACACGCTTGAAACCATCAGCAATTTTGTGATCATGATAAAAATGTTTCAAAGTGAATTGCAAAAGAAAAATGCTTATGACCTGGCGGTGTTGGCAGGCAAACAAACCGCAATAGTAAAAGAGCTTTTTAACGATAAAACCACGGAAGGTCTGGCACGATACGAAAACCTCCAGGAATTACTTAACTCTATAAAAGAATTTACCGAAACCCCCACAGACGACGGCGAATTACTGGACAAAAGCCTCGGTAGTTATTTGCAGCAAATCACTTTATTGACTGACGCGGACAATGATAAAGGAGAAAGCGATGTAGTGAAATTAATGACCATCCATGCCGCCAAAGGCCTGGAATTTCCGGTGGTTTTTGTCGGTGGACTGGAAGAAACGTTGTTTCCAAACGCTATGGCGATCAATACCCGCGAAGAGTTGGAAGAAGAAAGGAGATTATTTTATGTTGCCATCACACGTGCGAAAAAAAGACTTTGGCTAACATATGCAAACACGCGTTATCGTTTTGGAAATCTTACTCAAAATGATGCCAGCCGGTTTATTGATGAATTGCCGGGCGCATTTATTGATAAATCTTTTTCGGGTGGCAATATGCGTAATAACCAAAGCAATCAATGGAACGCATTTGATAAACCTCAATATACTTTTAATAATGCCAAAAAAGAGGCGAGGCCTGAAAAACCTGCTTACCTCGTTTCTACTCCGGTTATAAAATTAAAAGAACATACTCCCTCACCCGACTTCGCACCAAGCGACACCAGTAATTTGCAAACAGGGCAGAAGATTGAACATCAAAAATTCGGATTTGGAGAAGTAATTAAATTGGAAGGTGCGGCTCATAATCCCATCGCCACCGTTAAGTTTGAGAATAATGGAGAGAAGAAAATTATGCTCAATTATGCCAAATTGAGAATCGTCGAATAAGAATTTATTTCCCCGGTTTTGAACTTTTTGCAACGCCCAAATCCTTTTGGGAACTATCTTCTGGTGTCAGCCAAGGCCGCGGGCATCTTAATTTCCCTGATTTTTTAAAAAAAAATGAAATACTATTTTCTGGAACAATCATTGCGTGTTATTAATCTAAATCGATCTTATGAATAGAAATATTAAAAAAATCGTTGGTTATGACCTGAAAGAAACTGACGGTGAAATCGGAAATATTGAGGACTTTTATTTCGATGACATTTCCTGGAAAGTTAGGTATCTTGTGGTTCGAACCGGAAATTGGTTCACTGGGCGTAAAGTACTTATTTCTCCAAAATCTTTGCAAAAAGCCGATTGGGAAAACGAAGAATTTCTGGTGAACCTTACGAAAGATCAAATTCAAAACAGCCCCGACATTGATACTGAAAAGCCCGTATCACGCCAGCAGGAAGAAGCGTTATATAGCTACTATCCCTGGGGACCTTATTGGGGCGCTGACCCTAACGAACATGGAGCCGGTATGTTTGGTGCTATGCCAAGCGATCTTTACAACAGTGAAGTGGAAAACAGCGAAGTGCCAGTAGCAGTTTCTGTAGAAAATAATGACCAGCATTTACGCAGTACCGACAATGTAACAGGTTATAAAATTCACACTACCGATGGCGAAATCGGAAAAGTAGTTGATTACATCATTGACGATAGTAACTGGCAAATCAAATATATAATTGTAGAAACAGGCTCGTGGTTGGATAGCAGAAAAGTTCTATTATCTGTTCAATGGATCAAAGAAGTAAACTGGGAGAATTCGGTGGTAATTGTTAGTGTAACCACCGGCCAGGTAGAAACCAGCCCCGAGTTTAATTCCGATGAAATTGTCAATGATGCGTATGAACGAAGCCTTCAGGATTACTATGGTAAACCAGCTAAGAGTTGAACTTTTATATAATAGAACTCCAGGGGAATGTTTGTTTACTTTAGTTGCAACAGACTGCCGTTCAGTTGAATCTAAAAAGACCTTAAATATATATAATTGATAGTTAGCTAAATGGTGAATATTTAACTAAAAAAAGGTTGCCAACTTTTAGTAAGTCGGCAACCTTTTTTTATAGTAGACGAACAATTAATAGGGATTTCTATTTTTTATTTTATTAGATTTCCATCGGTATCCAGCTCCACAATATCATATCCAAGATCTTTTAGCTCCCGTATAAAGAATTTTGTATTACCTACTAATAAAATAATCATCTTGTTAATGTCAAAATATTTTTTGGCAAGGCCGTCAATTTCGTCCGTTGAAATATGAACGTTACTTCATGTTTATCGGACCTGAATTATTGTGATTTTTCATAAGAGACAATGGATCTGCTAATGCGCAGAAATTCCGAAAAATGTGGTAATTTTCTTCTTTATTGTTACGCCGGTTTGCTGACTGTTGATCTAAGATCGCCGGATTTCTCTAAAATAATGATTCTAGATATTTGTTTGCGTACTACCTAAAGGTGTGCTAACATGCTATAAACTTTTGAAATAAAATGGCTTTTCAAAAGTCTATTAGATTATCTCAGAACAATTTTCGCTTCCCGAAAATAAATTAGCATCTAAAAAACACATATATCTTTTAAATTTGCACATTCAACAATAATAATGGAAAAGAAAGAAGAGGTTTTGCAGGAAGTGGTAATTAAGTTTGCCGGAGATAGTGGTGATGGAATGCAGCTTACAGGTACACAATTCACCAATAATACTGCATTATTAGGAATTGATCTCGCGACATTTCCGGACTTCCCGGCGGAGATAAGAGCGCCATTAGGCACGCTTCCCGGCGTAAGTGGCTTTCAACTGAGATTTTCCAGCGATAGAGTCTACACCCCGGGAGACACGAGCGATGTATTGGTGGCCATGAATGCAGCAGCTTTAAAAACAAATCTGAAAACGCTAAAAAAGAACGGTAAAATTATCGTCAATATTGAAGGGTTTGATACAAAGAATTTAAGATTGGCAAATTATACAGATGGTATAAGCCCATTGGAAAACGGAAGCCTGGATGGATACGAGGTAATTAAAATAGATGTAACCAAACTTACCCGCGAGGCGCTAAAGGATTTTACGCTGGGCACCAAGGAAAAAGATCGGGCAAAAAATATGTTTGTTCTCGGTTTTCTATACTGGATGTATAATCGCAAACTGGATAATACCGTTAATTTCTTAAAAGAAAAATTTGCTAAAAAGCCAGATATTCTTGAAAGCAATCTTAAAGTGTTACAGGCTGGATATAATTACGGAGATACCACGGAAACATTTACAACAAGGTATTCTGTAAAAAAAGCTAAAATGCCTCCCGGCAATTACCGTAGTATCATGGGCAACCAGGCATTAGCCTATGGCTTAATTGCTGCCGCGCAGAAAAGTGGGTTACAATTATTTTTGGGATCTTATCCGATCACACCCGCGAGTGATATTTTACATGAACTTAGCCGTCACAAAAATTTTGGAGTAAAAACGTTTCAGGCTGAAGACGAAATAGCAGCTATCAGTTCAGCAATTGGCGCTTCTTACGGTGGAAGCCTTGGAGTAACGACCACCAGTGGACCTGGAATGGCATTAAAGGCAGAAGCGATGGGACTGGCTATGATGCTGGAAATTCCATTGTTGATTTGCGATGTGCAACGCGGCGGCCCTTCCACAGGATTGCCGACCAAAACAGAACAGAGTGATTTGTTGCAGGCATATTATGGCAGGAATGGCGAAAGTCCAATGCCTATTGTTGCCGCGTCTACGCCGAGCGATTGTTTTAGTGCAGTATATGAAGCGGTACGAATTGCAGTGCAACACATGACGCCTGTTATATTTTTAAGCGATGGGTATATTGCTAATGGCGCTGAACCCTGGAAATATCCTGAAAGTAAAGACCTGCCGCCGATTGAAGTGAAGTTTAAAAAAAGGCTTGACGAAAATGAAGAAACTTTTCAGCCTTATTTAAGAGATGAAAACCTGGTTCGTGCATGGGCGGTCCCCGGGTTTGCAGGACTTGAACACAGAGTAGGAGGACTGGAAAAACAGGACATTACAGGAAATGTGAGTTACGATCCTGACAATCATCAATTGATGGTAAAAATCCGCCAGGAAAAAATAGACAAAATTGCAGATGATATTCCTGAACAAAAAATAGACAACGGACCTGAGAAAGGAAAATTATTGGTGTTAGGGTGGGGAAGCACCTATGGCGCAATAAAAAGCGCTGTGGCGGATCTGCTGAAAGAAGGATATGCTGTTTCGCATGCCCATCTCCGTTATGTTCGCCCTTTTCCAAAAAATCTGGGCAGTTTAATTAAGAATTTTGAAAAGGTTTTAATTCCTGAATTAAATAATGGTCAATTGATAAAAATTATCAGAGACCAATATTTAGTTGATGCAAAGGGTTATAATAAAATTAAAGGGATTCCATTAACCAAGCAGGAATTGATTGAAGAAATAAAGAAAATGCTTTCGTAAAAGCATCCGAATTTATTTTCACAGTAAAGGAATAAATAACGAGGATTTTGATTTTTCTCTATTTCTCTTTATTAGTAGTAGGTTCTATAACTATTTTATAATATTTACAAACAGTTCTTAATCCGCAGATATTACATTTCGGATTTCTTGCTACACAAATATAACGGCCATGCAAAATCAGCCAGTGATGTGCGGTGTGTATCAGATCTTCGGGAAAATTTTTTACTAATTGTTTTTCTACTTCGAGAGGTGTTTTTGCATTCGTTACTAACCCAATACGATTGGCAACCCTGAACACATGTGTATCTACTGCCATGTTCGGCTGATTATCTACAACCGATGTAATTACATTTGCCGTCTTCCTTCCTACTCCGGGCAATGTCATCAACTCATTTACAGTCATCGGGATTTTACCGCCAAAATCTTCCTCCACCATTTTAGCCATTCCTATTAGGTGATTGGTTTTATTGTTAGGATAAGAGATACTTTTTATCAAAGGAAAAAGTTCGTTAGAAGTTGCTTTACTGAGCGACTCAATATCTGGAAATTTTTCAAAAATTACCGGCGTAGTCAGATTAACTCTTTTGTCTGTACACTGCGCAGAAAGTATCACCGCTACCAACAATTGGTAGGGGGTGTCGTACAATAATTCTGTTTTGGCATCAGGGCTGTTTAGTACAAAATAATTAATAACAAACTGATATCGTTCTTTTTTAGTCATAAAAAATCCCGCCATTTGGCGGGATGAAAATAAGTTTTAAATTTCAAAAATCAGCGGGTCGTAACTTGCTCATGCTTCCTTGAAGCATATTCCAGTATTTTATTAATCGCCTCTTTCCGCGGTGAGAACTTGATTTCGTCTAATTTACCGTGAGCGCTCAATAAGTTATCGTACGTATCACGCAGGTTCCAATCACTTTGCAGCGCATCCTTGATAATAGCTGATTTTTGGTCGGAAGTTTCATGGTATATGTATCTTACCAGTTCTTCCGGTGTAATTTTAATCATAAAATGTATGCTTTAATAAAAAATAAATGTTCTATCCACTTCTAAAACGCATTCTTCTCAGAAATATTGTTTTTACCGTTTATTTGATAGCTGAGGAATCAAAAGTGACAATATAAAGGTCCTCATTGTCTTTTTTCATCAAATACTTTTCCCTGGCATATTTTTCCAATGTTTCGGGATTGGTTTTTAAAAGCTCTGATTCCTTTTGGGTATTGTTTATAAGCACCGTCATGTTTTTTTCATTCTGCTTTAGCTTATTCAATTCCCGCATTCTGCTCAATTGCAACGGTATATCATTTCTGTCAAAGAACATCATCCATATTGCAAAAGCTATGCCTGTTATCAAATATTTGCTTGTAAATATGCGACGAAGTATTTTCATTTCATCAAAGTGTTAAGCTGAAAGCTAACAGCCATCCGTATCTCAGCCGAAAGGCTGTAATTCACATTTTTATTTTCCAAATTTAATCTTTCCTTTTGGAAAAACAGCGCTACTTCCTAACAATTCTTCAATACGAATCAGTTGATTGTATTTTGCGATACGATCGGTACGACTGGCGGAACCTGTTTTTATTTGGCCACAGTTTAAAGCAACGGCAAGATCAGCTATGGTTGTGTCTTCTGTTTCACCACTGCGATGACTCATAATCGTATTGTAACCATTGTTCTGGGCCATAGAAACAGCGTTTATGGTCTCAGTAAGTGTACCTATCTGGTTTACTTTAACCAATAAACCATTTGCAATATGTTCATTAACTCCTCTTTCTAATCTTTTTACATTAGTTACAAAAAGATCATCACCCACCAGTTGAATCTTTTTGCCTAGTCTTTCGGTCATCAATTTCCAGCCTTTCCAATCGTCTTCGGCCATGCCATCTTCAATAGAAATAATCGGATACTGATTCACCCAATTTTCCCAATAATCGACCATTTTTTCTATGCTCAGTTTTTTGCCATCCGATTTATGGAAATGATACACTTTTTTATCAGCAAGATACATTTCGCTTACTGCCGGATCCATGGCAATAGCTACTTGAGAGCCCGCCTTGTAACCTGCTTTCTGAATCGCATCCATTACTGTTTCGATCGCTTCTTCATTGCTCTGTATATTGGGCGCAAATCCACCTTCATCACCAACATTAGTGCTATATCCTTTCTTTTTCAAAACAGCTTTTAAAGAATGGAAAATCTCAACACCCCAACGCAGGGCTTCGCTGAAAGAGGACGCGCCAACCGGCATGACCATAAATTCCTGGAAGTCTATTTTATTATCCGCATGTGCGCCACCATTTAAAATATTCATCATCGGAATCGGAAGAATTTTTGCATTCGTGCCACCGATATACCTGTATAATGGAAGATTGGCTTCCAGCGCCGCTGCTTTTGCAACAGCAAGACTTACGGCAAGTATTGCATTAGCTCCCAATTTCCCTTTATTTTCTGTACCATCCAAGGCTAACATTTTAGCATCAATACCAGTTTGGTCAGCTACATCCCAGCCAATTAATGCATCAGCGATAGTGATGTTTACATTTTTAACGGCATTAAGCACACCTTTCCCATCATATACTTTTTTATTTTTATCACGAAGTTCTACAGCTTCATGAATTCCGATGCTGGCGCCTGATGGCACCGCGGCTCTTCCGAGATATTCGTTTTCTGTAAGGATATCTACTTCAATAGTTGGATTGCCACGACTATCTAAAATTTGCCTGGCGGTAATGTTTGCGATGTAACTCATTTTTGTTTTTATTGATTTAATATATTAAGATTCGGATGCAAATTTAATTTTAATTAATTGCTTTGAATATTTCCTGTCAAATTTCTAAACACCTCTTCCAAACTTGAACTCTTGCTTTGCAAAGAAATGATATCTACATTATTTTTTAAGCTAAACTCCAACAATATTTTTTTTACTTTTTCCGGATCTGAAGTTCTTATGTGATATTGATTTGCAAGTTCATCCACGGATTCCACATCGGGGAGGTTTTTTAATAATTGGATGTCTATATTTTTTCCAAATTGAACAACTATAACCTGTGAGTTTTTATTTGTCGACTGCAGATTGGTTAACGAATCATCGGCTACTAATTTTCCTTTGTTAATGATGATTACGCGATCACAAATACTTTCCACCTCCTGTAAAATATGCGATGAAAATAGAACGGTTTTATTTTTGCCAAGATCTTTAATCACTTGCCTTATTTCGATGATCTGGTTTGGGTCCAGACCTGTCGTTGGCTCGTCTAAAATTAACACCTTCGGATCATGTATAAGCGCGGCTGCTAGCCCTACGCGTTGCTTATAACCTTTGCTCAACTGTCCCGTTTTTTTATTACTCTCCAGTCGCAAACCAGTAAGATCAATTACTTCCTCAATCCTGTTTTTTGCAGATTTTAGATGATGGATATTTGCGATAAATTCGAGATATTCGCGCACATACATCTCATAATACAAGGGATTTCCTTCGGGCAGATAACCGGTTACTTTTTTCGCTTCCAGTGGATTCTTTATTGCATCAATTCCGTTTACCGATGCTGTGCCCAACTCCGGACTTAAATAACCCGTCAGGATTTTCATGGTCGTGGATTTGCCAGCCCCATTTGGTCCTAAAAAACCGACGATCTCATTATCGCTTACGCTAAACGAAATATCATTAACGGCCTTTTGTTTTCCATAGATTTTAGTAAGATTAGAAACAGTAATTGACATAGGCGCAAATGTAAAACAAAATTAAACCCTTGGAAAAGGAAAATCCATTTATTGCATCGGTAGGATTCCATTTTTCAATAAGGCAAAAACCTGATCGCCTTTGGCCGGTTTTATTTTGGCCATTCCGGTAAAGGCGGTGAATGCAGGAAGTACAGCATGGTTTTTACCAAAATAAAAACAGGGAAGCATCATAGATTGTTTTCCAATTCCTTCCAACTTGATGCCTGGATGCAGGTGGCCGGTGAAGGTGAATAATTTTTCATCGTCACAAGAGGTCTTGATATCATGAACAAAACAAAATTCTTTGATGGCTAATTTATTTTCAAAAACGGTGATGCTGGCTTTCTTATAAAATTCTTTTGAGAGTATATCATGATTTCCTCTGATCAGCGAAAAGCTGATGCCTGAAATATCTTTTCTCCATTTTAAAAAGAAGTCTATTTCTTTGTTTGTTGAACTGTGAAACATGTCGCCAACAATAAGTAATGTGGTTGGTTTAAAAAACTGTATTTGAGAAAACAACTTTTGCAAATCATCTTTAAAAATATTTTGTGGAATTCCAATACCGGATTTTCTAAAGTGACCGGATTTCCCAAAATGTAGGTCCGAAAGAATTAATGCACTTTCTTCTTCCCAAAAAATACATCGCGCTGGCGAAAGCCAAAGTGTTTGATGGCGAAATTTGAATTGAAAAGGTGCGGACAATTTTTTGGAAGCAAGATAAAAAATGTTGGATAATTCGCACTAAAACTCTTTGAGTCTATTTATCAGTGGGTAAACAAATTTTACAAATTTTTATTTAATCTATTAGGAATCAAAATCAATAACCTTGATATCCACTATTATTTACACCTCGGTGGTGCGTAGCTCCTGATGAATATTTAGAGCCACTGCAACTTGATATCATGGATAAAAAGCCCACAAAAAGAATGATAAGTATAAAATTTTTCATAAGTTAAAATTTAGGTGTTGGGTTAAAAATGGATCGTCCATTTGTACTACATATTAAACGAACTTGAAGTGAGTCTTATTGCCGGTGGATAATTTATTATATTTAAAGCCACATAGTAATGTGTAAAGAAATTTGAAGCAAAAACCGAACTCGGTGATAGTCTCTGAATCGTAGAAATTACAATTTAATTCTTGAGCCTATTTCAAACACTTTGTTATAGGGTAGATTGAAATAACTCGTTATCCGCGCAGAGTTTCTACCAAGGTATTCAAAAACTGTTTCTCTGAAGGGCGACATTCCTGTATGCTTTGTTACCACGACAGATTCTCTTCCGAGGAAATAGATTGCATTTTCCAGATCGATTTTTATGCGCTCTTTGTTTAAAATTTGCAAAGCTTCAGGAATGTCGGTGTTGTCCATATATCCGTAATGAAGAGTAACAAGAGAAATCTGTTCATCCATTTTTGTAATGGTTGCTTTCTTTAACAAACTTACATGTGGAACGGGATCGAATTCGATATTAAGGATGATGATATGTTCATGTAGTACCTTATTATACTTTAAATTATAGAACAATGCAGGCGGAGTTCCATAAGGATTACTGGTTAAGTAAATCGCGGTGCCAGAGACGATAGATTGGGTCTTAGTTTTATAATAAGTCAGGAATTTCTCCAACGAACCAGTTATCTTATTTATTTGGATACTCATCATTCGTTTGCCCCGGTGCCAGGTGGTCATCATAAAATAAATACATCCTGCGACTGCCAGTGGAAACCATCCTCCGTCCGGAACCTTTACGATGTTGGCGGTAAAGAATGATAAATCAATTATTAAAAAAAATACAACCAAAGAAATAGCCGCGGGTAGGCTCCATTTCCACAACTGCCTCATTGCGACGAATGCAAGCAGCGTAGTAATCACCATCGTGGTGCTCACGGCTACACCATATGCAGCCGCCAGGTTGTCGGACGTTTTAAAGGAACCAACGAGCCAGACTGTTGCAAAAAAGAGAATCCAGTTTAACTGTGGAATATAAATTTGGCCCTGCTCATCCGGGGACGTATGGACTATTTTAAAACGGGCCATAAAACCAAGTTGTATAGCCTGGTAGCTAAGACTGAACGCTCCGGAAATAACTGCCTGGGATGCAATAACCGTAGCAAAAGCGGCAAGTGTTACCAATGGATACAAAGCCCAGTGAGGTGCTAAATAATAAAATGGATTTTTTATAAAATTATGATTTACCAGCAGCAGCGCACCTTGCCCGAAATAATTTAAGACCAGGCAAGGTAATACAAGGCAAAACCAGCCCAAGCGAATTGGTCTTTTTCCAAAATGCCCCAAATCAGCGTACAGAGCTTCGCCGCCGGTAACCGCTAAAAAAACCGCGCCTAAAATAACGAGGCTGCCTATCCCATTCAATTGAAAAAAGTGAAAGGCGTAATAGGGATTCAAGGCGTATAATACGGAAGGTTCTTTTATAATAGAATTGATGCCAAGTAGCCCAAGTGTTATAAACCATATGAGTATAATAGGCCCGAAGACCATTCCAACTTTTGCTGTGCCGGTCTTTTGAAAATAGAATAAAGCAAAGAGCGTCGCGACAGTAATAGGAATAATAAAGGGCTCAAAAAATGGCGTGGCAATTTGTAATCCTTCCATGGCGCTCAAAACAGAAATGGCCGGTGTGATCATGCCATCTCCATACAGCAATGCTGCACCAAATAAGCCCATCGTCAAAATCAATATATATTTTTGGTTCTTTTTAGTTGGCAATACGAGTGCCATCAACGCTAATATTCCACCTTCCCCATTGTTATCGGCTCTTAATATTAATACAAGATATTTAATGCTGATCACAAGAATCAATGACCAGAAGATCAAAGACAAAACGCCATAGATATTTTGATCGTTAACAGCAAGGCCATGAGAACCTGCAAAACAAACTCTCAGAGCATACAGCGGGCTGGTACCGATATCTCCAAAAACGATACCCAGCGCCCCTATCGTTACTTTGAATAAATTACTGGATGTTTTACTATTCATTTCGTTCTGCGTTTCCAAAAGGATTTCTGTCAAAGAAAGTACAGTGCCTAAAAATAAGCTCTTTAAATAATTAGCCTCACCCCGCCAAGGTCTGACAATCTATGTGGAAAACGGTCGCTGGGTGAACCAATAAACATAAAGTTATGGGGAATACCCCATTTTTTACTTAATTGGTCTATTATTTCGGGGCCAAAAACTCCCTGAACCTGGATATATTCAATTTTAATATCAGGATAAGCACGATCCAACGTCTCAAAATCCCTGAGAAAAGTTTCGTTTAATTGCTCCTCTTTTTGCAAGACAGTGACGATTTTCAGCTTTTGGGTTATCTCATTTTCCTGCACATAAATGATCACTTTATTAAGAATCGAGATGTCGTCGCCTTTGGTGAAATAAACGAACGGCTGCTTATTTAATCTTCTCATTTCTTTAGTAAGATGGAACCTGCTGAACACAGACGCTCTTTGGATTTTATCAAAGATCGAATTCGCATATAACAAAAGATAGTGAATGACTACTTTTCTTTTCAGGAACAAATAAATAATAAGAATGGCCGGAACAAAATATTGGAGGAAAACTACTAAATAATCAGGATGAAGTTTTACATTCCCGTACAGGGCAATTACAATTCCTAATATTCCTAGAATTACCACAATAGGAGGGGCATATTCCGGTCGTGGTAACTTTGCCCGTTTTATTTTTAATAATAAATTCCCAAATCCAAAGAATGCCATCACTGACAAAAATGAAATGGTGTAAACTCCTGCCAATGGTGCCAATTGCCCTTCCGTAATAAAAAGAATAGAAAAACAAAGAATATAAAACAAAATCAATATTCTTGGCGAGCTACCTCTTTTATTTTCCTTTAATAGTGCTTGTGGAAATATTCTGTCCAATGTCATACGTTTCATCAATCCATTTACACCAATAAAAGCAGTTAATACAGCGCCACTCAACACTAAAGCTGCGTCTAAAGAAACGACCAATGCAAGCCACGATCCGCCGGTTTTGGTACCCATGAAAGAAAGAAAAGCTTCTTCATGACCATGTACCATATCCAGTGGAATAATGCAAACAGCAAATATTGCGATTAAGGGATTGATGATTGTCACCAGGATCCACATATTCCTTAGTGTTTTTGGAAAAACTCCTGGCTGCTGCTCTTCGATAAAATTGGCTGAGGTTTCAAAGCCAGTGACACCAAGCATTGCAGTACTAAAGCCAAGAAATAAGGCTGTGGAAATACTTGTTTTTAGTGGAGAATGGAAGTTAATACTTGCTAAACTGAATCCATTTACAATTATATAATAAATACAACTACCGATTAGAATTAATAATACACTTAAATGCACCAGAAAGATAGCAATTGAAACGTTGGCTGATTCGCTGATGCCACCAATGGTCAGCAATAAAAAAATCGTAAGAATAACCATCGTAGCTAAAATCACCGGGAAAAACGGGAAAACGCTGTGTAAATAATGCATTGCCTCAGAAGCGGAAAGTACTGCTGTGGCCATATAAGAAAGGATAGTTAAACAAGCGGCAAGCGAAGCATTCCCTTTACTTGTAGTGTTTAATAGTATATTATATGCGCCGCCATTTAGCGGTAAAGCACCAACCGCTTCACCATAAATTTTCCTAAAAAAAACAAAACCAGGCCTACAATTAATAAAGCGATAAAAGCGTATTGTCCTGCATATACAATACACAAAGCCGATACGTAAAGTACCGATGAAGTAATGTCATTTCCGCAAATAGCGGTGGAGGCAAGTTGGCCTAATTTTTTTGGGTGTGTCTGTAAACTTTCGTTCATGCTTGAATTGTATCGGAGACATTCTCCCAGTTTTTTGCAACCACGAAAAAATGGCTGATTTTTATATAATCATAGATTCTTAGCAATCGATACTATTGCAATATATAAAAAATATAACAGCCAACGTAAATCAGACAACCTGTTGCATGCATTATCAAAATACCATTTGGTATAAAAATATGGACTGACAGATTTTAAGCCAGATAATTTTTTCGGGCTAGTTGTCAGTAAACGAATAAATAATTGGGTTTTATATTTTGTAACATTGTAGTGTAAACGAAAGTGTCTTTGAACAGGAGCCTGTGACGATAAATAGCCTAAATCAATTCATCTAACAACTGTGACATTTTTTGCAATTCAGCTAAGGCTTCAACATTTATATTTTCAGGCTTATTTTCTTTAGCTTGAGTAGCGTACCAAATCAAAACCATCGAAATATAATCTTGCATATCTTTTCCGGCAAACTGAGTTTTGAATTCAACAATTTTTTCATTGATAGCCTTTAAAGTTTTTCGTACTATTTCTTCATCCGAAGGCAGAATCTTGATCCTGTAATTTCTGTCGCCTATTACAATGTTTAAAGGGATTAGCGATTCATTTGCCATCTTTATTTATTTAGCATGGTGATACATTTATCAATAGATCGAATATATTGGTTGATGCTTTTTTCAAAATCTGATTTTTCCTTGCCTTCCAACCGTCCCGTTGAAGTTTTCAAAATGTTTACCTGCATTTCTAATTGTTCTCTTTCTTCCGTCAATTCTTTTTCGCGCGTTTGGTATTTACCATTTTCCTTTTTCAATTGTTCATTTTCTTTTGCCAACAATATATGTTTTTTCAACAGCAATTGCAGTTTGGAATGAAGACTTTTTATATGAACGTCAATAGGTTCAGGCATTTCGGCGTATTATTGCATTGAGTTTATCTTCTAGAGCTTCAGTGATTTTATTCATCATGCTCTCTATTTCTTTATCTGTAAGCGTTTTTTCTTTATCCAAAAAAGTAAAATTGAATGCTAACGATTTTTTATCCTTTCCTAATTTTTCGTTTTCAAATACGTCAAACAATTGAAGACTTTCCAACTTAGATATATGCAAAGACTTTACCAGTTCTTCTACCTGCTTATAATTTATTGTTCTGTCCAGCAGGATAGAAAGGTCTCTTTGAACCTGAGGGAATTTTGCAATAGCCTCAAAAGCGATATTATTTTTTTGGGTTAATACAATCAATTTTTCCCAATCAATGCAAACGAAAAAAACGGGTTGTTTGATAGAAAAGTTTTCTAAAAACCGCTTCTTTACACTGCCAATGACTCCTATATTTTCTTTCTTTACAGATATGGAAATGGATTCATCTAAAAACGCATCGTCGGAAATATTAAATTGGTAGTTATTGATTCCTATTAATGAAAGGATAGACTCTGTAATTCCTTTAACAAAATATATATCTATTAGTTTAGAAGGAGAATTCCAGGCTAATTCATGTTTGTTCCCAGTAAAATACAAAGCAAGATTCTCTTTTTCTTTATATTTTTCTTCAATAATCGAATACGTTTTTCCGAATTCAAAAAACAGCAGATTGCTATTTTGCCGGTTTAGGTTGTGTGAAACGCTCTCAAGCCCGGTGGGCACCATCGACGGGCGCAATATATCCAGATCTTCACTCAGACTGTTAATAATTTTCACCGCGGAAACGAGCGCAGTTTGGTCAAAGTATTTGCTGTTGGTAATTGAATTAGTAAATATCTCTCTGAAGCCATTGCCTGTGAGCCTGCTTATTATTTTTTCTTTCTTTTGCGCGTCCTCCAAACCGCCGTCTATTCCGGGTGACATTTTAACGGAGGTGGGAATTTCTATATTGTCGAGCCCATCAATACGCATAATTTCTTCAATGACATCGGCAGGCAGTTTTATGTCCGGATTGCTGAAAGGCACTTCTATCAGAATATCGTCTAAGCCTTCATGTAATACTTTAAAATTCAGCGAAACCAGGATATTTTTTACAGAATCCGAATGATAATTCTTTCCACTGATTTTTTTTAAGTAATGGTTTGATAATGTGATTTTCGATTTTTCTCGAGGTGTCGGGTATACGTCAATAATATCTGATGTTATGTTGCCTCCGGCGATTTCTTTAATCATTTGTGCTGCTCTTTTGAGCGCGTTCACTGTATTATCGATATTAATACCTTTTTCAAAACGAACAGCGGCTTCCGTCCTTAGGTTGTGCAGAAGCATCGATTTTCTGATAGAAGCAGGATTAAAAACCGCGCTTTCCAAAAACAGATTTGTAGTGAGTGAAGACACACCGCTTTCCAGGCCTCCAAAAACGCCAGCGATACACATAGGTTCGTCATTTCCATTACAGATCATAATATCATCGCTACTTAATTTACGCTCTTTTTCATCCAGCGTAGTGAACAGCGTACCTTTAGAAAGCCTTTCAACGACAATTTTATTCCCTTTCACTTTATCTGCATCAAAAGCATGAAGAGGCTGCCCTGTTTCGTGAAGAATGAAATTGGTAATGTCTACTATATTATTTACTGGGCGGAGACCAATACTTTTTAATTTATTTTGCAGCCATGCGGGTGATTCTTCGACTTTAATACCTGAAAGGCTGACGCCTGCATAACGCTCGCAATCAACGGTATCTTTTATCTCTACTTTTATTGGGTGTGAATTATTATCAGGCCTAAAATTATTTTCGAAAGGAGAAATTGATTTGACTTCCTGGTTAAAATGGTGTGAGATATAAGCGCAAACGTCTTTTGCAACACCAAGATGGCCCATTGCATCCATGCGATTGGGTGTTAAACCAATTTCAAATACCCAATCGCTATAAATGTCATAGTACGCAGAAGCATCCGTACCCGTTTTCGCCTCTTTTGGTAAAACGATGATGCCTTCATGACTATGTCCCAACCCGATTTCATCCTCAGCACAAAGCATCCCGTTGCTTTCCACTCCACGAATCTTGGCCTTTTTTATAGTGAAAGATTCTCCTGAAAAGGGATATAATGTGGTGCCGACTGGAGCAACAATCACCTTTTGTCCGGCCAAAACATTTGAAGCTCCACATACAATCTGCAGCGTCTCTCCATTGCCGTTATCAACCGTAGTTACCTTCAGTTTATCCGCATCTGGATGCTTGTCACAGGTCAACACTTCGCCAATGATCAGGCCTGCCAGGCCATTTTGTATTTGTTCATATTTTTCTAAACTTTCTACCTCAAGCCCCACAGAAGTCAATATGTCCGCTATTTTTTGGGGATTTTCAATTATTTTAATGATTAAATCATCTTTGGGAAGATATTCCAGGAGCCAGTTGAAACTAATTTTCATGTAATTTTTTCTATATTCTTCTTATAATTTTTCTAAAAACACTCCAAAAATAAGAAAGAAGTTGCTAAGAAACCGGGTTCTTTCCTTTATAACCTTTATACAGCCTTGGTTTGATATAAATCAATAATATTTTATTGAAAAAAAAATGATTTTTCTCCTCGTATTTTATAAACCTTTTAAATGAGAAATGACCTCAAAATGACAGAATATTTTCTACACAGGACAATGTGCATTTAACGAACGAAAAGAGGGAAATTTTTTTTAAATTGTGGAAAATGATGAAATAAATGTGGAAAAGGCTATGGTAGTAGTGGATTTTGATGTGAATTGGATATGCATAAATATACCCACTTAACAATTTCTTAAAATAGATTTTTGTCCTTTACCTTAGCCGCCCACCTTTTGAAAAATCATTAATACCATTCATAAAAATATTTAAATATTCTCTGACAGAGATAGCAAAAATGGATCTAACAAACTTAAACAAAGACAGAAAAAACAGGCGAAAAACAGGTTCACTCGAATTAGGTACAATGGCTTTTGGTAAAGTGCCACCCCAGGCTAAAGAATTAGAAGAAGCAGTACTCGGAGCTATAATGCTTGAAAAAAGCGCTTTTGACGTCATAGTTGAAATTTTAACACCGGAATGCTTTTATGTGGAGGCTCACCAAAGGATTTTTCGCACGATGCAGGGATTGCAGCAAAAAAATTCTCCGATTGATTTGCTAACTGTCGTTGAGGAATTAAAGTTCAGGGAAGAGCTAGACTTGGCGGGTGGCCCTTTTTATATCACAAAATTAACAAATGCGGTCTTTTCTTCCGCTAATATTGAGATTCATGCAAGAATTATTCTTCAGAAATTCATTCAAAGAGAATTGATTAAAATAAGCAGCGAAATTATTGGGGATGCTTATGAAGACAGTACAGATGTTTTCGATTTGCTGGATATGGCAGAGTCAAAACTTTTTGACATTACCAACAAACATCTTAAGAGAGACTACGCGAGTATTGATTCGGTTTTAGTAAAAACCATACAGCGAATAGAAGACTTAAGAACGAGGCAGGATGAAATAACAGGCGTGCCAACCGGTTTCCCAACAATTGATAAGGTTACTTATGGTTGGCAAGCAAGTGATTTAATTGTTCTTGCAGCACGCCCATCTGTCGGTAAAACAGCATTTGCGCTCAACCTTGCACGTAATGCCGCTCTTCATCCTACCAAGCCTACCTCGGTTGGATTCTTTTCTTTGGAAATGAGTGCCAGCCAACTTGTGCAAAGAATACTAAGCGCTGAAAGTGGAATTCTTTTAGAAAAAATAGCAAGAGGGAGGCTGGAACAGCATGAAATGGAAGAGCTGTATAAAAAAGGAATCAATCGGTTATCTTCAGCCCCTATTCACATTGACGATACTGCTGCGTTAAATATTTTTGAACTGAGGGCCAAATGCCGCAGATTAAAAAATAAACATAATGTAGGATTAATTATAATCGATTATTTGCAGTTGATGAGTGGTACCGGTGAGAATAGGAATGCCAACCGCGAACAGGAAATAAGTCGTATTTCAAGAGATTTGAAAGGACTTGCAAAAGAATTACAAGTACCTATAATAGCGCTCAGCCAATTAAGCCGTGAAGTAGAGAAACGAAAAGAAGGAAGTAAGATTCCGCAGTTGAGCGATTTGAGGGAATCCGGCGCTATTGAGCAGGATGCTGATATGGTCATTTTTCTTTATCGACCCGAGTATCATGATATACACGCAAACGAAATGGGCGAATCGACGAAGGGAGAAACAGAAGTGCGGATCGCGAAACACAGAAATGGCCAGTTGGAAACCATTAAGTTAAAAGCCTTGCTTCATATTCAGAAATTTGTGGAAAACGATGATGGCGACTTTGGCAGTGGATTACCTCCCGGTAATTTCAAGCCTGTAAAGGATATCGATGGGAGTGGGGGAGCGAAGCTTTATTTTCAGGCGGGAAGTAAAATGAATAATGAACAATTTGATGAAGACGCGCCTTTCTGATTTTTGTGGCGTTTAATTCTGGTTCGTAATATTTTTACCTGGTAATTATATATCTAATGACCCTTCCTTTTTTCTTTGAAGATAACATCCCAGCCGATGAGTCATTTTATTTAAGTGAAAGTACTTCGCGGCACATCTTTCAGGTATTGAGAATGAAAGAAGGAGAGCAAATTTTAACAACTAACGGTAATGGATACTCGTTTATATGCCGGATTGTTTCTCCCGATAAAAAAAAGACGCAGGTAAGCATAATAGAAAAGAAATTTGCACCTGCGACCAGTGCTAAACTTACGATTGCGATTTCGCCCATTAAAAATAAAACCCGATTTGAATGGTTTATAGAAAAAGCGACTGAGATAGGTGTTCATGCTATTGTTCCGCTATTATGCAAACGCACAGAAACTGCACATTTTAAAAGAGATCGGCTGGTATCTATAATGACAAGCGCGATGCTTCAAAGCAGGCAGGTTTGGCTCCCCGAACTTTCAGAACCAGCAAAGATGAATGATGTACTAAAAAGGTCGGTCTTTGATGAGAGATATATAGCTCATTGTATTGATGAAGAAAAAAGAGAACTGAGAAGTGTCAAACTGGATCAATCTTCTTCGAGAATAATTTTAATAGGGCCAGAGGGAGATTTTACGGAGGATGAAATTAAAAGCGCCCTTCAACAAAATTATATACCTGTAAGCCTTGGAGATACGCGACTTCGGACCGAAACCGCGGGTGTAGTTTCCGCTGTTCTTTTAACTAGATAAAGTAGAAATTTGCAATTTTTGTTTGTTTGCTGTAATTAAAAAAAGCCATAGAAAGCTATGGCTTTTTTTAATAGAGAAGTATGATTTAATCACTCCTGAACAACCAGCCTGAAGCCGTTTCCGTGAATATTTACAATTTCAATATTGGGGTCACCTTTTAAATACTTTCTTAGTTTAGCAATGTACACATCCATGCTTCTGCCGTTAAAATAAGTATCGCTACCCCAGATTTTTTTGAGGGCAGATTCTCTCGGCAAAAGATCATTTTTATATTCGCTGAGCATTTTTAGTAATTCATTCTCTTTTGGAGATAACGTCTGAACGTCTTTATCAATTCCTAACTGACGTAGCCTTGGATTAAAATGATATTTGCCTAGATCGTATTCGGCGTTGGCTTCTTCACGGTGCAATTCTTCGTTGCGTTTTAAGATAGCCTTGATCTTATGGAGTAATACATCACTGTCAAAAGGTTTTGTAATATAATCATCCGCACCAAGTTTATATCCTTTAATAATATCGTCCTTCATTGTTTTTGCTGAAAGGAAAAATAAGGGCATATCTGGATCGACATTTCTGATTTCTTCAGCTACTGCAAAGCCGTCCATATTGGGCATCATTACATCCAAAAGGCATAGATCAAATTTTTCTCGCTGAAAAGCAGCAAGGCCCAGCCTTCCATCTCTTTCAAGTATTACATCATAGTCGTTAAGTTCAAGATAGTTTTTTAGAACCATTCCGAGATTCGGATCATCTTCACATAAAAGAATCTTAGGTTTACTATTTTCCATAATTTTTCTTATTTAATTCTTTATAAAGGTATTTAGTTTTTTATCAAAATTGTTTTACATATTTAATGCCACAAATTATAAGCGATAAATGTATGCACTTAAAAGTTAAGACAATCTTATGATTTTTTGATTTGAGGTCGTAACTTTCCAGAAAAAATAGGCACATGGACAATAAAGAAACCTTTACCGAAGCAATAAAAAGCGGTTATACTTTTAAGGGTGAAACGATAAAGATAGGGGCCGCAATATTGGATGGAACTGTGATTCCTGAAGCTGAAATTTTTCTGCCGCTTTCCACAATGAATCGTCATGGCTTGGTAGCCGGCGCCACTGGCGGCGGCAAAACAAAATCATTTCAGATGATCGCGGAAGGTCTAAGTGATGCCAGTGTTCCGTGTTTATTGATGGATATAAAAGGAGATTTGAGCGGCATTGCGGCGGCAGGAACGGTTAATGATAAAATTACATCGCGCTACCAAAAATTGAATATGGAGTATAAGCCGTGTACATTCCCGGTAGATTTGCTGACTCTGAGTAATCAAAAGGGTGTAAGGCTTAGGGCAACTGTTTCTGAGTTTGGCCCCATTTTGATTACAAAAATATTAGGGTTAAATGATACGGAGGGTGGCGTCGTCGCGATGATCTTTAAGTATTGTGATGATAACAAACTCCCCCTTATCGATTTAAAAGATTTTATAAAAGTATTACAATATGTGGGTAATGAAGGCAAAGCCGAACTGCAGGCCTCCTATGGAAATATTTCTACAACGTCTACAGGAACTATTTTGAGAAAAGTGATAGAATTGCAGCAACAAGGCGCTGATCTTTTCTTTGGTGAAAAGAGTTTCGAGGTAGAAGACCTGATGCGAATAAATGATGATGGCCGCGGAATGATTAGTGTGTTGAGAGTGAATGATATTCAGGATAAGCCTAAATTATTCTCGACTTTTATGCTTCAAATGCTTGCAGAACTGTATTCCGTTTGCCCTGAGGTTGGGGATGTAGGCAAACCTAAATTGATCATTTTTATTGACGAGGCACATTTAATCTTTGAAGAGGCAAGCAAAGCCCTGTTAGATCAAATAAATACAGTAATTAAACTAATACGATCCAAAGGAATTGGTATTTATTTTTGTTCACAAAATCCCATGGATGTACCCGCCAGCGTTTTAGGACAGTTAGGTTTAAAAATTCAGCATTCATTGCGTGCCTTTACTGCAAATGATCGCCAGGTTATAAAACAAACCGCACAAAATTATCCGGAAACGACGTTTTATAAAACAGAAGACCTCATAACGCAATTGGGAATCGGGGAAGCATTGGTTACACTTTTGAACGAAAAAGGTATTCCGACACCGCTAGCTCATGTGATGATGTGTACACCGAGGAGTCGTATGGATGTATTGACCGAAAGTGAAATTGATAATATTGTTGCGCAATCAAAACTGGCTCCAAAATATAACCAGGTAATTGACAGCCAAAGTGCATACGAAATGTTGACTGCAAAGTTGCAGGAAGCAGCTGCAAATGCGCCTGTAGTAGCTGCCAAATCAGCGAAGCCGGAAGAAAGTACCCTTGAAAAGGTAGCTAATAATTCAGTTGTGAAAAGTATCGTGCGAACTGCTGGTAACACTATTGTCCGAAGCCTTTTGGGTTCGTTGGGCCTGGGCGGCACAACAAGAAAATCTACAAAGAGTTGGTTTTAAGTTTTTTTGCCTGAATATTTAACCCCCAAATCACTAACCAAATACACAATAAAATAAACCGTTTACTAAATAGACCTGCTATTTAGTAGTATAAATATGCTATTTTTTAAAATGACGGTTTTAAATTGTTTGGTGATATTCTATTTCGCATTATATTTGCCATGGTTTTTCATAGGATATTGGATTTTAAAGCGGGACTAGATTTCTATCTGGGTCCCCTTTTTTTTGCCCTTCCCTCTAAGATTCAAAGCTTTAGCACAATTTTTTTTTAAAAAATAATAGTAGGTCATTGACAAATGTCAATAAAAACAAATTATATTTGCCATGGTTTTTCATAGGATATTGGATTTTAAAGCGGGACTAGATTTCTATCTGGGTCCTTTTTTTTTGCTGTAAAAAATCCATTTGCTCTCACCCATCTGAGTATTCCTGATTGGGGATAATTTACTAGAAAGAATTATTGATAGAAGTCGGAAAATCGTTACTTTTGCAACGGTTTTTCATAGGATATTGGATTAAATCGGGACTAAGATTTCTATCTATGTCCCTTTTTTATTTAATCGTTATCAGCCCTGCCTTGTTAACATACACCCTGTTTTCTTCCTGTAAAAAGTTCAATACTTTCCAGATCTTTTTTTCGCCAAATGCGTTTAATTTTCTTAAAAGATCGGCTGGGGCAACGGGGGCCAGAGAGCTTTCTTTCTTAATAAAAGTAGAGATGATATCGAATTCTTCATTGGTTATTGTGATCCTTTTACTTTTTAAACAATTATCGCAAATGCCACAGGGGGCAATTTTAAAATCATTAAAATAAGAAGCAATCAATTGACTTCGGCACTGGATTTCATCGGTTGAAAAATGAACCATGGCGTTCAATCTTTTTTCAAAAGCCTTTTTTCTTTTCAGGATATTTTTTTCATTGATGTAAAGGTCATCTGCTTTTACCCTGTTTTGCAGAAAATAAACCTGTGGTTTTTCTTTTTTAGGAACATAATCAATGATAGACCATCCCTTTAATTCTATCAGTAAACGAACTAATTTTTCATTTTTCATTCCAATAAATTTTGCAAGTTGGCTCTCGTCAACGCTTGCAGGGAAATCAAATATGCCGTCGTACGATCTCAAAAGTCCTTTCACTACCGCATCGTGCTGAGGGTGGCTTTTTTCAAATTGATTCAGTGCATTTTTACTCGATGTAAAAACCACCGTTGGTGAAGAAAAAAATTGCTCACTGTAGGTAATCAACTCCTCCTGTTCGAGTATTTTTAAAACGCTGTTAACAGCAAATGGATCTAGTTTGAAATTTTTTACGAACACATTGATATCAAAATCATAAGCAAGCCCTTCGCCTTTTCCAGACGGTAGCTGAAAAAAATTACACAAGGCGGCATAAATTTTTCTTATTGCGTCAATCGATGGAAATCTTTTCTCGACCTTATTCTGTAAGTCTTTTATTTCAGCATCGTTAAAAAGTAACACTGCGTAAGATTTAAGTCCATCGCGTCCGGCTCGTCCGGCTTCCTGGTAATAATTTTCCAAAGCATCCGGCATATCATAATGGACTACTGTTCTTACATCTGGTTTGTCTATTCCCATTCCAAACGCATTGGTACATGCTATTATCCGCGTATTGTTTCCGATCCAATCTTCCTGTTTTTTATTTCTTTGCTCAGTAGTTAGTCCTGCATGATAATAATCAGCATTGATACCATTCATGGTCAGTATCTCTGATACTTCTTTTGTTCTTTTCCTTGTTTTGCAATAAATAATACCGCTCCCCGGTACTTTTTTTAAAACTGAAAGTAATTTGTTTTGTTTTGTGGAAAGCTCGAACGCGCTGTAAGAAAGATTTGGGCGTTCGAAGGATTGTTGAAAAGATTGATATCCTTTTTTAAATAATAGTTTTTCGCAGATATCTTTCTGAACTTCTGAAGTGGCAGAAGCTGTAAGCGCCAACAGTGGGATGTCAGGAAAATATTCCCTGATAGAGGCGATATGAAGATAGGAAGGCCTGAAGTCGTAGCCCCATTGAGAAATGCAATGCGCCTCATCTACGGCAATCAGGTTTAATTTAATCAAAGGCAGATATTCCAAAAAAAGTTCTGTCTCTAAACGCTCCGGCGATAAATAAAGAAATTTAAAATTCCCATAAGCGGCATTTTGCAACGTATTTTTTACTTCACGAAAATTCATTCCCGAGTGGATAGAAAGAGCCGGAATGCCTCTTTGTTTTAAGTTGGCTACCTGGTCTTTCATCAAGGCAATTAGTGGGCTTATTACAATACAAATCCCTTCATTCAACAAAGAGGGTACCTGGAAACAAATTGATTTACCGCCTCCGGTGGGCATTAAAGCAAGCGTATCGTTCGTGTTCAAAACAGATAAAATGATTTCTTCCTGTAGTTGACGAAAGTCATCGTAGCCCCAATATTTTTTTAAAATCTCTTTAGGTTTTGCCATCAAATAATGAAAGTAAATTTCGATAAAATTAAACGTATTCATTAACACCAGCTCAGTAACGTTTTCGTTCCCGGCACTTTGCTTATTTAGGAAGAATGTAAGTTAGCTTCCCAATAAGTATTTCAAACACATTCATTAAACCTCGTTCGGAATCTATTTTTCCCCAAATTAGGCGAAAACATTTTCCGCGTTATTTGTCGTTTTACTGGCAATTTCTTCGATAGGAACACCCTTTATCTGGGCCAGTTTTTGTGCGATATATTTTAAATAACTGCTTTCATTTCTTTTGCCTCTGAATGGAACCGGTGCCAGGTATGGAGCATCTGTTTCCAGTACCAGGTGCTGAAGATCTATTTCTTTTACCACTACATCAAGTCCAGAATTTTTAAATGTAAGTACACCGCCAATACCAAGTATAAATCCAAGGTCAATAACATCATTCGCGTTTTGCAATGATCCACTGAAGCAATGAAAAATTCCGAAAAGTTTTTTACCACGATATTCTTTGATCACGTCAATTGTTTCCTGCATCGCGTTTCGTGTATGAATAACGAGCGGCCGATTATATTCAATAGCCCACTGCGCATGGATATGCAGGCTTTCGTACTGCTGTTTTTTAAAGGTGGTATCCCAGTAAAAATCCAAACCTGTTTCACCGATTGCGGCAAAATCTCTTTGTTGCAACTGCATCCTGATCAGTTTAATTTCTTCTTGAAAATTTTCTTTAACTGAGCATGGATGCAGACCCGCCATAGCAAACATCTTTTCTGGAAATTTTTTTTCCAATTCCAGCAGGTTATCGTTTACGGAACTATCAATTGCGGGTAAATAAAATTTTCCCACACCTTCACGTTCAGCTTGTTCTACAACCGAATTGATATCCGATTTAAATTCCTGTGAATATAAGTGTGTATGGGTGTCTATTAGTTTCATGATGACAAAGAAAAATCATTTTCTTAAACTCCTGATTAAATGGCTGAATACGGCGTTACAAAACTGCATTTGAATTCATTTCTCGTTTGCTCAACTATAATAACTGAGTCTGTTATTGAAAAAACAGATTGCCTTTGGCGCGGCAAGGGCGATGTAACGCTGACAAGGAATATACGAAGGACAGCGATTACAAGCTTGGCTCGTGCGACTATAAACCAACCGTGAATATGAACGCGTACTTCACGGCTTATGCTACCCCAAGAAAAATTTCCACATTTGAAAAAATTGTTGATGGATTGTTAAATTATTATTAACTTCACGCTAGTTTTCATAGGGTACGGATTAAAAACGGGCTTGGGTATCTACTCAGGCCCAATTTTTTCATAAAAGTTGTGGCAACGGTTTAAATAGAAATCCTTTTCCATCATAGAATTGTAACACCTTTGGGAGTGTTTCCTTCAATAGGTTGAGCGAATTTTGACTGTCATGGAAAACTATGATCGAGCCTTCTTTCGTATTATTAATTACATTCAGATAGCAATTTTCAGGGGAAATCGAAGGGTCAAAATCGCCACTCAACACATCCCACATCACTGTTTTTAATTTTAAATTTCCTTCAGCAATTGTTTTTACTTGGAACGGAGTGATTTTCCCATAAGGCGGCCTGAACAGATTGCTGTCAATAATTTTTGCAGCGGCTCTAATATCTTCTATATAATTCTTATTCTTTGTTTTCCATCCATTTAGGTGATTATATGTATGATTTCCAGGGCGATGACCTTCTGAGATCATTTGCCTATAAATTTCAAAGTTTTCTTTTACATTTTTTCCGATGCAAAAAAAAGTTGCTTTTGCATTGTATTTTTTAAGTTGATCCAAAACAAATGGAGTAGCCTCCGGGTGCGGACCATCATCAAACGTGAGGTATAAAATCTTTTCATCTGTTTTAATATTCCAGACGCAGCTCGGATAGATTTTTTTTAGAATCCATGGAGTTTTTTTTAGATACAACATGGCATAAAAGTAGATTTTTTTATCTTAAAGTCTATTTGGAATTGAAAGGTGATACTTAAAATGGCGGTATATCTTACGCTAATTCAAATAAAAAATTCCGATTATTTCTTGATTTTACTATAAAATTTATAGAATGAAGCGCTTTGGTCGTGAGTGTTTATAATCTCTTAAATACAATTCAATCACAGTTCTGATTCTTTTCTTTTTTGCTTGAACAAAAAAGAAACAAAAAATTCAAGGACAACCCGATCGCTCCGCGCGTTTGT
>DATCFI010000072.1:0-30463 GCA_036509585.1 Hanamia sp. | reverse complement strand
TATTTCTTTATTACTATAGCCCATAGAAATGCAATAAAGCATCCTCAACCATGTGTCATCCAAATTTTTTGCAAAAGTGGTTGCTTCGTTTGGGCTTCCCCGTAGTTTTTGCGTCTGGCGGCAATAGGACTCCTTTCCTTTTGCCGCCTGCTTCACTGCATATACATATTCCACCGGCGAAGCATCCCGCGCAATATACCCGGCGCACAAAAGATGCATCATCCCTGGTATTTTATCCGCATCGGTGTGTGGCCACGATACTACCACTTTTGTTTTGCCACAATGGGCAACCAGCTTTTGCCATGCTGCCTCATCGGCCATGCCGGGGAGTGACAGCCCCACCAGCACTACGTCCGGTTTCAGTTCCTTTGTTTTCTCAAGCAGCCCTTCAGCAGTATCTACCTTGCCAAAACGCAAATGCCGGCACATGACTGTAAAATGTTTGAAGAATAGCCTGGAAAATATGATGGTGATGGGCTATAATAAGCGTTATGTGTCCTATCATCAATTGGTGGTTTGGCAGATTAAATATAATAAGGCAATAAGAAATATCTGCAAAAACAATATCTGCAAACATCCTTTTGCTTCCACTGATAAGATCAAAGTTGGTAAGAAGTGAAAAGGAAAAAGTGGAGATTTTGCAGAAGATACCGGAGGGAGAAATAAGGAGTTATTTTATTGGTTTGGTTTTCTTCTATTGACTGATTAAAGTAAAAAAGGAATTTTTGTTTTTATTGATTTACTGTAGATCGGAAGATAAATTTAATTGTGCCCGCAACCCGGCACATTAACCCACATTGCAGCATTTCACCTTTCAAATGTTAAAATTTAATTTTCTCGCCAAAAAACTACCCTTTATAATCCCATTTTAAATGAGTTGCCTGTGGGAGGGTACAGGCATGAAAAATTTAGGACGCGTATAAGACCTTTATTTGGTTTGTAGTACACAAGGAGTGTTCGTATTTGAACAGGCTTTGCCATCTTTGAATCTTGTATTTCAAGAGCACCCATACGCAAACATCCTGATACCGGGAATCTGAGCAGTTATTATCGTCTGGTCGAGAGTTATCGCAATACCGATAACAGGATATGCCACCGCACCATCCTCAATATCGGATTTATGGAAGATGCTACGCCAGACCAGTTGAATAAAATCCAAAAACAGTTAACCGAAAAGTATGAGCATAAGCAATCTCTTTTTGAACCGGAAGAAGACCCTGTTGTAAAGAAATATGTAGAACAGTTATGGCAACGCATTGTCGCATCAAAAAGAGTAGATATTCCCACGGTAGAAAAACTCTCAAAGATGATCCATGCCGATACACTTCAGCACAGTAATGTGCGGGAGATTGGAGCAGAGTGGATATGCCATAGTACCTGGGACAAACTACAATTATCCGGGTTTCTTTCTTCGCAGGGATTTAGCGCAGAGGAAGTTCAACTTGCCGCCACCCAGGTCATCAGCCGTGCTGTTTATCCTGCATCTGAACTAAAGGCAGCAAGGTGGATAAAAGAAAATTCCGCTGTATGCGAACTTACAGGATATGAACCTGAAAAAATAACCAAGGATAAATTGTATCAGAGTGCACTGCATTTATATGAGGTAAAAGATGCGCTGGAAAAGCACTTGTCCAACCGTACCAATAATCTCTTTGATTTAAAGGATACGATTGTCTTATATGATCTTACTAATACCTACTTCGAGGGCGCAAAAAGAAATAGCCGCTTAGCCCAATTCGGGCGCAGCAAAGAGAAACGTTCAGATGCCAAACTGGTGGTGCTGGCGCTGGTGGTCAATATTGAAGGGTTTATAAAATATTCTTCCATTTTAGAAGGCAATATTACTGACAGTAAAACCCTATCGGCAATGATAGAAAAGCTGTCAAAGCACACCTGTGGGCACAATGCGGTGGTAGTACTGGATGCAGGCATTGCCACCGAAGACAATTTAAAACTGATAGTCGAAAAAGGGTACCAATATCTTTGTGTGAGTAGAAGCAAGCTCAAAGATTACCGGGCGGTTTCCGACAGGCTCACGGTATTGTTAGATACCAAATCCAACAAAACCATCCGGCTCAAATCTGTAACTACCCAAAGAAATACGGACTATTACCTGGAAGTGAAAAGCCCTGACAAAGCAATGAAGGAAGGAAGTATGAAGAACCAGTTTGAAAAAAGATTTGAAGATGAATTACAAAAAATACACAACGCCATCCACCGCAAAGGCGGTATAAAGCGATTGGATAAAGTTCATCAGCGAATCGGCAGGGCCAAAGAAAAATACCCTTCTGTGGCCCAGTATTATATCATTGAAGTAACCGAAGATAAAAAAACAAACCGGGCAACAGAAATGATCTGGCAAAAAGACCCACAGAAGTATGATGACAAAATAGAAGGTCTTGGAATCTACTTCCTGCGTACGAATATGAAAGTAAGTGATGAGGTGATTGTATGGAATATTTACAACACCATCAGGGAAATAGAAAGTGCGTTCCGGACTTTAAAAACTGACCTTGACCTTCGTCCGATATATCATAAAACCGACAAAGCAACCATGGCCCATTTACATTTGGGGATAATGGCTTACTGGCTGGTCAATACGGTGAGGTTCCAATTAAAAGGCAACAACATACACGGCCTCTGGCCGGAAATAGTGCGTATAGGCAATACCCAAAAGGTGATTACGACAACAGGTACGAACACCTTTGAAAAAATGGTTACTGTAAGGAAATGCTCGCAACCTAATGAAAAATTAAAGTCAATCTACGACATCCTAAAAACCAACTATAAACCATTCAGGAAACGAAAATCTGTAGTACACAAAATGACACTCAAAAAAATTGAAACTCAACAACAGCGGCTATTGCCACCCGGATAGCTGCAATGTGGGTTAAGCTACTAAACCTTATAAATCTTTGTACTTGCAACGTCCACTAGGGCGAGATGTTGCTGCGAAAAAATCCTCTTAGCCATATCTGTATGCAGTAACTTTTATGGTTTTATAAATGTCCTGAGTTTGCAACTCAGGACATACAGACCTCAAATTAGAATAAGAATTCTATTTTTAAAAGCCCGCATTGCTTGCCATAATAATAATCCCGGCACTGCTGTAAATATACTCTTCCGCCTTAACTATATCCGTATCAACAGGATTGTTATGGATGTATTCTAACTTTTGTGCTGCAAATTCAGGTGTATAAATAACTTTAGGTTCACACTTGTCCACTCTGTAGCTAAGGGCGTGCCGCCAAAAGCCAATGGAGGAAGCATGACGGAATTGGCGGCGTGTGCCTGTTATGGTGGTGAACACACAAGCCCTGAAAGGGCGGTGGACAGCTACGTCATACGCAAGGGTTTGGATTGCTTTTTTGTTATTGCAAAGAATAATGAGTACAGGATACAAAAAACATGACAAACCGGAAGCCATAGCAGGCCGCAAGGCACGCAAATTATAGGCAGCGGTGAACTGAATCTGACTGAAGTGAATGAATGACGTAGTGGAGTGAAAGTGTAGTGAAATGAACCTTAGGATTGCTAAGCGGTATGTGTGTTTTTACGTATAGCCTTGTGTGTTAGAGTAAACACCATACAGCGAAAGCAATAGCAGAGCTTGTGAATGAAACGAAATTGAGGCGAACGAAGGAAGCAATAAACGAAGTGGGATGAAGGACACAAGTAGCTGCCACGAATGAAGGCTGCAGGAACTGCAAATAGTGTAACAAACTACGTGTACCCATGAGAGTGAACCTGAGCTTGCGAAGGATCATCGAATGGGCATTGCAAGTAAAAGCAATCATGAAAGGACATAGACAGAACTTTGCTTTTTGTTGCAATGGTTTGGCACATCTATTTGCTGACAAAGCCGGAGAGAGACCTTTTTACCTTTTTTGAAGACTAATTGATTTATTGCAAAGCAAAATATAAACGGTAAACTATATTTATTTTAACCAAAAGAGTTAATTTTAGTTGAACTATTCAAATACAATCGGAAAAAATGCTTAAAGAGGTTAATTGGGCAGAAGATAGATCTTATCGAACAGGGAGCGAAAGTGAACCTGTACAATTCTACATGGATGGTTTATGTAATAGTAAAAAGTTCGACTTACTCTTAGGCTATTTTAGTTCCGCTGCCATTAATATCTTGTCACTTGGATTTGCATCATTTCTTTACAATGGCGGCACGCTTAGAATGGTTGTGAATAATGTTTTGTCTCAAGACGACAGAGATGCAATTAAAGCAGGAAGAGATGGCAATGTCCAAAATACTGCCATTGATTTAACAGATATTAAAAAATTAAAAAGAACATTTGATGATTATGGTAAACATTTTTTTGAGTGTTTGGCTTGGCTGATTGCAAATGAAAAAATTAAGATAAAAATTATTAGGCCAAAATCTGGGAGGGGTATTGCACATTACAAGTCAGGTACGTTTTCCGATGATACTAATACGGTTGGTTTCAAAGCGTCTTGCAACTTTACTGCGTTTGGATTACTTGAAAATTTAGAAGAGTTGGATAGTTTTTTGAGTTGGGAAAATAGCCGTTCAAGTAAGATGATCAATAGGCAGAATAAGGACTTTGAAAGTATTTTTTCAGGCAAATCAGATATTGTAGAATACTTGGAGGTGGAAGATGTTTCGGTTGCAATAAAAAAGGAATTTGGAGATAATTCGCTCAATGAATTGTTGATAAAGGAAAAAGAGCTGATTGAAAAGAAAAGTCGAGTTTTAGAAAATAAAGGAACTAGAAAGACTTTTGAAAAAGCAATCACAAGAATTGAAGAAATTATAAGAGAACCAAAATTTCCACCACCTTATGGACCAAGAACATATCAAAATGAAGCGTATGAAAATTGGTTGAAGAATGGCAGAAAAGGGATTTTTGCAATGGCAACGGGCACAGGAAAAACAATTACTTCTTTAAATTGCGTATTAAATGAATTTAGAAAAAATCCTGACAAGATTTATCATGCTTTAATCCTCGTGCCTACTATTACTTTGGTAGACCAATGGGAAAAAGAAGTGCGGTCTTTCAACTTCCAGGAAGTGTTTAAGATTTCTTCAAAGGTAACTTGGCAAAATGAAGTAACTACTTTGATTTCTACAGCCAAGAGAATTCCAATTTCATTTGCCATCATCAGCACTTATGCATCATTTGTAAAAGATAAGTTTCAAAGTCTAATAAATGATTTACCCGATGATACAATTTTCATTGCAGATGAAGGGCATAACCTCGCCTCCCCAACCGTCGCAAGCAAAATCAAAGACTTTAGATTGAAAAAAAGAATTGGATTGTCCGCTACTCCAAAAAGAATTTATGACCCTGAAGGCACTACTGAAATGGAAGTTTTTTTTGAAGATAAGGAACCTTACACTTATTCTTTCTCGATGGAGAGAGCTATTAATGAAGGTGTATTGTGCCAATATTATTATTATCCTCATATCATTAAATTGACTAATGAGGAAATGAAAGAATATATCGAAATCAGTAACCAATTATCAAAGCTTTATCGTTTTGGGAACGGTAATTCTGAAAAAGAAAGTATTATTGAACGGCTATTGTTAAAAAGAAAAAGAATAATCCACAAAGCTGCTAATAAGCTGGGTACAGCAATTGATATTCTGAAACAACAATTTTTAGAGAAGGGAAATCTTAAATATACGTTTGTATATGTTCCGGAGGGAGAAACCTTTGAAATCAGGGAAGAAGTAGATGAATTGGTGGAGGAAAATATTAGGCTTATAAATCAATATACCCGTGAAATTGCAAAAATTGATGACAAGATTTTAGTCAATCAATTTATAAGTGGAATGAAAGACCGTGATGATATTTTAAAACAATTTCAGACTGGACAAATTGATGTAATTGCGTCCATGAAATGCTTAGATGAAGGCGTAGATATTCCAAGAGCTGAAACTGCAATTTTTTGTAGTAGTACTGGAAATCCCCGACAGTTCATTCAGCGAAGGGGAAGGATTCTAAGAAAGCATCCTTCAAAAAACCATGCTGTCATACATGATTTAGTTGTAATACCTGATTATGAAAACCAATTAGAAGGTTCCGAAACTTTTGATTTGGAAAAAAGAATGGTACGAACGGAATTGGAAAGAGTGATGTATTTCGCATCCCTTTCAAAAAATCCGTATTTTACGGAAGACATTTTTAGCAATGTTTGCAATCATTACAATCTTAATATTTACACTATTCAAAACGAACTCGCAACAGTATGACGAGAGAAAACATTTTTCAAGCTTATCTTGAAGACCCACTCTTAATTGAAAAGAACTATATCACTCAGGCAAAAATTGATGCATTAAAATTCATTGACCAAAGTGGGGTAAAACTTATTGAAGTAATTAAATTGGCTATCAATGGAAATGTTGATGAAGAATCGGAAGGTGTTACTGCCCGAAAAATAAATCAATACCTCAATAAATAACAGAATGATAATTGAAAAAATTGAACTTGTAAATTTCATGTGTTATCATGGTAAGGATAATGTTATGGATTTTACCGAGGGGATTAATGTTATTATAGGAGATAATGGCTATGGTAAATCAAAACTCTATGATGCCTTTTATTGGGTATTGTACGACCAGGTATTTGTGCCGGAGAAAAAAGAATTTCAAAATACAAAGGCAGTTAAATCAAAGATAATTTCTGATAAAGCAAAAGCGGATGCGAAGGATGGAAAAGTAAGCGCATCAGTAAGTATTACTTTTCACAATTTAGAAAAGGATAATGTTTATATTCTTGAAAGGAAATACACTGCAAATATTATGGATGGAAAGATCATGGAAACGAATGACAGTGAGTTTACAATAATGAAAAAAGATTTATCATACCTGAACGCGAAAATGGTAAATGATGAAGAAGAAAAAAGAAGAATTGTCTCTAATATTTTGCCGCCTAAAATGAAAGATTATCTATGGTTTCAAGGTGAGCAGGTAGAATCAATAATTGATTTCAATAAACAAGATACCCTCACAAAAGCAATCAATGTTTTATCCAGCATTACCCGTTATGACGAATTAAAAGAAATTGCTATTGCTGCCGCAAAATCCGGCAACACTGAATATGACCGTGAAGTGAGAAGGCTAAGTAAGGATATTGATAAAAGCGAACAATTAGGAAAGGAAAAAACAAAATTAGAAGAGAGGATTGCTGACCTACAAAAAGATGAAACAGAAGTTATTGAAAATTTATCAAGAGCAGAAACAAGGTGTGAAACGCTTTTAAATAAGCAGGCAGATGCTCAAAAAGTGAATGAACTACAAGAAAGAAAAAAAGGTGTTCTTAAACTCTTGAATGAGCTGAATGAAACATTAAAGGAAGAACAATTTAGTTTTCATGGAAAAATGTTCCGCAATAAATGGGTTTTGAAGGGAACTGAATCTTTGCATGCTGAATTTAGCAATCGTTTTATTGCTTATGAAAATAAGAAACTTGAAAAGGCTGCTGAAACAAAAGCAATGCTGACTGCTGAAAGTGAAATTGTAAAGAAATTGCAGACCCGTTTGCCGCTTGATGTCCCGGAGCCAATTTATGTTCAGCGTATGTTGGATGAGGAAAAGTGTTTGGTATGTGATAGGGAGGCAAAGAAAAATTCGGATGCGTGGCAAAAAATAAAAGAACTGATTGACCGACCTGATATCAAATTAAAGTCAACAGACAGTGAACCGATTGTTAAACAAAATTTCACTGATGATTTTAAGCGGTTATATCAAAACGGTTTAGCTCTTACCCATCGTATCGAAGAAATTGATTCTGACATAAAAGACACGCTTAAAAAGATTAGCAATATCAACGCAAAGATTAGAGATGCAAATAAAGAAATGAATAAAGTAGAAGAAGATATTCAGAAACTTTTATCTGATACTTCTTTAACAAGCGAAGATGCACTTGACATCTTAAATGAATATTCAATCCAGAATAAAAAGGCTAGAGATTTTAAGGATGAACAAAATAAAATCACTCAACAAATTGAACACTTTAAAACCGGTTTAAGGAGTGTAAACGACCAACTTAAAGAACTTGTAACGGGAGAAATACCAAAATGGTTGATTGAGAAAAAAGATGTTCTCAATGATTTTGAAATTATTGCAGGAAACACAAGAGAAAGAGTATTCAATAATTTGATTACACAATTAGAAAAAGAAGCAAATGGTCATTATGAAGCAATGACTTCTGGAAACAAATCGGCAAGAGGTCAGATAAAACTACGGAGATTGCCCAATGGTAATTTTATGCCTGAAATAATAGACAACAATGGTGTTCCGCTTTTGGGATCTAATACAAGTAACCTAATTTTAGTAAAGCTGGCTACAATTATGGCAATTATTTCAGCAAAGAGCAACGATGGCGTAGTTAGCTTTTATACTTTAATTACAGATGCCCCTACTTCTGTTTTCGGCGAAGATTATACTATTGGATTTTGTAAAACAATTAGTAAAGTTTATAGGCAAAGCATCATAATGAGTAAAGAATTTTATAAGAATCAAAATTTAAGGACTGAACTATTAACCAACTCTGAAATTAAAATCGGGAAGGTTTATACAATTACTCCATCTATCCCAGAAACGGAAAGAAGTAATAGAAATAATTTGTCAACAAAAATCGAAGCACTGAATTAAAATGGAATTACTAAAAAAAATAAAAGATAAAGCTCCTGAATACAATTCGCAGCATGAAGAATTTATTTTAAGATTTACCGTAGGACAAGGAGGAAAAGCTGGAAGTGCTGGCGAGGAAGCAACTTTTGAACAAGGCAAACAATTTTCAACTAAATTCGAAATCTTTATGTATGCAACTCTTCTTGGGTTAAAAAATAATTATCGCTTGCCAATTCCTGAAAATGCAAGGAAGATAAGTTTTATGTATTATATAAAGCATTGGCAACCGGTTGACTTAGTTGATTTCATTCTCATGGGACTTATTTCAAAATTGGACATTGATTTCAACGAACTTGAGAATAAGGATGATAAAGAAATAGAAAAAGAGATACTAAATCTTAGGAAGCTTATGGAAGAGTATGCTAACGGTGGTTTTGATAAAATAAGGTCAAAGTTGGAATCAGAACCTTCTTTTTTTGTTAATAATGATAATTGCTTTTTAGATTTGTTAGAGGAAAAATAGATTAGCAATATAAGGGCATAAGTCTTCTTGGGGAAAAATCTGCGGAGATATTGAGATTTTCCGGATTAAAGAAAGAATAAAGAGAACAAAAAAATGGTTTCCAAAGTCTTGTTTGAGATTTATTTATAATTTCCCTATACTCAGGATTTGTCAGAAGAGATTTAGTTTTATTCCTATTAATGTAATTCTGCAAGATGAAATCTATACCTAAAGCAGCATCCATTGGCGGATATGCAATTCTTGGACTTGGCAATATTAAAGTAGCGCCATAATCTAAATTTTCTTCTTGCATTTTTTTTCCTCCAAAAGTAAAATGATATTGAGGATGAGAATATTTATTATCACCATCATTATCAATTCTTATGTGCCTGTCTAAATGCCAAGAGCTGTAA
Organism: Hanamia sp.; assembly: GCA_036509585.1. Classification (GTDB taxonomy): domain Bacteria; phylum Bacteroidota; class Bacteroidia; order Chitinophagales; family Chitinophagaceae; genus Ginsengibacter. The sequence goes on along the minus strand of DATCFI010000072.1, from coordinate 20,937 downwards.
AGGTTTTTTATGCTGTCGCTTGCTTCGTCATAATACAAACCAAATATTTCCAAATCAAATAGTAAATCATTTAAAGGGTCTGAAACTGATGTCGAATTGATTTTATTTATCTCAATAGAAATTGAAAATTTTATTAATATATCTTCTGCATTAAAAGGTATTTTTCCACCAACTGCATCAGGTTGAAACAATAGACTTCCAAAATTATAACTACAACTATCTTCATCAGGTATATTATAGCACATATTACTTGCACTATACAATGCTGAAACATCATTGCAAAATCCCTCTCTTGAAAGTAGTTCCGCAAGTTTATTTAAATCGGCACTTACCATTTTACTTTTTTATCCGTTGTTCTGTTTTACTATAAAGTTCCTTTAACTTCTGCAAGCGATTTTTTTCCAATGCTGCAACTCCTTTCCAACTATCAATTTTAGTAGGTCTTAAAGCCTCGTCAACACATACATATTCTTTCTCTTGCCACGGGTATAAGTCATCTTGATTCGCAATAACGAATCCATCAATAGTGTCAATAGGTTTCAATGTTGCTTTACATACTGTCCAAAAGCAATCACTTTTACTTTTTTCTGTTTTCTCAACTGGAATTAATTTCAACTTCAATTTTTCACTTAATAATTCCACACGCTGCTTTGCACTTGAATTTCTTAAAAAGACTTTATCGGAAATTTCTTTCTGCCACCACATTTCAAGAAGAGGCATCCACCAACGAATATAAAAATCAGAGAACACTCCAGTATATTTTGTGTGTTCTAAAATTTTATTCTTTAGCGTACTCCAATCTTCGGATTTTTGATTTACTCCAAGTCTTGCAGAAAGAAAATTTTCATCAATTAAGAATGATGGTTTTGCTAACAAATCTTTTAAAAGGAATCTTGCAATAATATGCTTCGGTTCGGCTTCTATTTTTTTATAAGCATCAAGAACTCGAATATCTATAAAAGAAGTGTCTCCAATGTTTAATACTTTTTCAATAATATTTTCAATACGATTTAATTCTTGATACCCAGTTGCAAGACTTATCAATTGCTTTTTAAAATCAGAGTATTGAATTTCATTGCCAAGTTTTTCCTTTTCAATTATTGCATCAAACAAATCGCAACTCGTTTTGTCCAATGATTCCTTTATGTAAGCATCACCAGAAATAAGTACAATTGGAAAGTCAAACGAAATAATTTTCTTTTCTTTAATTCTTGTCCTGAGTTCTTGTGCTAATGTTGAACCTTTATACTCAGCTCTTTTTTCACCTTCAAAAGGAATTTCTCCTAAACGCAAATCAAGTAACAAGCCATTTGAAGTTTGAAGTTTTCCCATTAATATGTTTAATAATTCTTCCCATGTATTTGGTTTAAGGAAATCAATTTTTATCTCTCCTCCATTTTCAAGCCCATTGATAGTTCCCTTCTCAATGTCTTTGAAAGTATCATCTATGTAAATATAATTACAAGCCATATTCTTCTTTTTGTTTTTTAGTTGCAGTCGGGATTTCAATTCTAAAGCAAGTAACATAATCTTTTTCTGACTTCACTACTTCAACTGTCCCTCCGTAAGTTTGAACAATATCTTTAACTATCTTCAAACCTAAACCTGTGCCTGTCAATCTTTCATCTTGTGTAGCATCAAAGCCCACAGGTGAAGAAGTTGTAAAGAAAGCATCAAATATTTTTTCCTTGTTACCCTCTGGAATTCCATCTCCGTTATCTAAGAATTCAAGATATACTTTGTTCTCTTCTACTCCTGCAATTATTTTTATTTTACCAATAGCATTTGCTCGTCTGATTGCTTTCTTTGAATTTGTGTAAAGGTTAAAGAGTATTGAACTCCATTCAGAAGAATGCATTGGAACTGTAATTAATCCGTAACCGAAAAAATCTGTAATTAATTCTATATTCAATTTTTTTAGGTCTGCTTCAATGATGTCTTTGAATCGGTTTACTACAATATCTAATTCTTGTGGTTTCAATTCTCTGCTCACATTTGCAGATACTGTTGCATTAAAATATGCTGTGTAAGAAGTAAATAATTTTATCGTTCGTTTTAAATTTTCCAATGAATTTATGCCAGTAATATCAAGTTGCTGTTCACCAAGAACACTTAAATCACCATTCATTGAAGGTGAAAACTGTACTACTTCATGAGTGAATTCTCCAATAGTTAATCCTAACCCTGCAAGAACTCTTAACATACCTAATTCATCAAGGATAGTTTGGAATTCAAGTTTTAATTCTCTGACTGTCTTTCTTACATTCTCTTTGTACTCTTGATTATTTTTTTCGTCTCCCTTGTTTTCAATTAAGTCATTGACTTGCTTCTCTAATTCATTTAGTTTGTCAATGGTATTTTTTTCTACAATGTTATTTCCAGTATTTGTTTGGGGTGTTCTCTTTTCTTTTTTTATTTTCTCAACTGCAAATCGAATTCTGTTTCTTCCTGCTTCTAAAGATTTGGAAACAAAATCCCTTAATTCAACATAGGCTTCATTTTCAAGTAATCCTTCTCGGCTTGCCGTCTCTTCAAATAAATCTCCTGTTGAATCAATTATCTCAACAAACCCAAACAAGTTGTGATTACCAAAAGGAACATTAGTTCCTGATTCATTGTAATATCTCCTGTCAATGTTTAACCAATCATTGTTTCTTTCTCCATAGGGCAAAACTCTAAAACCATTTCTGTACAACTTTATCCCGCCTTGCTCAGAAGAAATTTTCAAAATATTATTCAATTCTATTTTTGAAATATTGGTATAATATTCTTCTCTATTGTAAATGAAATAATATGCTTTGAAATGAACATTGGTTAATTTCTCGTACTTAGGTTCTTTAGTAACTACAATTTTATTTTCTCCATCAATTAATTCTTCTGTTTCAATTTCTTTGTCGTACAAAATTGGAATGATGTTGTTATCTCCCAAATCCAAACTCAAACTTGAAACTGAACAAAAGCCATCATTGGTTGCATCAACATATCCTTCAATCACAGCCAATGCTTTTTCAAATAGCATTTGATCAGGGTCGGCAATAACTCGTTCAACTTCATTTATTGTTTGAGTGAACTTTACTTTAAAGGAAGAATCTGTTTGCTTGGCTAATTTTAAATCACGACTTCTATCAGATAAATAATCAGGTTGCAACAAGTCAGAAACATATCTGTAAATTCTTTTTATTTCACTTTCACTCCACCATTCCCTCAGAGTGTCAATGATTAATTCTGTTCCTTCTTCCTGCGTTTTTTCTGTTTCTTCAATTGAATTTTTTATTGAAATTAAATCGGTGTCAATTTTATAATCATCCCAATTGATAGAAAGTTTGAGTGCTTTTTCAGAAGCTTTCGTTTGAGTAATTATAGTTAGTTGACTTCCCAATCTATGTGTTGCAAATCTTCCAATTCCTTTTCTTCCTGCCTTGCTTCTTTCATAACGGGCTGACTTTGGATTGTGAATTTTATCAGTAGAAGATATGGTCATAAATCCTTTTACCAATTCAGCTCTTGTCATTCCTAAACCATTGTCAATAATTTTCAGCGTACCGCCAACTTCATTTGAATTGATAAACTTTACATCAACAGTTGTTGCATCTGCATCATAAGAATTTTTTACAAGTTCAGAAACTGCGGTTTCTGCTCTTCCTACAAGTTCTCTTCCAAGTCTATCAATTAATCCAGCATCAACTCTGAAAGAAATTGTCTCTAATATGTTTTCGTCTTGTTCCATATTTCTTTAAATAAAGCAAGCTGCACATCCTTCTTCTTCAGCTTCATTCAGGATATCTAATAAATATGGTGATTTGCTTTGTGAATTTTTCTCCACTCTTATCAAATAGTCTTCTTTAATCTGTTGCATTCTCTCGGGTTTAACGAGATCTGCTAATTTCTCATTTTGATTCCAGGTATATCCTTCCTTTTCATATTCCAAAGCCAATTTAAATTTATCTGGATGTTGCTCAAAAAGCCAAATCCATTCTATTTTTTGTTGAAAGAAACAGAAATAACATCCTGAACGACTCCTAGAATATTGTCCCTTCTTCCCGTTCACTTCAAAATCAATCTTTTTATAATATTTAGGTACACCTACTCCACTTTCTTCTAATATTCGAAAAATATCATCTCGAATTAAAATATCATCATTATCAGTCAAAGCAAATCCCTCTTCATTCGATAGAGGGTAATTGGTAGTCTTCAAAAATGAAAACACTAATGCATTAAAGTCTTTGATATTAATGTCAAGTAATAAATTTAGCTTTTGTACTTGATTGAATTTTAATGATACCGGTTGTTGTAGAACTTCTTTAAATCTTGCAGAGCTTTTTGAAGGTTTAATATTGCTGTATAAATGTAAAACTTGTTCTGAATTATTATTAGACAACAATCTTACAATTACATCTTCGCTCCAAATATTTTTTCTGAAAGGAAAAATTGTTTGAATATTCGGTTTGCGTGAAATATAGCCGTCTCTTTCTTCATCGCCTCTAATACCGACATAAGAAATCACATTGTCAGCCCCTACAAATTTTTCAAAGGGGTCGAGTTTTAAACTTTTTGTACACCAACGAAATTGCTGTGAGGGCAAGAATCCTGTTAAGCTTTTTAGTTTGTGGTCAAAAGGGTCTTCTGGGCTTCCTTCAAACGCTTTCAATCTGATGATTTTTTTACCAAGAAAAATTTCTAAGTTGGTTATCAATTGGTAGGTTTCATCCAATTCTTTTCCTGTATCACAAGTGTAATACTCAATATCCAATTGTGGATATTTGTCTTTCATATAAATGGCCAAAGCAGCACTGTCTTTGCCTCCTGAAATACCCAATAAGTGTCTGATACGTTTCATTTTTTACAAAAGGTCTTTTAATATGCCGACTAATGCTGCAATGTTAAGTGATTTATCTTTAGAAAGGTTTGCTTTAATTGAATCTTCAATCTTGCTTACTTCTTTCTTTTTGGTCTTTGGCAAGCGGACCAATTTTTTTTGAATGCCATCTATAAATGAACTGATCTCTATACCCAATATATCTTCATGCTCTTCATCCAAATCAGCTTTTGAAATATTAGTCAGGCTATCCAATTCAAAAATTAAGGTTTTAAATTTATCATAGAGCAGAACTTCTTCTTCATCTTTAATTGTTTCAAGTGATTTGCCAACAACAGCCTGTGCAATAGAACTCAACCACGCTTTTTTATCATCCAGTTCAGAATCTAATCGTTGAATAAATGTTTTTTGATGCGGAAGGCACAAGTGTTTCTTTAGCCTTTTGAACCGGCTCTGCAATTTCAATTTGTATTCATCAAATTCTAATTGCTCTCCTATAAATTCAGCCAAAAGAAATTCCTCAAAGCGATTAAGCAAATTATCATAACTGCTGCGAAGTTCACGAATTGAATCCTGCAACTTGATAATGTATGCCTGCAATTTATCTTTCGATTTTTGTAAGCCTTCACTGGAATAACCTAACGCTATTGGAAAATCTTCAAAGAAAGATTTTTCAGGATCTTTTGAATTTGCTATGGCATCTCGGATTGCAATTGTTTCTTTTTTTAAACGTCTTGTGTTTTTTGAATAATCAGAAAGACCACGATAAAAAACAAGAAATGGCTTTATGGTTTCAATGAATGTTTGATTATCTAATTTCTCTTTTGAATGTTGATTTAGAAAAACACGGTAACTATTGAAGATATCAAGTTTTACGCCCTCAATATCAAATGTTTTGACTTCATATTTTTCAGGGAGCTTGATGATTAGTTCAAGCACCTCATTAGTTAGGTAAGGTATGTAGCCACTTTCACCAAATAACGCATAATCGTCCCGTTTAATAAATAAAAAGGAAGCAATCCAAAAGTCAATCAAACCTTGCTTTAGTTTGAATGGACGCCTGGAAAGTGGCTCAATAAAATCAGCAATGGTTCTTTTATGAAGCTTTGCACTATTTAAAAATTCAATTGAATAATTCCATAACGGAATAAAAGAAGAGTTCTTTCCAACCTTTGTAGCAAAATTTATTTTATCCGAATAAAGCTCTATTCCATTTTCCTTTAGTAGGGTCAGATAAATTGTTTTTTCAGGCGGGAATTTGCTACGCTCAAAACCTAAGTCGGGTTTATTCCAATTATCCACTAAGGCACGGAGATAATTCTTTTTGGCAGTGTGAATTGAACTTGAGATTTTGTGTTTGTTTACTAATTCGTTTTTGAACTTTGGTGTATTGGGATATATTTCACAACATATTCCGGAAAGTTTTTTGTTAAACTCTTTCTTACTTGAAATTTTTACTTCCTCTCCTCTAAAAATCCATTTCACGTCTGATTTTTTTGCGTAAAGATTATTGAGCATATAATGGTTCAACAAATTTTGTTGATGCAACAAAATATTGTTTAATTCTTTCACAGCAATTTTATCATCTCCGTATTCATCAATAACTTTTCTTGTCTTTTCAATTTCAAATAGCTGGTTCTTTATCGTCTTTGAGTTTTGATAGAATCCATAAATGATAGCTTCCTTCTGCGCTGCCGATTCTTTCTTTATATCTGCAATATTTAACCTTTCATTGAACACAAGATTTATAAATCCATCAATTTCATCCTGCGGCACCTCCAAAATAGGGAAGTCAGAAATTTTAAATTCAAATAACCGTGGCGTTCCGTTTAAATAAGAATATGATTTGGCTAAAACCGGTGGTAACTGATATTCTCTTTTGAGAAGCGTAACAACATCAATAATATCACTTACTTTATTGCCTGCTTCAATAAGTGCAGATGATATATCAAGATCTGTACCTTCTGCAAGAATGAAGCGTTTGGTATAATTCCTATATAGAATTACTTTTCTGTTCTCAAGATTGTCAATGAACCTGCCTGCGTTTATAATACCTAAGCAGGCAGTAGCATACTTTACCAAAAAATCTTTTCCTAAATCAGCCCCTTTCGCGGAAGTAATATTAAGCAGTCCAATAGTTTTGAGAATCTTTGAATAGCTATCTATATTTTCATCAAACAGCCTTTCTGTTTCCTCTAAGGAATTTTTAATTGCTGACCAGGCAGAAAAATCAGGATTGTACCTGGAGTTGATGAAGGAATAAAAATTAAAAATTAAATAATCATATACACATGCTGCATTATAGAATGGATTTGTTTTCTTATCAAAGTTATTAATGCCTGTGTGGTCCGTAGATTCAAGGAAAGAAAAAAGTGACCGCTCATTTTGTCCGTATTTCTGTAATGAAAGTGTGAGGGTGTTTGCAGCAATCATATCAAGCGGAAAAAGTTTTGCAGCAACCTCCGCAGCATAATCCGGATTTATATTATATGCTCTTGATTTTTTTGCAATTACTAAAACTGAATTTATTTCCGTTTCTGTTTTCCTATCGGTTTGGTGTGCTTTCAAATGTTCTGAAGCAAGGAAAAGGAGCTGCTCAACAGGTTCGTTAAAGGTTATTTCACGAAACCTTCCTTTAACTTTAGTCCATTCTTGTTTTTGTGCATTGCTTAAAGAGAAAGCATACGCATCAAAGTTTTGGTGAACTGTTGTAACAAGAATAATGTTATGGACGGGGTTATTTATAAACTCTGATAGCTGCTGTATAAAAAACAATTCTTTTTCAGGCTCATGCTGTGAAGCATATTCTAAAATTTTTCCAAACTCATCAATTACCAAAAAAAGCAATGGATTTTTCTTCCCTAATTCATGATAGCGATTGAAGATTTCTGAAAGAATATTTTCAGTTTGATTTTTGCTATGGGTAACATCAAAATAATCAGCAAAAACATTTGTTATAGATTTGTATTCACCAATAAAATTGATGACCTCAATTTTTGGGTTTTGAAGCAGATTGATGTCAAAAAATCTTTTCTTTCCAAAAAGGCTTTGTTGTAATGCCCAAAGAAATGATGACTTTCCCGTACCATAAGAACCAATGATATTGAAAGACCGAATGCCTTTTTTGAAATCATTTGCAATTTGATTCACTACTCTCACAGCATTCGGTGTTGGGATATAGTTTAAATCCCGTGATACATCACGAATAATATTTGTAGAAGTAGTGAATTTAGTTTGCATAATATTTATCAAGGATTGATAATGCTGTTGGTTTCTTTTTAAATTGTATTTCTTTTATTCCTGCCTGGTCATTAAATATAATGAAATTGTATTTCTCTGTAAGATTCTCAATTTTACTTTGCAGCCCGGGTTTATTAATTGCGAAGATAGCCCCAACACTGTTATAATTTTGTTCAATGGCATTTAAGTTAATTGACAAATCGAAATCTTCGTTGTTAAGTATTGCATAAAGAATTATTTCATCCGGAATTTCCGTTCTTTCATTATTTTCTATTGAGTAGATGTCAATAATTTCCGTCTTTTTTTCTATTTGTCTTTTTTTCTGATAAGATTTTAATAAGGATAATTCTGTAAGTAATCCAGAAAAGCTATCTTCCTTATCCAGGCTTTGAGCATCTGAACGCAAATACATTTTTGTGAGAACTGCAAAATCTTCGCTTAAAGTTTTTTCATTTATTGTCGATTTTGTCGTCTCTGATTTACGCCTAACATAAGCGATAAAGGTTTCTTTTGTGAATTCAATTTTTTCTTTGCGAAGTTCATTAAATACAATAGAATAGATAGAGGATAAGCCTTTTTTGACTAAGTGATAATGCAAAAGCCAAAGGGAAGCTTCATCTTCTAAATAAGGGTCGTAACCATCATCAGCTAAAAGCTTGTGAGCAAAAAGAGTTAGTTCATCCTCTTGGGTTAATAAGTCAAAAGCCTTCATCCAATAGCGGATAGAGGCAACCATATTTTTCCCCACGCCTAATTCAACAACGGCATCTTTATCAGCAAATGATTTTTTTTTCTTTGCATAATCATATCCTTTCTTTAGCCACATTTGACGGCATTGGAATGATTCATGACCTGAGAATGTAAGTTTTAGGGACATCAAGTTCTAGTGTTGATTTATTTTATGTAACTCATTCAAAATTAGCAATCAAAGAGGGATATTAATCCATAAGTTATTAACACATTTGCATATAATTTTTAGTGCAACCAACGCAAGATGCAAAAAAATGTAATTATAACGTTGGGCTGATTTGGCTAATGAAGTAGCCTATTCTCAGTGTTGGGTAAAATTAATTTCTTTTCAGATAATTTTGAAAATGGGTTTCTATCGAATTTTATAGTTATATTTAATTAATCTGCTGGTAATCAAATAAACTTTTCGTTTTATTTTCCTCAGGCGGTTTCTGATGTCTATCAAATATACTTTTCTCTACTACCGCTCTTTCCTTACCATATTTCTTTCGTGAAATGTCAATAACTTTTTCTCTTAACGAATCAGTCTTTATTTGGAGCGGTAATGTCATTGCGCTAAAAGGCTTGGAAGTAGCACCATCAATCATCATTTTTAAATACATTGAATACCGCGGCAGGTTTATTAAATCATCTTCATTAAAAATGGGATAGAACTCTTTTGCTAAATATTCAGCATCGGCAGCGCCTATTCGAAAAGAGATCATCGTACCTACATTTCCAAATATGGCAGCCCGGATTTTTTCATGATTCTGTTCAATATATTGGTGCGTTAGAAATAACGATAATTTGTACTTTCTTGCTTCTGCCAATATATCGACAAAGGATAAGGATACAAAAGAATGCATTTCATCAACATAAAGGTAAAAGGGAATGCGTTCATGCTCTTTTTGTATTGAGCGATATAAGGCAGCTAATTGAATAGAAGTAACTAAAATACTTCCCAATAAACAAGAGGCATCTTCTCCTATCTCGCCTTTGGATAAATTGGCAATTAATATTTTCCCTTTATCCAGTACTTCCTGCATTCTGAATCCTCTTGTTTTTTGTCCAACAATATTTCTAAGTGGAATGCTGGTCAGAAATACTCCGGTCTTATTAAGTATAGGGGTAATAGATTCTGACCGTAATGACGGAGAATACTTATCATACTCGTTTTTCCAAAATGACAGGGTGTGCTGATTGGTTACATAGCTGAGCACTCTGTTTCTAAAGAACATATCAGTTAACAGGGGTTGAATATCAAGTAAGGTAGCATCGGGATATTCAAGCAGGGTTAGTAAGCTAAAGCGAAGTATATACTCTAACCTCGGCCCCCAGGAATCAGCCCAGATCTTTTTGAAGGTGGAAATAAGGCCTGATGCCACCAAGTGGTGGTGGTTAGGATGAACTCCTTTGAGTGGATTAAAGGCAATCGGATATTCAATGTCTTTTGGGTTGAAGTATATAACATCCTCTAATCTCTCTTTCGGTACATAATCCAAAATAGTTTCGGCAATATCGCCATGAGGATCTATGATACATAACCCCTTTCCCTTTTGAATGTCCGAAATCGCCATGTTTAATAACAAGGTGCTTTTTCCAACTCCTGTTTTTCCAATACAATAAATGTGACCAGCTCTATCCTTATCTTTTATGCCAAAAACCTGATTTGTATTGCGAAAATTAATTTTTCCAATTTTAGTTACATTCTCCATAATCAAATCCTAACAATTTCTTTTTTGATGATAAAGGGAGGGACATTTGCGAGATTTATCTGCCCGATTAGAAGTTCTGAGTGGTTCACATTAATTGTTAGAAATAACATTTTACCAAATAATATTGCTCCAATATTGCTGACTCGCTGAAATTTTTGCTTTTGCTATTATTTTGTTTTTTTCGGTTTGGGCTAAGAGGTCGGACAGAATATTTGCAGAGTTCGCTGGATCTACAATACGAGAAAAAAGCGGATTAGCCATATCTTTTGACAGTTGCTCAAGTACATACCAAACATTTCTCGCCAAATAATCATTGTCTTTAGATTTTCCAGAAAGAATGCCATCAATAAGTAAATATTCAAGGTAAATTGAAGGAAAGTCCAATTGGTTTAATTCTCTCCAAATTTTCAATATTTTTATTTCGTTTAGCCTTCCGGATTGGGAAACGTCATTTATGTGCTTTTGAATATTTGTCTGTTTCCAAGTTTCTTGTTTGGAAACATATAGATTATGATTATTGGTATTGCCGGGAAGTTTTCTAGCAGGAGTTATATCAATTTCTAGATCGCTCACTTTAACCCGTACAGAAACATTTTGCTTTCTAACAATTGTATATCGCGATTTAATTGTATTAAAAAGTGAATTATATATATCTTTTAGTGTATCAGGACAATCATTTGACAATGATACTAGATAATCAACATCCGAAGCAATGGAAATAGCTGTTCCTTTTGCTCGTGATCCAGAATTTGTTATTTCTATAAAACATTTACTGGCCCAGGTTTTTATTATACCTTTTAATTCCGGTATTGAATAAACCTCATAAATTGAAATATCATGTGGCTTATACTTTTGTAATATGCTCAATAGATAATTATCACTTTCTGTCATAGCTAGTAGTGATCATTGAGGTAACAATATCGTTTAATAATCGCCCGCGAAAGTTGGTCACAGAAGAATGTCGCTTACCATCCAAACTTTTCATCTGTTCACTGGGGATTCTTTCTAAATTGTAAGGCGCATACACGACTAAGGGGCATTTGTCCGGCTTTTTATTGAGGATGTTCTCAATATCTTGTGCCCAATCATGCCAAAATACTAAATATACTGAGGCTTCTTCAGCCTTCTCCAAATCTGCAGTCTTTGTTATTTCACATATATTTTTTTCTTTAAACAGCTTCGAATCTAGAAGGAGACTTTTTAAACTACTAACATTGTCACCTTTTGCAAAAATTGCAATTTTTCTTTTTGCCAAACCATTTCCTAGCCGCCAAAGAGCTGGAGAAATTCCAGTTACCCACAGTACAATAGTCCTAATTAAAAAGAAAAGAAGGATAATTGTTTCAATAACACCAACAATGGTAATAATCTTTAAGAATGATTCACTGTACTCTTTCATAATTACTATATTATATCATTTTTAAAATATATCTGTATTGAAAATACAAACAGAAGTTAGTTATGCTTAAATATAAGCATTAACTCTTTAATTTTTAACATGCTTATCTTAATATCTTTTAAACATATATACTTCTAATTTTCGTATGCTTTCTTTTACGAGTTCATGAAGGGAGGGTATTTCGGAAAACAACCCAAATAGGTCACCACCAATGGTATATATACCAAGGGTCTATTTGTATGCATATATTTATTAAAATTGTAACTGTCAAGTTTTAAGGACTTGTGTATATTAAGGAAATATGCTACATTTGCTTTATGCATCCAATACAAGAAAAATTATTACTACTCTCAAAGGTTCAAGATCTCTCTTTAATGAGTCTTCGTAAGATGGCTGAGTCTATTGAAATGCCTAACGAATCACCACAGAAAATCAAACATCACCTTTCACAACTTGAAAAGAAAGGGTTTTTTAGGATAGAGAAATTTAAGGGTATTATGGGGCGTGATACTGATTTTCAAAATGATCTTCTTGGAGAAGGTTCAATTCTTTTATCGATCCCAGTTATTGGGACAGCAAATTGTGGTCCCGCTAATGTTTTTTCGGAAACTAATTTTGAGGGGTTCTTAAGGATATCAAGTAGGTTACTTCATAAGAACAGTGCAGATGGATTGTTTGCAATCAAGGCAGATGGTTCGTCAATGAATCGAGCAGAAATTGCAGGAAAAAGATTGGAAGATGGCGATTATGCAATTATTGATTCGAATCAAAAAAGTCCATTAAAGAATGATGTTGTTTTAGCTATAATTGATAATAAGGCAACTATAAAAAGATTTATTGAAGATAAAGAGAATGATCAAATTGTTCTATTGGCAGATTCATCATACGATTATGAGCCAATTTATCTTCATGCTGATGATGAATTCAGTATTAACGGTAAAGTAATCAGTGTTATTAAAAGACCTAACTCAAAATAACATGACCCGAAGACCAAACATACCAGAAAATATAAAATTGAAACTGTGGGTTTTGTCTGGCGGACGTTGTGAGTTTCCAGGTTGTAACAAATATGTTTGGCGGGAGGGTCTTACATTGAAAGAAGACAATTTTGCACACATGGCACATATTATTGCAGCGAGTTCTAATGGGCCTCGGGGTAATAGTCTACTATCTTCAGAAATGGCAAAAGATTTTGATAACCTTATGCTAGTATGTTTAGATCATTCAAAACTTGTTGATGGAAGCAATAGTGAGGGGTATTCAGTAGAAGATTTACAAAAATACAAACAGGCTCACGAAAATAGAATTCGAATACAAACAGATTTACAGCCGAATGTTAGTACGACTGTTTTTCGATTTATTGCGAATATTGGAGAGAGGCCTGTGGCAATTGCTCTTAAGGATACTTATCAAGCAATCCTTCCGAGATTTCCAGCTGATGATAAAGGTATATTAATGGATTATACCAATAGGCCTGGCCGTGGTGAAGTAAATTTTTGGGAATCCTTTTTCGATGAAATAGGTGCACAAGTACATCGTGAACTTGCCCCAGGGAATGATCGTCCACGTCCAAGCCATATCTCAGTATTTGCATTAGGCCCTATTCCTCTTTTAATAAAATTGGGACATGCTATTGGAAATATAATCCCTGCAGATTTATTTCAAAAGCATCGTGATACCGAAGATTGGAAATGGAAGCCCGAGAGTAATGAACCTTTTGAGTATACCATCCATGAAATTGATGGTTCTGATAATAAGAATATTGTATTGATACTATCTTTAAGTGGCAAAATACACTATGAGGAAGTATATAAGAATTTTGAGGGAAAACCGCATATATATGAAATTTCAATTGAAACTCCCAATCCGGGCTTTTTAAACCAACAATCTCAGTTAAAATTTTTTAGAGAAGTATATCGAAAATTATTAAGTCAGATTAGAAATCATCATGGCCCGGATATTATGATTCACTTATTTCCGGCCATCCCCGCTCCCATTGCTGTTCTTTGCGGTAGAGAAATTTTGCCAAAATCAGACCCAAAGGTTATTGTTTATGACCATGAAAAAATGAAAGGAGGGTTTATATCATTATTAACTATTAATTAAATATAAAATCATGAATAACATCGAAAAATATTTGCAAGAATTATTGAATTCACAAGACCTTACAACTGATCAGGAAAATACGTTGCAAGCTCACAAGAAAGAAGTTACCGATTTTCTCCGCGTTGAGTTTGGCAATGACCCTGTTATAAGATATGCAGGTTCACATGAAAAAGGAACAATGATACAAGACAATTTTGACCTCGATATTGTTTGCTATTTTCCAAGTAGCGACTCACGTAGTTTAAAAGATATAAGAGAGGATGTTGCCAATCATTTGCGAACAAAATATGCAACGCAGAGCAAGGCATCAGCAGAGCGCATAATGAATCTTAAAGATGACAAGACACCTCAGGGGTATCATATTGATGTGGTTCCAGGCCGCTTTATAGAGAATACAAAGGATGTATTCCTGCATGTTGCATATGGAGATAAGGAAAGAATGCAAACAAATCTTAAAACTCATATTGATCACATCGCTAACAGTGGATGTGTTCCAGTAATTCGGTTAGTAAAAATTTGGAGTAATCGAAATAATGTTAATATTAAAACTTTTGTACTCGAACTCTTTATTGTAAAAATTTTAAATGGTTCTCAAAATAAAGACAATCTTAAAACATCCTTTGTAAAAATAATAGAAGCGTTAAAAGATAGATTTGAAAGTATTCAACTTGATGATCCAGCAAATACAAATAACATTGTATCTCGCCTTGTGAGTACATCTGATAAGGCAATGGTAGTTCAAGCAGCAAAAGATGCTTTTGCTAAAATTGAAAATACAGATCGAGTAGATGAATGGAAAAAAGTGTTCTGCGAGCAGCCTGAAAAATCGTATTTAAGTAATAATCCTCAACCCTTCATTCCAAGTCGTCCTTGGTGTATTTAAAACATGCTGACAGATTCCGAAATAGACTGGCTTAAAACGCATTATAGTACTCTTAAGCCAAATAACGATCGTACAGAACTTAAAGGAGTAATAAGTTTTACTGGAACTTATAATAGTGATTTAAATAATTTCATTGTTCTTTCTGACGGAAATGAAAATAAAATTGGCGGGATAGTGTTACAAGGATCTTATAAAATAGCAATAAAAGAAAGAAAAAAAGATGATCCTACTGGTTTAAAATTACCTGGTCTATATTTAGAAGAAGGACAGATTGTATTTAGTCCTGAAAGGCACTTTAATGTTATTGATAAATCTGCTTGTTTCTGTGGCCCAATTGAAGAAGAACTTTATTTGGAAGAGGGATTTCAAATACAAACTTTTCTTCAAAACTTAATTATTCCTTTTTTATATGAACAATTATATTATGATACCTATGATAAAAGATGGCCCTGGGGAGAATACGGGCATGGAACAACCGGCGTTTTAGAATCTTATTTTAAAACTGTTGATTTGAGGTTTATAGAAAGTAGCTTATATAGACTTAAAAGGGATGGGAAGCTGTGGCCATATGTACGGCGTATGTTACTGAGTAAGGAATACGTAAAAGGGCATATAAACTGTTTCTGTGAGTCAGGTGACTTTATTAGAAGATGCCATCCTGAAGCTTGGAAAGGAATTAATAAATTACGAAAGGATATATTAGAACTTGCCATTGTAATTTAAGATAAGTAGTATAGCCTTGAATTTCATTAATGATTTTCTGTTACAATTCTGGGTATAATTCTCCTGGATTAGCATTAAATAATTCAGAGAGTTTGAAAAGGTTTTTGATATTAGGTATAGACTGTCCTTGCTCCCATCTACTGATCCTATCTTCGCTATTAAATCCCATATAACTAGAAACCTGTCTCTGAGTAAGACCAGCTTTTAATCTATGCTCTTTTAATGTATTTGGATGTAAAAATTTTGTGTTTTTCATATGATTTTAATATAACTAAATTAATAAGAAGAAATAAGGCAGGGTAAATTGCATTAGTTAAGACATATGGGAGGGGAGTGAGTATTTAAATATATTTTTAACTCATTAATACTCTCATTTATTTCTTCCCTGAGGGAGGGCATTTCTGAAAGCCACCCACTAGGGTCACCAGAGAGAACAAAACGTCTTTCAAGTGCTTCACATCCGTTTCTACATTTATATTTCAACTCATTGTTGAAAAGTGTGAGTTCGGAAAAGATAATTCTAATTATATCCTGTTTTTCAAATGAATTCGCTTTATAGTAATATACACAAGCATCTTTAATGAGTTCGGAAAGAATTACTACATCTTTAAATGTTTCATGCATTGAAATATCTGATATAACTTCTTTTTCTTGCAAATCCACTATTTTGCTGTTTAAAGTACTTTCTTCTTCAACTAAGCCTTCAGGTGTATATACGCCTGTTTTAAGCAGTGTGAGCCTGTTTTCACGTAAATAGGCCATATCCTCACGGAGCTTCTTCTTTTGTCTTTCATTAATCTCAAGCTGGTTAAATCGTTTTGTTTCAAATAAAGCAATATCAGTAGAGAAGCGGTTATTAAACTCTTCCAGTTCATTATCAGTGAAATGGAGATCCTCCATTAATTTCAATATTTTGGCTGTAATAAAAGAAATATTAAAGCACTTATGCTTATTAGCACAATTTTTTGCGCAGCGTGAACTAAAATATAAAATGCCTTTTTTCTCATATGGAGTGTATAGTCTTTGGCATCCGCCACATCGAATAATTCCACGAAGAGGATACTCAATTCTTTTAACGTAGTGAGTACTGATTTTTTTCTTGCTTAAAACATCCTGGACTTTATTAAATAATTCATCTGATATTAATGGTAAATGACTGTTGCTTTTTATAATTTTTCTATTGTTACCAATTATTCTTCCGGTATAAAATTGGTTAGTTAATATTTTCTGTATCGAAGTATAAGTAGCTAAATGATTCACTGGCTCAATTTTAAGTAAAATGTCATCCTCTTCTTCCATTAGCATTTCTTCTGGGGTTCTTTTTCTTCGTGAAGCGGGCATAGTAAAACCTTGCTCTGTGGTAAATTTTGCAAGTTCATTAAGAGTCCAATTACCAGTACTGTACATTTCAAACAATTTTTTTATCATAGGAGCACGAACAGGATCAAATGGTTTATTCTCCATCGAACCAGGATTAAGATATCCTACCGGTGCTTTATATACGCAAATTCCTTTTTCTCTTTGATTAAAAATGTTCAGAGATACCTTTTCACTTGTAACTCTACTATGATGTTCTGCAAACATTCCATCAATATCCATGTGTAATGCACCAGAACTTGTTTTATCATAAGTCGCTAAAACAAATTTAAAATCAATACCTGTTTTCATTAATTTGCGAACAACTGTTTCATCTCCTTTATTGCGTGAAATTCTATCCCAGCATAACACAATGACACCCTTGAAATATCCATGATTTAAGAGTTGAATTAATTTGTAGAATTTAGGTCTGTCAATACGATATTGTACTAATCCGTTATTTCCGAAATTCATGTCGGTATCTTCTTTAAAAGCAGAGTGCTTTTCAGAAATAATTCCGTCAGTACAAAAACCTTCAATAGTTAATTTAGCAATAGGGAAATTTTGCTTAAAAGCAAAACGGGTATTTTCTGATTTTTGGTATGCAATCGAGTTTTTTTGATTTTCAGGTTCATCTGTACTTTTTCTGTTGTATACTAAATAATAATTCTTCCAAATACCGGATTCAATTTCCTTGATGATATTCTTCTTTATATCTTTTAGGTCTTTCATATTCTACTTCCCCTTTAGAATTAATAAGCTTACCATCTATTATACTATATCCCTCGCTCGTAAGTCTATTGTGTATTTGTTGAAATACGGAACCTAATTCTGAAATAGTATCAATAACCTCCTGACGGAAAACATTTCCCGTTGAATCAGTAGTAATTTCTTCTTGGGTTAATACTCTCATTGGCGAGATTATCAGATCTTGCTTTTTATGATACTTAGGCATAACAAGTATCATATTTCATTTTACGAAAAAAATAAGAGAGGGTAGAGGGTAATTATTAATTGCATGTTTTTGTTTTTAGCCCTCTCTTATATCTCATTTGTAAATGAGATAAAATTTTTGAATGGGATGAGGTCGAATTCCATTTTATGAATTTTATTTTCAAAAAAATATTTATGAAAACATAAGAAAACAGGTGCCTTAGGGCACCGTTATTAATTGTAAAGGACAGTGTAATGTGCTTTACCGTTTGTGTTCTGTGCCCTGTGGTAAAAAGTAAAATAAAAAGTATATAAAAATCGAACGATAAACGAATGATAAATAATCGAAACGAATATCGTCGATGCAATAAATAGAGAAAAATTATTAGTTTAATTCTTTAACAATAAAATGCAACATTATGAACCACATGAAATCAGGTTGGCAAATGAAATTGCTGAAACATTAAAAGATAGAGATGCTTTACCATTGTTCCTTACTTATACCCGTAAATATCAGGAAAGCCATTTAAGGCGGATTTTAACTAAGGTAATGTCGATGCCTGAAGCTAGTATCCGTAAATCCAGAGGCGCATTATTTACCTTTCTAATTAATCAACATGGAAGTTCAAACCATAATGGGTCTTAGTTTTAATACACGAAACCTAGGGCTAGCAGTTGTCAAATTAGATCAACTTGTGGATTACTCGTCAAAGCTTCACAAAGAGAAATGGACCCCTCAAAAGAGAGAAATGATACTTACTAGCCTGGGATCGTGCGTAGATGGTTATAACATACAGAAGATTACTTTGTCAATACCTCATCCTCGTCATCAAACAAATGAGTTTACACAACTTGTGACTGCAATAATCGCATTAGCTCAAATGCGCCATATTGAAGTGATTACTTACACTCCAAAAGATTTACTTCTTTTTATTCCTGGTTACAAAAAGAAAAATTCAAAAGTTTTCATGAAACAATTGGTATTACTCTTTCCGGAATTAGAACCGTACTATGAAAAGGAACTGAGGAATAAGAATAAGTATTATGTTAAAATGTTTGAAGCGGTAGGTGTAGCGACACTCTATCTTCGAAAAATTGGGAGATGGCGAAGTTAAAATAAAGGCAACGGATCATCACCGTTGCCTTTTGCATTTTACCCTCCCTTACGGTATAGCCTAGACGATATTCGAAATAGTTTTATGTAATAAAAACTCACAAATAATCTCTACTTTCCCTCCATCACCGCTTTAGTCTTAGCTCCTACGATTCCATCAGGGGTTAAGCTATTTGCAGTTTGAAATGCAATAACTGCAGATTTAGTTTTGTTACCAAAAATTCCATCTGGAGTTCCGACATCATATCCGTTTGTACTTAAATAAGTTTGTAGGGTTAAAACATCATCTCCTATCATTATTGGAATTGATAGTTTGAGAGTTCTAGTAACAGATGGTTGTATGGTGGGAGAAGTAGTAGTTGTGGTTGTTTGATTCCCATTCAAATACTTAAGAGTATTTGAACCCACAGAGCCATCTGGAACTAAACCATTTGCGGTTTGGAATGCAATAACAGCAGCTTGGGTTTTAGGGCCAAAATTTCCATCTGGAGTTCCAGAATCATAACCTTTAATATTTAAGAAAGTTTGTAAGGCTTTAATATCATCTCCCCACATTCTTGGAGTCACTAGCTTTAGAATTCTAAGTAAAGTTAAAGGTGTTGAAGGTGTAAGTGAAGGTGTAGGAGTAAGTGTTTGAGTACCGAAGTTGTAGGTTGGAGTTTGAGATTCTGTTTGAGATGGTGAGTTAGTGTTAGTTGCTCCATTTGTCAAAGTTATACTGCTCGTCGCAATAGGAGAAGCAATACCGGAGGCAGTGTAAAATTTAGCATAGATTGTATATTTTCCATTCGGACAAGTTGGATTTTTAATCACGCCAAATTTTGAACATAGATCAATTTGTTTGGTTGATGAATAATTTTCTTGGCTTGCGTCGTTAAAATCGCCAGTCAAAGAAATTGCTATTTTTTTGACATCTGAACCAGCGTTAAAATTTAGATTTACAATTCTGTTAGTGGTTGTACTTGCTCCAGAATTTACAAAAATTTTAAATCCGTCGGTCGGTGTTATTGGTAAATTACTCCAACCTGCTAACATACCACCACCGCCTCCATGGCTTACAATATATGTTTCAGTTTTTGGAGTTTCTGAATTACCAGCTAGATCAGTAGAAAAGAATTTCAAAGTGGTGTTGGATAAAATGGTGATAGATGCAGAATATACAGTTGAACCAGTAGTGGGAGAAGTGCCGTCAGTGGTGTAGTAGGTATGATTACAACCAGAGCTATCATCTAAACAAGATAAGATGACGTCTCTCGAAGCACCATAAGTTCCACCTGAGGGAGTGGCGGTGGTAACGGGAGGAGTGATGTCTGCTAACACTATATCAAAAGTATGTGTGGAATATCCGCCATTATATTCAAAAGATAATGTTCCAGAACTATTTGATTGACAGACAGCGTTCGTACAAGTAGTTCCATTTATACCAGAAATATTGGAAGCAGAAGCACCTGTTACGTTGATTATGTAATATGTGTTGTTGTTTAAATCACCGACAACATGATCAGTAATCATGTTAGAAGTTTGAGCGTTTGATTCAGTCCATGTTTTATGAGTATTAGTCCAGTTTGTAATGTTTGTGACATCTAGATATGCAGGTCTTGTAGTAACGGCATCGTAAGTTGTAAAACTTCCACCAGATGGAGTTATTTTTAGATGAGCAGGTACTGAATTAGTTGTTGTTAAATCTCTGAACTTTCCGTCTGCATATATTCTTGCCCCTGCTCCGGTATCTATCGTGTCGGAAGTTGCAAGATTATGTGGAGGTTGATATTCGTATGCTCCGATGTCAGGTGTGCCGTATCCGTCCGGCTAACTACACCTCTTTATAAATTCGGTATAAAGTATTTATCCCAAAGGTTTCCAGTTATGAGGCAGCAGTTCATCTATTTTATTGATGGGGTGAGTATTGATTCTTTGCAAAAC
>DATCFI010000071.1:0-20128 GCA_036509585.1 Hanamia sp. | reverse complement strand
GTTATGGATGTACTAAGCACTTCCTCACACGAATTTTTTCATTGCTGGAATGTAAAACGTATTCGTCCGCGCGATCTCGAACCATTTGATTTTAAAGAAGCGGACATGAGCGGCAGTCTTTGGTTTGCAGAAGGCTTTACCCAATATTACGGCGAGCTGGCGCTGCAGCGTGCAGGGTTTAAAGATATTAACGAGTACAGCAGCATTCTTGGTAGCATGCTTAATTACGTATTGAACAGGCCCGGCTCTAAAGAGTTTTCTCCTGTTACCATGAGTGATATGTCGGTTTATACCGATGCAGGTGTTTCTATTGACAGGACCAATTATCCAAATATATTTACTACTTATTATTATTATGGGGCTGTTACCGCCCTGGCGCTGGATTTCAAATTGCGTACGAATTACCATCTTACGCTGGATGATTACATGCGCGCCGTGTGGCTAAAATTTGGTAAGCCCTATATACCTTATACAAATGACGGATTGAAAAAAGTGCTTGGTGAAGTAACGAAGGACACAGCGTTTGCCAATAGTTTTTTCCGCGATTATATTTATGGAACTGAAAAAAGTGATTACAAAAATCAGTTAGAAAAAGCAGGCCTTAATTTGGAAAAAGCAAATCCAGGCAAAGCATGGATGGGTAATTTCAGAATGGAAGCTGCTGAAAATGGATTGAGAATTACGAGCAATACATTAAAGGGACAGCCGGTTTATAATGCAGGGCTTGATTATGATGATGTAATTACCGAACTGGACGGCAAGCCGGTTGCTAATGCAGATGATATACAATCTGTGATGGCGGCTCACCAACCGGGAGATAAAATAGCCGTAAAATACATTCATCGCGAAAAAATGAATGAAGCAGAAATTACTTTACAGGAAGATGCTTCACTAAAAGTGGTTACTTATGAAGAGGAAGGAAAGCCTGTAACGGAAACGATACAACAGTTCAGAAAAGCATGGCTTGGAAGTAAAGTTTCAAACTGATTTAAACAAATAGATTTCCCCATATAACTTCTTACCTGCCTTTTCATATTTATCTCCGTCCAGCGCAACCTTGTAGCAAAGATTTGTGCGTTAGGCATGCTTACACCAGTTGTATAAAAACTTCATTCACAAAAAGTCAACACCAAACAAATCTTAGCTTATTGGGCTTAAAGGCTGACACGATCTCCATTGAAAAGGCACAAATGATTATTTTCTTTTTTACTCTTTTACAAATTTTAAAGTTTCACTTTTATCCCCGTCAGAAAATCTTATAAAATAAGAACCTGCAGGAATCCGATCAATTTGTATGTTATTCAAACCGTTTGAGATTGATTTTTTCAAAACAACTTTTCCTGCCAGGTCCGTTATCACCAGGTTGCGATAATTCAAATCGTTCCTGATAAACAAATTATTTTTTGCGGGGTTTGGATAAATGATAATCGAACGGTTTGAGGAAGATTTTAATGCTACTATTTTACTGAGACTACTTTTGCCATCAATGTCTGTTTGCTGCACACGATAATAATTTATTGCGTTCAGGACAGGCGAAACTGTACAACTGTAATTGTTCGCATTGTTCGCAGCTACATTACAGGTATTGACAAAATTAGTTCCATCCAAACTTTGTTGCACGGTATACTCTTTTACATTTACCTCCTGCGCCACCTGCCAGTTTACTTTAGCTTCATTTTGATTGACCCATTGCGCTTGTATTCCCAGCCATGTGACAGGTAATGCACTCTTAGCCCCTGCAATAAAGAAATTGCTGAAACTGTTGATCACTATTTCAATATAATATCCGCCCGGAACGGCAGCCCACGATTGTGGAACTACCGTTTTCTCACCTGCCACAAAAATATAAGACGCCGGCGCAGAACCGGTAGCAGGCTGTTTAATAACCGCTAAATCGCCGGGCGAGGTAATAGAAGGGTCTGCCGTTTTTAATGCATCAAACTCGGTTTGCGAAAAGTATAACCTTACATTAATCGTGGCGGCTCCTGCAGGATTGTTTTCGGGTGTGATCATATAATTCCTGTCGAGATAAGGACTGCCATTGTATTTGCGAATGGCACCTGTATTTTGATAGACAGAAACTTCAACGGTCCCCAGGTTATAATTATCCAGAATTTCAACAACAGGCGTAGTTACATCATATCCGGAATATACACTGTGAGCATTAATAGTCGTAAATTTTTTACTGGTTCCAAGAAATACCGCAGGATTTGCCGAGGTAGCACCGTAGGGGTTAATTAGTGGTTTTACGAAATTGTACGGAGGAAAATAATCAACAACATTCAGGTTATCCAAATGCTGCATATAAATATTATTTCCGGTGGAGGGCGGCGTTCTGATGTCATTCCAGGTTAGTAATCCTGTGCCATTTATAGGATCAATTATAATATCGGAATTCGAATTATTATCAAGATACCAGGAATTATTAAAACGACCGGCACCCGTGGGTTTTCCCATAGCACCCCACGCAAGTTCTGCCCCATTAAAAACAGGGCTAACACGGGTAGAACGCCCCATTTCCATGATATAAAATAATCCGTTACCATGATTATCTACCAACACTTGCGGATTGTTGTAAGTGATATTCGAACCGCTAAAATTTGTCTTTATTTCTCTCCCGATAAGAATTCCATTTTTACTCGCTGTGTTTAATTGCACTGCGAAAGAATCAGGTGTAATTTTTTGCACCTGCAATTGTTGAAGTAACACATTCCTTGCACCGTTATTCATAATGCCCGTAGCAAATATTTTATTCCCTCCGGAAGCCAGGCTAAAGTCATAAAAATAAGTAGCGCCGGCATCGTACAATAGAGTATCTGATAGTGTAGCATTTACATAGCCTAGTTTATCTTGTCCGGGGATATTAGTCCCGATAAAACTGCCTGGCATATAAGGAGGCACTGTATATTCGTAAGGAATACTATCAAATTTTTGTTGTTTCCTATAATAACCACGGGTAAACCAATCTGTTACTGCATTTCCGTTTACGTCTCTTTGATTCACTGCCAGCGCGTTTACATTAATATTGCCATCCGTTTGTATTAGCGTGCCCTTTGTGCGTTCTGCACCATATACCCAATCACTGATAGACTCATATCCTTCACTTATTAAGGTACTTGTAGGATAGGTGTAAATAGTTTGGTTTATTAAATCTTTACAGGTTATTGAACCACCTTGTGCATTAAATCTATAAAACAATACGACATCGTCTTTTGAAAAATTAGCTGCTGGGGTTTTTGCATCTTTTTTTACCCGCCATAGCCAGTTAAAACCTAATTTTATCCGGTTATTGGTATTGGGTAAATTTCCATTTTGGGAAAATTCCATTACCACATTGCACCCTTTTTGCATGTCGGGATAGATGCTATAATCAATTACATAAGTTTGAGGATAAACTACGGTTGGATAATTTCCACAATAACCCGTGTTACTGATTTCCACACCATTTTCATTAACCAAACCTCCTCCATAAGATTTTAAAGTTCCATTGATGTCTTTATAACAATACACATACAAATCCATAGTGCCATAGCCTGCATGCAGATGGCTGATAAAAAAACCAGCATTGCCGTCGGGTATTAATTGTGGTGCCAGGTGCTGATTAGCCTGGTCAGACGTGAATAAAACAGACCCTATTCCGGGAAAAACAGTTGTTCCATCATTGCGTATATGCTGCACTGTTAATCTTTCCCACACATAAGTTGAAACACTGTCATCAGCATAACCTATATAAAAACCGCCTGCGCTGTCAGTGGCCGCTACGGAATAATTGCGATAATCATTATTTGATGGAAAAGCAAAATGTTGGCTGTTGGTGCCAGCAGAAATAGGCACGCCGTCATTTGCCCAAAGCTGTTTTCCCGTCTTATCATACTTCTGCGCAAAGATCTGGAATTTCTCATAATAGCCCCGGCGGTGATCTTCCCATACCACAAAATAGCCGCTGTCGGGATAACTCTTTACAACAATAGGTTTTAACTGCTCACCTGTGGCTGTACATACCGGTGTGTGCAAACTATCATAAAATTGGTTGCTGGTATTGCTCCATTGGGCGGAAAGATGAAGGCAGTTAGCAACCAGGAAGAAAGTAAAAATAGATTTCATAATTTTTTTTTTGAAAATGCGAATGCTCTTAAGTAAAATTTGAAACTTTTGCGCCTGGAAAGCTCGTTGGCGATTTTTATATGCGCAACAGTTTGTTTGAAATTTCCATTCCCAAACAAGGAATGAGAATGACTTTTTATTTTGGTGTGCAATGAAATCCGAAAGTGATCACTTTATCAGTATAAGTTGTTTCGACAAAATCAAATTCTGTATCGGTTAATTTAACAATATGCCAGTTAAAAAACTCACTTCCATTTATATAATTAATATTTACTTTCATATTTTGATCATCTAAAAGGCTCCATTGCAAGGCCCAATCTCCACGAAACATCTCATTCCCCACGCCACCGGTGGACAATGTTATTTCCCCAATTGTATTGGCATCCAACGCATGATATTCGTTGGCTTCAAGTTTTCCATTTTTGTTCTCATCTTCAGCCTTTTCTGTAATCTTCCAGATTTTTCCAATTAGCAAAGTTTGGGAATCTGGTTTGGGTGTACTGTCTTTTTTACTACAGGAAGAAAAGTTTAAGGTGAAAATCACCACTACAGTTAATTGCATTTTGAACAACTGTTTCATGATTGTTTGTTTAAGAGTTAAATAATTATTGAATTGATTGATGAACATTTTTATTTAAGTAGAAATTACGATTCTCGTATTTATGGCGTGCAGCAGATTACACAGTGAGTTTGTAACCGGCGTAGAGGTACACATTCCTACATTTTGAGAAAAGGACTGTATAAAAAACAAGATAAATAAATCCGCGATTGTGAATGATAGTATTTTTTGTTTCATAAAATTTTTTTATCGAAGTAATTATTTTAAAAAAAATATTGACGTGGCAGATATTAATTTCCTTTGATCGGAATACGAAAGACCCCGTCCGTTATTGCAAGTTGTTTATCTGTATCATTGGCAGTTGCGGTAACATAAAATTTCCCTTCCGCATAATCATCTCCTACCTTGGTAAACATCATTTTCCCCTGGTGGCCGCCCCAAAGTTTTACATCATCGTGCATGTAAATATCAACAGCATGATTTTGAAAATCTGTTACCCTCCCTTCATTTGCATATCTTAATTCATAGGGAAGGGTGATGTGTTCCCCCTCTTTTGTTTGGCCTACTATTCCTCCTCCGTCGTTTACTAAAAACTCATCGGCGACCCAATCTTTTCCGTTCACTTTTGCCCTGAAGTAATATTCGGCGGAGGTAGGTGTGTAACCTGGGGAATTTGCTTTGACCATGTTTGTAATTTCAGCCGCCTGTTTTTCAGCCTCAGTTTTAGTTTGGCTATTGCAGGAAACTGCGGAAACTACTAGGATTGAAATGATGGCTGCAAAAGATACTCTTATCATACAATTTATTTTTAAATGAAGACTCAATCCTAAAATAACTTTTACAAGCTTTTTCATATTAAAACAGGCAATCTATATGTCACTTCGATTTCTCTTAAAGTTATGCAACTGACGTCTTTAGAATTTAAAGTGTCATGACGATGTCAAAAGTAAAATGATGGAATACGAAAAAATAGTAAAAATCCGACAAGTTTTATCGGTTGCTGATGCGGCTGATATAATTTTCTTCTAATAAAGGCACGTGTTTAAGTAAAGCGGAGGGCGCTTCTCCGCAAAATCTTTTAAAGTCTTTTACCAGGTGCATTTGATCAAAATACCCTGACAGGTGTGCAATGGAAGTCCACTCCATAGAGGGATCTTTCAGCTTCAACTCGAGGGCATTATTAAAACGAGAGATACAACAAAGCTGTTTGGGAGACATTCCGGTTTCACTAATAAAAATGCGTTCAAAGTTTCGCATACTCATGCAGGCATATTCCGCAAGTGTATCAAGATTGATAAGACCTGCATTTTTTGTTATCAGGTTTGCTGTAATAGTAATGCGGTCTTTATAATTAATCCTTTTCTTTTTGGTTAAATAGCGCAGCAGCCAGTTATTTGCCAGCTCAGCCATATCTACAAAGCTTATTGCCTCTGACAATTGCTCATGCAATAATTTTATATCTGAATTAAAAATATCCCCGCTCCACACAATTTTGTCTGCAATCTCTACGGGCGAAGCATTAAATAATGTATAAAAACCATGAGGCTGAAAAATAATTTGCAGGAACGAATACTTACCATTGAAGGTCATACAACCATTGTATTTTGTGGACATGCCTACTATATCGCAATTCTTCCCTCTTTTTAAAACCTCACCGGTGTTTTGATCAGTCAATGATGCCGGGACGTCTTTAAAGAAAAAAATGATGTTCGTATCCTGTGATGCTCTCCATGGCATTGTTATATCTGCACCATTGGTGTCAAATTGACGATAAGCATAGTGCCTGATAAAAGGTACCAGTGCCGGTGATGGAGCAATTTCTGAAGTGGTGATCATACATGATAGATTCAATCGTAACCTTAAAGCAATTTACAAATAACTTTTTAAAATGACGTAACAGTGACATTATAAATTGTGTTGCTTTTGGAAAAGTTCTTTTAGATCGGACAGCCGTAGTTTTCCTAAGAAATAAAAATGCAAATTGAAATTATGCCGGAATGGATTGTAGTAAACAGACTTTTTCGGGAGATTTTTGTTTTCGGTCTAGCTTTAAAGATTAGTAACAAGTTGGAAGGCAGCACCAGGTGTGTGCTTTAAGCCTTGAGCGTACAGCATTGCACTTTTACGCTTCCTCTCTGAAAAATACTTTGTAGTAACTCATTTTCATTTGTTCATCATATCCTTTCTCAATCAGTTCCTTATTTCCATGTATATAAATGTGAAAATTTTTATCAAGCTTCAATACACTTTTAAATGCCCTGGCTTGCTTTTTCACAGCAGAATCCGAGATCAAAAATGAATCACCAATGGCTGTATCATATTCATCTTCATAATTCCTTTTAAATTTTTTAAATGATTCTATGCCCTGCTGATTGTCTAACACTTCGTTCGAAAATTCATCAAGATCAAAATGTTCTTTTTCCTTAAAGTATTTAATCGATTTATTTAATAAATCGATTTTATCTGTTTTTGAAATTTCAAATTCTTCATCAATTTTATGAGTTACAAAATCCTTATAAACTTTCAGTACGGTATTTGTTTGGGTATAATTATCATTTCTAATTTTTAGTTTTAAGAAATCATCAATCCAGTAAGCTGCTTCCGTACTGTTTGTTTGATCAACGATGGCCACCCTGTATCCTTCTTCTTTTTCAACATTAAAAATCAAACAACCCTTGTCTAACTTTTTAATATTGATGGCTTCCTGTTCATAACTGATTTCAAACTCCTTTACTTGTTGAACTACTTTCAAATAAGGCTCTTTAGATTCTGATTTAAAAATTCCGATAGCATCTAATAATTCGCCATCTACCTGTAAGTTGGTAAAATAGCACAAATACAACTCACCGGATTTTATCTTAGGATGATTTGATACATCATACAAATGCTTAGCAATCTCCTGCGAGCTTTTATGAAACGCACTCTTGTCGTTAAACATCATTTCAGCAAAATGAAAAACTTCATTAAGGTTTAAGTCTTCCGTCGGATGATAAAAGCGATATGTTTCTATTGATTTCTCGAATGGTTTCAAAAAGTATTTCATTAATAAGCCATCTAAAACTTCATCCTCTATTTTTAATGGATGCTCTGATAAGCTTAAGGACTCATCTAATAATTTATTGCCAACTTTATGAACTAAAAATTCAAAAAGCGCAGCTTCAAAAAATGAAATCATACTATTCTTTCAATTGAGGTTTCCGTAAAATTTTTGCAATAATAGTTGATATGAACCATACTATTTGAAGATTTTGTTTCCCTAAAAATGTTGCTGTTTTTAGGTCACAGTCGAGCATTTGACGGATTAAAAACTGTGGCAAATGTTCAATTTTAAATTCTATTTTTATAGTACTAAAAAGCTCAAAGAATGAAAAGTCAAAAACGGGTTGATTTGTCACAGCAATATTTAAAGGATGCTATTAATAAAAATGTAGCGGAACCATCTTACAGCAATATGATTAAAATTCCTTTGGCTGCTCAGCCTTCAATTATTTCCGAAGGGATTACCAAAAAATTATTGGCATTAAAGGATAATGCGGGCTCATCCATCGTGATAAAATAGAACGCCTTTGAGATTGCTGTTGAACAACACTGACATGGACATTAGGCAAAACGTTCAATCGATTCTTTCTTCATTATATAAAAAGGACATTTACCGAATTGATCTTTCAAAATTAGTTAGTCAATATATCGGGAAGACAGAAAAAAATTTAGATGAAATTTTCAACGGGGCTCAGCAAAATGGTTGGATATTATTTTTTGATGAAGCGGATGCCTTATTCGGCAAGCGAACAGACGTGCGCGATTCCCACGACAAATATGCGAACCAGGAAGTGGGCTATTTGTTGCAGCGAATAGAAAGTTATTCAGGTATTTTATTGATAAAATGTTTATCTCCGGAATGCGTGCAATTAAGTAGCCGTTATCACTTCAAAACCATTGGCTAAAACATCATCGTTGTTTATCTCACTCCATCTGGCAAAGGAATATCTCTTTTCAACATACTATCCCTGTTGGCCATTTCCCATGCAATCAGGAAAATAAAGCGCGCTCTCTTCTCCATCAAATCAAAATTAATTTTATCAACTGTATCGCTTGGCTTGTGATAGTCTTTATGAATACCGTCAAAAAAGAAAATAATAGGAACCCCTTTTCTTGCAAAATTATAATGATCACTCCGATAATAAATCCTTTCGGGATCATCAGGCGCATTGTATTTATAATCTAATTCCAAATGAGAATACCTTTTATTTATTGCTTTACTGACCGGATCCAGATCGGTACTTAATTTATCATTACCGATCACATAAACATAATTGGTACTGTCGCCATGGTTTCTGTTGGGATCTATTCTTCCAATCATGTCGGTATTAAGATCCACTGTAGTACTGTCCAACGGAAATACCGGATGGTCCGAATAATATTCAGATCCCCATAACCCTTTCTCCTCGCCACTTACGGTCATAAATACCACCGTTCTTCTGGGGCCGTGTCCTTCTTTTTTAGCTTTCGCAAATGCCCGCGCCATTTCTATTACACTCACTGTGTCGCTGCCATCATCATCAGCGCCATAATAAATCACATCTCCTTTTTTTCCTAAATGATCGTAATGCGCTGTGAGGAAAACGTATTCATCTCTCTTATCAGTTCCCTTTACATAACCGATCACATTGCTTGCATCTACCTGGATACTTGTTTTTTTGAAAGCTAATTTTGTTTTGATTTTTTTATCAACATGGATCGTATTCAATAAGCCTTTCGCTTTCACTGTTTCAAGAACTTTTGTTGCATCATTTTCTCCAATGATACTTTTTAAAAAGGAAGGAACTATTGTTATCACAGCCACTCTTCCTTTATCATTCACATGCGGAAAATAAAGATTGGTCTGTTTGCTATTTTCAGCCATAGCGTTTGGAATAGAATCCCACATAAGATTTACGAACAGCACCGTTGTGGCTCCCTTTTCCTTTGCCAATGCAGCTTTGCGCGCAGTGCTGTAACCCCACGAGCTACGTTGGTCTGTACCACTCACTAAATATTTCCCATCCAACTGCGGCTCGCCTGCCATAATCAACACGACTTTTCCCTTTACATTTTTTCCTTCATAGTCGTTATAGTTTTTATCTGCAATGCCATATCCGGCAAAAACAATTTCATTGGCGTTTATTTTATTTTCTTCTTCAGAACCGGGTTGCAGAATATAGTCTTTACCATACTCTAGCTTTAGCTTTCCGATCTTCAGACTTTTAGGAATTAAGGTATCTTTTAAAAGAGGATAAAATTGTTGGTAACCATTTAAAGAGGCAGGCGCTTGTAATCCAATTTCTTTAAACTGGGTTTCGATATAAGCAGCCGCTTTCCGCTGTCCTTCGGTACCGGTTTCACCTCCCTCCATGTCGGCAGAAGCTACAATGGTGAGTTGCTTCTTCAATCCTTGCTCAGTGATAGTTTGCGCATATTCCAAAGGAATATCCGTTTGAGAAAATACGAAATTTGAAAGAAAGCATAAAGCGATGGATGTAAAAAATAATTTCTGCATAAATCAAAAGTTAAATAAAAAATAGCTGTATATATAAAAGAAAAAGAATTATAAAAAATACCAGTTCTATTTTGTTCAATCGTACAGTTCTCCTACCCTATTCCTCGTCAGGACAAAATTCAATTTACAAATAAACTACTTTTAAATAGTCAATTTCCAGTGTTGATTTTCTCCCGGCACCAAAGCCTATAAGATTACCAAAGAACGGCGTAAATGGCATTTCGTAAAATTCCGTGCCGTTAATAAAAAAAGAATACCTGTTGGCTATCTTCCTGAGCGTGTAAATATTAAAGTCATCAGGGGCAGATATTCCTTTTTTTAAAGACCCACTTTTTGTTATACAATCACTTTGATTTTTACCGTCACAAATTTCCACCGAGGCAAACCCGTCTCTTGCGAAAGTGAAATAATTGCCCTGCATGGCTTCACGGCCCCAAAAGATCATGCTGTAATAATTTTTATGATCAGCTTCGCCGCTCAAAATTTTTATTCTTGTTTCTATTTCAAAATCCTTCCGTGTGTCAATCGTTATTTCGTGTGTTTCGCCGCAGGCATGGGCCTTAGCTGTCAGGTAATAAAAGCCGCTGTCCATCTTTGATCTTGCTTGTTTAGTATCTGCAATTGTCCAGTTGTTTTTATTATCTTTAAAATCATCGAAAAAAATAGTATTAGACGCTGATTTGCTTGTTTGTGCTTTAGCAATGTATGCGGAGAGTGTCAATAAAATTAATATGCCTGTTCTCATAATCTACGATTGATAAAAATCCAAGATAAAACAATTCATTCTATCATCCTTGAAATCAGTTTCCGGTTTTTTATAAAAAAATAATCCGCAATTAAAAATTGCGGATTATTTCCCAGTAGAAGAATTTTTTCCTGATTATTTACTTTTATTTCGAACGATCTTTTAGATCATTTTTTTGCTCTCAATGGCTTCCATCTTAGCCGCCGCCTTATTATCATTGATCATCACAAATGATGCATTAACGATAGCTGCTTTTTCATTACTTACCTTGGTAAGATTTATCATAACAGTGGTGTCTTTCTTAGGTTTAGTAGTGTCAGGCTGCGGAGTCTTAGAGGTATCCTGAGCGTGAATTGCAGTAAATGCAAACATACTGAGTCCGGCAAATAATACCTTTGATTTGATAGCGTTCATGGTGTTTTTGTTTTTAGGTTAAATAATTCACAGCCATATATTCTAAAATGATGCCAGAATATAAAAGTGTGGAAAACTGATCAATAATTTTATAAAAAGTAGTCGGCCAGGAAGAGATCAGATCAATGAGAAAGTGAAAATAATTTAACAGGAATCCGCGTAGTTCCGCTGGGTGTTTATCGCAAAAAAAAACGAAATATTATTTTGTCCAGGTTTTTAATTTAAATGCCCCATCCAATTTTCCTGTTGCCATCAAATCGGGGCCAACCATAATTTGGTAAACACCAGCCACGTTTATTTTATAATGAAGACTATCGCCAAAAGGCCCGTCAAACGTACTGTCCGGCATTTCTACCTGGTTGATGCGAATGTTAGATTTTTTATTCTCTTTATAAATTACGGCAAATAATTGTTTGCCCGAAACAATGGTTAAAGGGATTATCTTCCTGTCCTGGATTCCATTCATTTGCAATCGGACACTGAAAGTATCAATACCTGCACGAAGCATGGCATCATTTTTCTTATCGCTATTCTCATTTTTTAACGAAAGGATTTCTCTTTCAGTGATTGTATTCTTCTTAACAATTTTAGCAGAATTACTTTTGTTGCCAGATTGATCACAACCCAACATTACAATCATCGCGAAGAATGCTAAAAATATTTTATTCATTTTTTGAAAACTTTATCTATCAAACTCTCCGTTATGTCATTTACAATAATCTAAAACAGCATCGAATATTTCTTTTCGTATTGGATTTGGATTGTAATAATATCCTGTATTTAATAATCCCTTATTCTGACGATTGATTAATAAGATAACCGAAACGTTTAATGAAGGAACGACGGCAATACTGGTTCCTGTAAAACCCGAATGTCCGAAAGAGCCGGCTGGCGCGTTTTTCATAAAAGAATTGTCCGGATCCATCATCCAGCCAAGACCATTTTTAAAATCATCTTTCGTTAAAAATAATTCAATAGTCTTTTTAGAAATGAATTGTTTGGATCCTGCTTTGCCATCGTGCATCAGCATGTCAACCAACTTCTGCAAGTCGTCCACGGTAGAAAACAAACCCGCATGCCCGCTAACACCATGAAGCGCATACCAGGCGTTGCCATCGTTTACTTCTCCGCGCAAAGTGTACTTGCGCCAGCCATTCCATTGATTCGGATCTATTTCCTTAAACACAAAACCGAGCGAGGTATCATGCACCATTCTTGTTTCGTAAGGATTGCCATGAGAGGTAGCTGCAAATCTTTTAAAACGGCCGGTAGCACGCGGGTTGTACGTAGTATGGTTCATACCCAATGGAATGAAAATATTTTTTTGATCAAATTGATCTAAAGGCATCCCTGTAATCTTTTCTATTATTTCGCCCAAAAGAATAAAACCTAAATCGCTGTACTTTCTTACTTTACCCACAGGAAATGCTAATGGTAACTCGCCGATTATTTTGTACGCTTCCTGTTTATTGAAGGCGCGATAAAAAAGAGGATACCATGTAATAAGGCCTGCAGTATGCGTTAAGAGATTGCGAATGGTAATTTGTTTTTTATCACCCACATCAAATGCAGGAATATATTTCCCTACCGGATCATCTACTTTTATAAGCCCTCTATCCACCAACAACATAATAGAAGTAGTGGTGCCAACAACTTTAGTCAGCGAAGCGAGATCAAACATATCGCCCGTTGTCATCACGACAGGAAGAGCGAGCGGTTTGTTATCATAATCATTTCTCTGAGCATATCCAAAAGCCTTCCTACAAAGGATCTTATTGCCTTTTTTTATTTCAATCACAGCGCCGGGAATTACGTTATTGTTTACCTCCGTTTGCAAAATGCTGTCAACGGTTTTTGTAAGTTTTTCACGTTTCATGTTTTCACCTGCTTGCTGTGCCGTTGAAGCAAAAAAGCAGAGAGAGAAAAGGATTAAGAGAGGAATATTTTTTTGGTGCGTCATTTTATTCAGATATTAAAAATATAGTAAAGCAACAAATTTCGATACTTTTTATTTTGATGAATTCAAAGTCACAAACTCCTCACCTTAATTTCAGAAATTCTGAAAAACCCATTAAGTTCGTTTTGAATCACATTATTCACGATTGCCAGGCAATGTAATCTGATGCTTTTAACGACATTAAATTATTTGACATGAAAAAATTGACTGCTATTTGTTTCTATTTTTAATGGTTATTTGTAATGCACACAATGTAAATGCTCAAATAGAAATCAGGGCCGGAGTCAATTTTTAAAATATTATTGCTCATAATGTAGGCGCCAAAAATTTAACTTAAAAATCAATACATGTTTTCATTAGGGGGTTTATATGATCTCCGGCTATCCGAATACTTTTTTGCTCAACCCGGAATACTCATTTCTACAAAGGGATCAAAAGAAGAAGGTGTGCCGGACCGGACAATTACACTTATACAAGAACCGGATATTATTTAGAGGTACCAATCAACATTATCTATCGTCCCTCTGTTGGGAACGGGCATTTACTTTTTGGCGCAGGCCCCTACTTTGGCTACGGCCCAGGAGGAAGATGGACAAACGAGAGCACTACCAATACAAAAGGAAACCTTGTATTTGTAAATGACTTTAATCAATATGACAATGCGGGCGGCCAAACTTTTGTTTATGGAAGAAATCCCGATTACGGAATTAATTTACTAATAGGATACGAGTTCGCCAATAAAGTTTCCGTTCAACTAAATGGGCAACTTGGTTTGATGGATATAACCCCTTTAAAAGACGGTCAAAAGCCGGACGTAAAACAAAACAATGTTCAGTTTGGTGTTTCAGTAGGATACAAATTCCCGCGATAAGTCTGCAATCCTGAAGGGTCCAACGCACAGGCAGCCCGTTATAAGAACTATCCTGTGCCGTTGTTGGACGAAAAATGAGATACGAACAGAAGTATAATAAAAGGATGAAAATCTGTTGCCGGCTAATGCGAGGGTTTGTTGGTTGTCTATTTTGTGTAGATGAATAGAATTTTAAAAAATAGAACCAAATTTTACTTAACGACACTTTTTTTAATTTAATTATTATTATTATTATTATGACGTCTATTACTAAAAAAAGCCATTGCTAAAGATATATTAATATATTCTGCTTCGTGATAATTATTTCAGGAAAGCATTGCATCAATTTATCTGCCAGAATAAAAATTAGATGATGAAAATAGTTTGAATGGTATTAAAATTATCCAACAGCGAAAACTGGTGTATGAAACCCAGATCATGAAAATGAAAATATGGAGAATTTGTTTGCCTGCTGAAGTGTAAAATATTTTAATTTTTTGTAGGCCAGCCTTTTGAATAGTAGCCATCAGTAATGTGAATTATTTTACCTGGCAAAATAGATCAGGGGGTACAAAATAAAGATGCGTAGCCGCACTCTAAAAAATAATTGCCCCCGATCATATAATCGTAAATTCATTATTTTTATAACATCGGCTCCTGGAACATTATTTTTAACGGAAGTAAAAAGCATCGTTTATGAAATACGTATTTTTTTTGTTTAGTGTGCTTTTAATTATTTCATGCAACACTTCTACGACTAATGAAAAAACATCGCAAACCACGGTAGCACCCCCAACGGGTGATGAACTATCTGCCTGGGCTGACACGCCCAAATTGAGAATTGAAAATTGGGTAAAAGAGGTAACAGACAGTAAATAGCAAAGGCTTTATCCAACTCATCCGGAGTTTTTAAAAGATCCCGGACTGAAAGGCGCGATAAATGGCGATTTTGGACCGTTAAAAAAAGCAGGCATGGCCGCAGCCTGATAAAACTTATCAATGCAAGTCATCCCAATCAAACCGAAGAACAATTCAATAACAGTGTTAGGACGTGGATTGATACAGTAAAGGATAAAAAATTCGGCAAATTGTACAAGGATGTCATTTACTTGCCGATGGTTCAGCTTTTGGATTACCTCAGGGCAAATCAATTTAAAACTTTTATTGTAAGCGGGGGGTGGCGAAGATTTTATGAGAGTATGGAGCGAAGAGGCCTATGGCATTCCACCATGCCAGGTAATCGGCAGTTACAGCGATTTGTCTTTTGATACCGCAGGAGGAAAAGCTGTAATAAGGAAAACCGTAGGTGATATTTTTGTTGATGACAAAGCCGGAAAGCCCGAAGCCATTCATCATTTCATTGGGAAGATTCCGGTATTGTGCGGCGGCAACAGCGATGGAGACCAGGCCATGATGGAATATACTACGTCGTCAAAATACAAAACATTATGTCTCCTTTTGCATCATACGGATAGCTTTTGAGGAAAATTATAATATTTTAATGCACCTGTTGAAGTTCGCGCCAACAGCTTTTTTTATTTACCAGTTGCTTGTTCGCATAACATCTGACATTACTACCAACAGCAACAAATCCAAATTATTTCCTACCGAATCCGATTTGAAACAAATAATTCTATAATTTTATCATGGAATCATTAAAAGATTCTTATCGAATCAATTTCTCAAAACAATAAATAAAATGCTATGAAAAAGAAAATTTTGCTGTTTGTATTTTCTACAATTGTATTCATGTCGGTTGCCTCCGCACAGGACATAACAGGACATTGGACAGGAAAAGTGGCAGATCAGTATGCTGTTGCTTATGATTTCAAAGTCCAGGGTAATACGCTCACAGGAAAAGAAACGCATCCGGATGCTTCCATTACGGATATAACCAATGGTAAAATAAATGGAGATATCCTTTCGTTTGATGTACCCATCCAGGGTGCCATCACACACGTTACCGGCAAAGTAAATGGTAACACCATTACGTTGGATTTTTCTATGCAGGGCAATGATGTAAAATTCGATATAAAGAAGGAAGAAAAGTAAAATAAACTTTGGAGGAAAAGAATGATTGTCTTAGAGCATGCTCAACTTTCAAAATTGTATCCTAATTTCAGAGATGATAGCAAGGATTTAGTTTTAAAATAAGACAATGTGGCCAGGAATGGTGCAGAAATTCGGCTGTAACCCTTAATGGTATTTGGTTTGTGAGGATAGTGATGAAACCTGTTTCAATGCTGTCCTTTTTTTGTGCCCAAAACTGCATGAAAAGAATAAGTATTTCGTAAATTAAAAAATGATTAACGAGGTAAGTGAAAGATGGTGGTAAAAACATAAGAGTTTACATCTGGCAACTACTCATTTAATTAATGCAATTCCCATTCTTTTTTATTATTTGAATAACTTCGAATACCCTATACAAGCAATCAGGTTGAAGGATATTTTTATCATCTAAAAAAAAATAACCTCCCATAGGGTATTAAGATTTGAGAGCAAAAGGAATTTTACCAGGTGTTACATCCATTTCAAAAATCAACGCTCCAAATGAGTTTTTTGCCATAAAGCATACCAATAATGAATAAAAATACGGCCTTTCAGAGACCGCGTCTACACTATCGTATATGCACCACATTATTGCTCGCAAGTTGCTCTCCGGCAGCGCCTGTTACTATTCATTTGGCAAAACTGCAAATCAAAATTCCCATCATTTTATCAGCAACAAACCGCCATTTTTGACCACATTACCAAAAATAAAATAGGCACATATAAAAAGGCTGCCCCCGCTCTTGCGGGGGCAGCCTTTTTTCTTAAATTCAGATAATATTTAGTAACCTGGATTCTGCACTAATTTGGGATTTTGTGCAATCACCGGCTGAGGAATAGGATCCAAATACATTTTCATAGTAAACACGTGATTGTGATTCAAAGGTATTACCTGATACTGCCAAACACCACTGTTATCGGTCGGATGTGTATTGGTAATCTCCATTCCATGTCTATCCACATTCATCACTTGATCTGCAACTTTCCACCTGATCATATCATAAAAGCGCTTGCCCTCAAAGCATAACTCTACGCTTCTTTCCTGGTGAATCTCATCTCGCATAGCTGACTGGCTCAAGCCAGGTGTAAGGTC
Source organism: Hanamia sp. (assembly GCA_036509585.1). Lineage (GTDB taxonomy): Bacteria > Bacteroidota > Bacteroidia > Chitinophagales > Chitinophagaceae > Ginsengibacter. The sequence continues at coordinate 2,821 of DATCFI010000071.1, read as the reverse complement.
AGGGAGACTTGAACGTTCCCTGATTTTATTGATGGCATCATATACCGATGCATCCGGACCAACAGCTTCGTTTTGAGCTTCTGCATAGCCCAATAAAACTTCAGCATAACGGAAATAGATATAATTCGCACCGCTAACATTTCCACCGGGACGTACAAGCGGGTTGAGCTTTTTCTTAAAATAATAAGCCGTATTTCCTACGTCATCACTGGCAAAATCAATCTGGTTTTTGTAAGGATGGACCTTATCAATGCGCATATAAATAGTGTCCGTGGTAGGCATCCAATCCATTTTATAAGGAGCTCCGTCATAAACAATCCATTTATAAAATCTGCGTTCACGACCTACATAAGGATTTTGCGGATCGTAACCGGAAGTTGGGTCAGTAATGGCCTTACCATTTGCCATAAAGAACTTATCAACAAGTTCCTGCGTAGGACAATAATTTCCCCATGTGTAGTAAGCGCCGAGGATCCATACAGGACCACCATATTGCTCAAACGAGGAGCCGAATGTATTAGCAACATATTGCCTGTCAAAGATTACTTCTGAGTTGTATTCATTTTTTTCGTACCAAAGAGTGGAGTCTTCGGGGAATAGCTGATACGGAGAGCCATTGCCATAGTTATCGATGAATTGTTTAAAAGTAGCGGCTGCAGCGGCCCAACGTGAAATATCTACATTACCGAAACCTGCCACATGGTTGGGATCAGCCCCTCCGGGCGCAGTTGCTGAGTTATAGGTGGGGCTGGCAGCATTAAGCTGAAGCCATCCTTTCAACATTAGGGCCGCACCAAGGGTTGCTCTGCCGGCATTTGCATCTCCCGCATTGTATTTTACAGGAAGGTAACCGTCGTTAACTACTGTATCTAAAGATGCTGTTAGGAAGCTGAGTGTTTCAGCATAAGTACTTCTTGCTACAAACAAAGTGGTAGTGTCTGTACGGGTTTGCGGCACAGTAATAATCGGTATACCACCTAAGTGAAGGAAAAGATTGGTGTAATAAAAAGCTCTTAAGAAGCGAACTTCGTCTATCCGTTTGTTGTACCAGGTCGTAGAAAAATTTTGCTTGTTTAAAACAACCTTTTGAAGAAAGAGATTGCACTTTCTGATGGTACTATAGGCATCCGTCCAGTTAAAACGGCTTATATCTGCCGGGCCTGTATCGCTCCCCCAAATGCCATAATAGGTAGATGCGGGATTAAGAATTCCCCCCTTAAAGTTGTTGGAACCATAGTAAAACCCTGCGTCATTATCGTCGGTGAAATTATCAAGGTTTTCAGGTGAATTGTACAAGTCAGGAAGGTTGTTGTAAAGATCATTTACATAGATATCAGCATTGCCCTCCGAAGCCCACTGCGTTTGATCAGTCAACTGTGTTTTGATTGTATTATCCAGAAAATCTTTTTTACAAGAGTACAGGCTAATGGCAAGCATTAGTATACAACTGTAAAGAAGAAGATATTTTTTACGTGATTTCATATTTATTAATTTTAATATGTTAAAATGAAGCATCAAAACCAAAAGTAAATGTTCTCATAAGCGGGTATCCTGTTTCACCATTTGTTTGCGGATCAGTGAATTTAAGATTGCTTGCTGTAAACACATTCTGGCCAGTTGCATATATTCTCAGTTTTGACATTGCCAATTTTTTGCTCGCACTTACAGGCAATGTATATCCAATGGATGCCGTCCTTAACCTGAGATAACTAGTGTGTACGATCCAGAAATCACTTGACTGTGTATTGTTACTGTAGGGATTCTGGTTTGCCCTTGGATATTTGGCATCCTGGTGGTCTGGTGTCCACCGGTTATTATAATACTCGTAAGTAGAATTACTGTTATTATTGTTGAAGGGGACAGTGAAAAAACCTTGTATATTGCGGTCTGACAAAGAAGCACCCTGAAAGAATAATGTAAGATCAAAGCCTTTCCACGCAGCAGTAAGGTTTGCACCGTATACAATAGCGGGAGTAGTTGGATTACCAATCACCGTTTCATCATAAGAATCAATTTTTCCATCAGGTTTTCCATTCGGGCCACTTATGTCCGCATACTTAATATCACCGGGATGCAAGGCGCCAAATTGAGTTACATTATAACCATCGGCAGCGTCGATAATGCCATCACCGTTCTTATCATCAGCTGTAGTGAATAAACCAAGTGCATGGTATCCAAATTGTGTCTGGAACGAACGACCTGTCCTGCTACGGTTCGGACTATTTCGGGTTGTCGGCGTTTCGTAAACCTGAATCAATTTATTCTTTGCATAGCTGAAGTTTCCATCAATTCCAAGCTGAAGGCCATTGCTAAGTCTTTTTTGCGACCCTACTGTAATTTCAAACCCATGGTTTGCCATAATACCTGCATTCTGCTGGGCAAGGTTCAAACCATATTCTACCGGAACTGTAATCGAGGGAGCAAGAAGCATACCAGTGCGTCTTTCACCGAAGTAATCTGCATCAATTTTCAGTAAACCATGCCATAAATTTGCTTCGAAACCAACATCTGTTTTGGTTGCAACTTCCCACGTAATGTTAGGATTTGGCTCTAAGTTAGTATATGAACCCTGCACAAGCGTACCAGTACCAAAGGCATACGAAGGACTGTAAAGGTTGTATCCACTCAAATATTGACCGGGCCCTCCTGCAAGTGCGCCTGATTTACCCCATGAAGCTCTTAATTTCAAATAGTCAAGACTCTTTAACGATTGCATAAATTTCTCGTTGGACATAACCCAACCAGCTGAGAAAGCGGGAAAGTATCCCCACCGGCTGCCGGGAGCAAAGTAGTAGTGTCCGTCATAACGGCCGGATGCCTC
>DATCFI010000070.1:0-2004 GCA_036509585.1 Hanamia sp. | reverse complement strand
CTCAAAACAGATTAACTAATATTCAGGAAGCAATCCGCACCGGAATTGAAAAATACATTGCCTGAATTGTTAACAACAATCAATCGAAAATGGATAGCATCTATGCAAAATCCTGAACACTTCCATTTCCTGGTATCCCGCTCTAAGATTTCGGAAAAAGTACTTGCAACAATAGTAGCTGACAGCTCTGCTAATTTTATTCAGAGTAAGCAAACTATGCGTTAGAACTATTTGCATGGCAGCAATCAGCATCTGAGTTTTCTGTATCAAAGGCTGATGTAGATAGGGTATGCAAATACATTCATAACCAACCTGAACATCATAAAAAAGTAACTTTTGCTGATGAATATAAAACCTTCCTGAAGCATTTTCAAAAAATCCTAAAGTGGAAGATAAGGTAATAAGGTTTTTGAAAAGAGAAAATATTTCGTTACTAAGGTCTCATGTATGAGAATAGGATCTTGCAAATAAAAAAGGGTTCTGCAAAAGTGGTAACTTGAAGTTGAAAATATTTCAATCACTTTAAAAAACAGAAACCCATGACACAAGTTAAGAAATTAGATTTTACCGGTACAATAATTTTTTGTGGTGTTGATGTACATAAAAAAAACTGGCGGGTAAATATTCAGGACAGCGAATTTGAATTAGAAGATTTTTCGCAGAATGCCGATGTAGTTCTTTTACATAAACATTTAAACTGTAAGTATCCCGGTGCTACCTTCAAAGTATGCTACGAAGCAGGTTTTAGCGGATTTAGCGCTCAGCGTTGGCTAAGCAATCATGGCATTAATTGTCAGGTAGTAAATGCCGCAGACGTGGCTACCAGCGATAAAGAGAAACGGCAAAAGAGTGATAAAATAGATGCCCGTAAATTGTGCGAGCATTTACAAAGTAAAAAGATGAAAGGTATTTATGTACCGTTGTTGCGTTGGGAGCATGGCCGTTCTTTGGTAAGAGCGAGAGCAAAAATTGTGAGTAATCAAACCCGTTGTAAAAATCGCATATGGCAGTTACTCCATTTCAGTGGTTTGGTTTTACCCAAAGATTATGAAGCCGGCCAGTACTGGAGTAGCCATTTTATAAAAGAACTACAGGCAATTGATTGTGGTACCGATGAATTAAAAATCACCTTGGGTTTGTTTATCAAAGATTATCAACAAACCAGGGCATTATTGCTCGAAGCGACCCGCGCCATCCGCAAGTTGTGCAAGCAATCCGGATACCAAAAGGAAATAACCCTTTTGAGAAGTATTCCGGGTATCGGGGAAATTAACGCGGCGGTGATGCTGTTTGAATTGCAGGATGTAACCCGGTTTAAGAGTTTTGATAATTTATGCAGTTACGTCGGGTTGGTACCCAACACCAGTGACAGCGGTGAAACAAAAAAAACAAAAGGCATTACTAACCGTAGCAATCATTACCTGCGTACAGCGTTGGTGGAGAGCAGTTGGAGTGTGGTGCGTAAAGATCCTGCTTTATTAATGAAGTATAAAACATATTGCCGAAGAATGGAAAAAAATAAAGCGATTATACGGGTAGCTAAGCATTTGTTGTCAAGAATAAATTACGTTTTGAAAAATAAAAAAGAATATGTAACAGGTGTAGTAGGATAGAAGGGTGTAGGTTTTTTAAGGCATTTACAGAAATGCATCTGTAAAAAATAGCCATTGAAAACTCAACAGCTATTTGAAGAGATGCGTATCTGGCCGGATTATTCCTGGCAGGTTGCTCCTCAGCAGAGCCTGCTTCCGCTTCATCCGGCAGTAACAAAATTAATAAAAGTCAGTGTTGATTTAAAAAGTTCTTTACAAGGCACCTTACCGTTAATTATTACATGCAGCGCTTTTTGGCTAAAACCAAATCTGTCTGTCAAATAAGGATACAAGGTGCTCTTTTTGAAAAATTAAAAAAGACCATGCGACCTTTTTGAAATAGAAAAGCGTTCGTTCATTGAAGTGTGCTTTTTATTAATCAACCTTGACATTAAAAATAAACTATCGGAGA
>DATCFI010000069.1:0-3505 GCA_036509585.1 Hanamia sp. | reverse complement strand
TCGCACCGTTAGGCTACTTTCTTTGCAGGCTTCAATATGAGATTGCATCAACTGCGCCTGCGTTATATTTTTGTGTTCCATAACGGCAAAGGTGCATCGCTATTTTTAGTAAGACAACAAGGGGTTAGTGGAGAGGATACTTATTATCTGCTTTATTTTTTATGTACAAACTAAATGGCTTAATTTTTAACACGACCCCATTTGAATCGTATAAGCAGTGAATAGAAAATAGCGCATAAAGATTTTGTGTTTTTAAGTTGAAAGTATCTGGCAAATTGATGACTTTTGGATGTTCTGTTTCAAAGCAAGGGGTTTGAAGTATGTCTATAAAGCCATGGCGAATAGTATCTTTTTGGGCTTTGCAATTTGTATTAATAAAAATTAAGGTAAATAATATAGCCGAAGTAAAATGAAATTTTTTCATAAAGTTCATATTTATTTTTATTGTAAAAATTGATAGATTAAATATCCTCTGGAATTGGGATTGATTGGCCCTGTTAAAGCATTTCCTTTTGCATCTTTATACATTCCCTGTTCGGATGAACCATCCCAAAAATTTTGATAAATACCTTGATAATCTGTGTTAGAATACCCATTGATAAAAAAATTATTCCACGAATTTTGATAATTTGTTTGAGAACTAGTAGTTGGATCTTTTACTAAAGTCATATTATACCATTGATCACTCATGCCATATTGGCGATCGAATAAACTCGTAAAAATGTATGCGTCGGGCTCATTATCGTGCCCTTCAGGGAGGCCGCTAAAATCTTGAAATGCGTGGTATAATTCGTGTGCGGTAGCTTGAGGAATTGTTTCTGATGACCAATTATCATCAGATAAAAGTGTATTCATGTTTAGAGTGTTAGTGTCAAAGGAATAGTTCGCAGTTTCTGTACTCTGTGGTGTGGGAACATTTTCAACATTAATCATTTGCCCACAACTCAAAAGTTGATTTAATAATAATTGTCCGCAAGAGGTAGAGTATATGTTATTAATATTCGCAGTGAATGTTGCTAATTGATCGCTTGAAAGATTGGAAGTATTAAAGAGTTTATCAATTGGGAAAGGATTATTTGCATTATCCTGGTTATCAGCACTTATAATATTTTTTTGGAGTGCTGCAAAATAAACTTGTGCTTCTGCTCCAGACAAGTTTATTTCTTCCCCGCCGTCACTCGGAACGCTTCCCATAAAATCAGTTACATTCCCGCTACCATGCCCCATTGGGTCTGCCAATCCATTGATATATGCTTGCTCCGTTGGGCTATATGTGGAAAATCCACTCTTTGGCTCTGCCTTCTTCCCTCCAGGGTCATTAAACATCACTGCGTTATCCATCCCGAAATTATAAGGCGATGAACCCGCTGTTGCCCCAGCCAATGCATCTATCTCTCCAAACCTTCCTATCTGCGGGTCGTACATCCTGGCATTGGCATCATACAGTTCTAATCCTGTGCCATCGATAAATTTCTTGTTCTGCAGCTCGGTACCTCCATTATACCGGTACTTAGTTTCTGTAAGAAAACTCTCTGTCTCAATGCTGGCAATAGTTGTAGTCTTAAATTAGTTATGAACACATGTGGGTAAGTGTTGATTCTACTGCATTTCAGTATAATTTTTGCTCATTATTGGTAGCTAAAACATTAGTTATGCGCCAAAGATTTGAGCAACAAATGAGTTTAAGAACCGTAGCCATTTCGGATGTAAAATTTCCTCTAAAGAGCCGTGATGAATTACCGCCGGTATTAATGGCTTTGCAATATATTTTTGTTACCGCTGCATTGAATGAAAAAGTTTTTGAGTTACTGGAAAAAAAGATATGCAAGGGTAAAAAAAAGACAGGTAGGAAAGGGATGGACCTTTGGCATATACTTGTGCTGGCTGTAGTTCGCCATGCCTGTGGAACCAATTGGGATACACTTGAAACCTGGGCTAACCATCATGAACTTGTCCGCAGGGTGATGGGTGTTCATGCTACTGCTTTTATGGAAGATGAAAAGGTTGAATTCAATTATCAAACTATATTAGATAATGTAAGCTTGATTGATGAAGATTTACTCTGGCAAATCAATCTGCTGGTGGTAGATGCAGGACATAAACTTGTTAAAAAAAAAAAGATGAGGCATTGAAATTAAAAACTGATAGCTATGCCGTTGAAGCCAATGTGCATTTCCCTACTGATCTGAATTTGTTGTGGGATAGCGGTCGTAAATGTTTGGACATGGTGGAAGATTTGCTGGAGATAGCTGATTTAAAAGGCTGGAGAAAAATAAAAAATATACGAAAAACATTTAAAAGCCAATTTCGTGCTACCTCGCAAAAAGTATTTAAAGGCAAGGATGACCATCAAAAAAAACAATCCGTAAAACAATACCTGCACCAGGCAAAGAAGCTGGTGGAAAAAATAGAAGAAGTGATAAAAAATCCACCGGTAGTGAAGGATAAAGAAGAACTGATAATGGTAATTATTGCACTACTGGTGAAATATAAAAATTATATAACAAAGTTTGCAGACCAGATAGAACGCCGTTTACTAAAAGGAGAAACGATTCCTGCGGAAGAAAAAATATTTTCAATATTTGAAGAACACACCGAGTGGCTCACTAAAGGCAAGCTTAATAAAAAAGTAGAACTCGGACACCTGCTGCTTGTCACTTCTGACCAATATCAATTTATTGTGGATTACAAGGTGTTAGAAAAGCAAAGAGATGCTTCGCAGGTAAGCAATTTATGTGAACGAATTAAAAAGTACTACGCGGCTGAAAAAATTAAGAGCCATAGTTTTGATAAAGGCTTTTGGAGCAAAGACAACCTTGCCACACTTCAGGGTGCCGACATAGAGCAAGTAGTACTTCCTAAAAAAGGCCGGCATAACAAAGAAGATAGAGAACGTGAAAGTAATCCTGAATTTAAAAAGCTTCGCAATGCGCACAGTGCAGTAGAGAGCAATATCAATATGCTGGAACATCATGGACTCAATCGTTGTATGGATAAAGGATTGCACGGCTTTAAAAGATACGCAGGATTAAGTGTTTTGGCTTATAACCTGCACATACTTGGCAATGAACTTAAAGCAAAAGCAAGAGCCGAAGAAGAAAGAAGGGAAAAACTACGGCTGAAAGTAGCCGCGTAAAAGTAAAAAAAGGAGTTATAGAAATATATAACAGGTATGAATATGCGAATTATAAAGAAAAAGTGCAGCTATATTATAACTTATAATAATAAGATTTTATTTTTTTATAAAAGATTACAACCGATTTATAAAATCTGAATATCAGGTCAGTGAAAAATCACACCTGAACAGAAAAATCAGGCGTTTTCTTGCTGACACTACTTATTTTCTGGATAATTGAGCTTGAGGGCTTTATCGCAAATGCCTGCCATTGCCAATCCAAACGGGTAGTAGTGGTTCTCTTCAAGCATAGGCCCCTGCTTGTGTTGCACCGAAAGATTGTCAAAGAACATCCCGATACGCTCCGCTATCGGGACAAGCTATCCCGGT
>DATCFI010000068.1:0-12275 GCA_036509585.1 Hanamia sp. | reverse complement strand
CATGCGAAATTGGACTTTCCAAAAGTTTTGTTCAATGCCCGAATAAAAACGATACTTCTGATTTATGAATAAGTTTGAATAAAAAAAGTGAAGTAACTTTTGGAAAGTTTTATAGTAAATCAATAAATAATTAAAAATCCTGTTTTGTGAAAAACTTTTGGAAAGTTGGATAGTCTTTTATCTATTTCAAAGTCTTAAAAAAACTTTTCAAAAGTTACACAAAGTCGGACTTTCCAAAAGTTTTATTCAATGCCCGAATAAAAACGATACTTGTGATCTTTGAATAAGTTTGAATAAAAAAAGTGAAGTAACTTTTGGAAAGTTTTATAGTAAATCAATAAATAATTTAAAGTCCTGTTTTGTGAAAAAACTTTTGGAAAGTTGCATAGCTATTTTATTTATTTCAAAGTCTCAAAAAAACTTTCCAAAAGTCAAACAAGGCTGAACTTTCCAAAAATTAAAAAAAATAAAATGGAAAACAATTCAATTATCGGAATTGATCTCGGCGGAACTAATGTTCGTGGAGGACTTGTAAATAATTCCAAATTATCAAATATCGTTTCTAAAAAAATTAATTCAAAAGGATCTTCACATGAGGTATTGGAAGAATTATTTTCAATAACTGATCTTTTAATAAATAATTCAGTTAAAGCAATTGGAATCGGAGTGCCCGGGCTTGTAAATACTGAAGAGCAGATGGTTTATGATGTGGTGTATATTCCTTCGTGGAAAAAAGTGCCCTTACAAAAATGGATGGAAGACCGTTATCATATTCCTGTATATATCAATAATGATTCAAATTGTTTTGCCCTCGGTGAATATTATTTTGGGAAAGGTAAAGGAATGAATTCCATGATTGGATTAACCATTGGAACCGGACTGGGATGCGGACTCATCATTAATAAAAAATTATACGATGGAAGAAACGGCGGGGCCGGCGAATTTGGCATGGTCTCTTACTTAGATAAAACAGTGGAATATTATGCCAGCGGGCAATTTTTCGAAAACGTTTATCATATTAACGGAGAAGCAGTTTTTAAAAGCGCCAACGAAGGAAGTACAGAAGCGATAAAAATGTATGAAGAGATGGGAGCGCATCTGGGTAATGCACTTAAGACAATACTCTACGCGTTGGATGTGAAAATGATTATCCTTGGCGGATCAGTGCGTCATGCTTTTCCCTATTTTTCTAAAACAATGTGGGAGCAGATCAAAACGTTTGGCTTTCAAAAAGCAGTTACGAATTTGCGGATAGAAATATCCGAATTAGAAAATGCCGGTGTGTTGGGCGCTGCGGCTCTGTATTATGACAGGGAGAAATGAGAAAACTTTTGAAAAGTTTATTGAAGAATTTCTTAGAATTAAAAAGCTCGAAAACTTTCAAAAGTTGAGTGTAACAGCAGAGCAACAAATATTGAGGATTTGTATTCACTCATTTTGGAAAAAACTTTTGGAAAGTTTATTGGAGGGATTTTATAAAATTGAAGAGTTTAATAACTTTCCAAAAGTTCAGCGTAACAGTAGAGAGAAAACTTTTGGAAAGTTTATTGCAGGGATTTAGTTTCTCAGCGGGGTTTTCATTCTTATAGCTTTTGTGGGAGAGCATGAAACCCCGATGCGTGAAGGGACTTCGAAATAGGAGAAAGTCAATTCAGGATCTCTGCAAACATCGGGGTTTCCGGTGAAGTTCTTTTTAATTCGATGTTTATAAACCGGAAAACCCCGCTGGGACACCGAACTTTTGGAAAGTTTATCGGAGGCGTTTTATAAAATTGAAGAGTGTAATAACTTTCCAAAAGTTCATTTTAAAAAACTTTTGGAAAGTTGGATAGCGTTTTATTTGGTTCAGAAGTCTCAAAGAAACTTTCCAAAAGTTCATTCATCTTCATTGTTTATATTGAATTACACCTACGTCAATTGCATTGACTCCGGTGCCTGCAAAATATCCTCTTGTATACATTGTAATTACACTTTGCCCGGAAATAATAAGAAATCCCCCAAGTACAAAATCAGTAGTCCTGGATACGGTTGCTTCAAAATAATAAGTCCCGGTACCAATTATAGAAAATGATTCTGCATTCTCGTATGAGCTGAAATCGTCAGGCAAATAGGCGCAACCGGAAAAAATTTTATACCCGACATAACCTGCATTTGGATAGGCCCAAATATCAAGCGGAGGCGCATCGGGCGAAAGATTTAAAAAACGTATCTGGCTTACCGTCGTATCAGTGGTTGTTATATTATCTTTTAACAAAACAGAAGTAACACTACCGTGAATAACAGTATCTGTAAGAAAAAGTGAATAACTGGCGCTGGGTTCAAAGTTATTATTCAATTGTCCAAGAATATTACTATTTCCATAAGACCCAAAAGCTAATTGCTGGTAACCTGATTTGATATTAATATAAGGGAACATTACTGTATCCGGAAAATAAGTATTAGCATTTCTAATAGAAGGAACAAAAACTGTCTTTCCAAAAGAAACCGGTGAATCGGGCAATGAAACAAGTTTATTATTTAGATAGAGTTGCAGGTTGGATATGGACGGCGAAGCATTTGTAATTGAAATATGAGAAGAATCGGAAGCAGGGATTTGATAAATGGGTCTTACTTCTTTTTTACAACTTATAAAAAAAGTACTACAAAGCAGAAATGCAAACATTATCAAATCACTTTTTTTCATGTGTTTAAATTTTGAAGGAAATACCCTTTATATGCACACATACATCATATATAAACCTTGATCTCAATCGTTTTATTTTAATTATACTGCGCAAGGGATAAAACCTGAATCATCTAACTTGAAAAACTCATTAATTTACCTTTTGCGAAGTGTAATAAAATCCTATCACCCTTTCAGGGTTTTAGAACTTTGTGATTTTGTTTTTCTATAATTCTATCACCCTTTCAGGGTTCTAATCCCAAAGGGATGACATTATTATAGCTCAAATACAATTCCGCATCAGAACCCCGAAGGGGTGAAATTATCTTTAAACCTGTACCTATACTCTGCAAGAAGGCAAAAACCATGAATCATTTAGCTTGAAAAATTACCTAAATTTTCCCTTGCGAGTTATAAGCTAATGCCAAGGTTTAATTGACCCGTGGATAATGAAATGTCTCCAAAGGCTTTAGCCAAAATCTATTGATTCTTTACAATACAGCCTTTTAATCTTTGGCTAAAGCCGAGAACTACAACCACAATTCCACTAACTAAAGTTAGTGGCAATTGATACTTTACAATGGCCAAAATCATGAATCATTTAACATGAAAAACTCACTAATTTACCCCTTGCGAAGTATAACTCAACAGCTTCTAATTCACGCTTCAACTTTTTATTTCAACGGTTTATTAATCTTATTCTCTTTAAATATCTGCAGCGAATCATTATTCCTTGCCATTAAAATGTAATTGCCTTTTGGGGTAGATATTTCTTTTACATCCCGTACTTCTCCTTTTATAAATAACCCGCTTTTCTTAGGTTTCATATAGTCAAAGCCATGCTTTTTATTACCCAGCAATGTAATGCCATAACTCGCATCAAACCTACCTACTTCAGGTTTCAATCCGTAAAAATTGCCACCAAGAAAAATATCTTTTATACCATCGTTATTTAAGTCAGTTACCAAGATACCGAATACAGGAGATATTTGAGCCATCATCGGTAAAGGTTCCATTTTAAAATTCCCTTTCCCGTCATTATAAAACACACAACTTTGCGTTTGCTGAACTACCAGTTTCTGTGCATGATCCAATTCTTCTTTTGTAAAAACCTCATCAATCGTTTTACCCGCGTAATCACTATATTTAGGAAATCTCTTTTTCATATATGGAAGCTGAGCTATTAAATCGTCGCGCAGGTTGAAGGGATAGGACTTGCCATCAGTTTTATAATAGGCAGCAATACAATCAGTGCGCCCGTTATTATCAAAATCATCAATGAACAGCCTTGCAGGATGCGTGCTATCCGCCCTTATTTTTGAATTTAATCCATTGTTTCCTGCTATCAGATCCGGATAACCATCACCGTTAACATCCGCAACAGTCAGGCAATTCCACCAGCCGGAAGAACCCGCTACTTCCCCCGTCTTTACAAATTTACCATTTTCATATTTTAAAATGGTCACAGGCATCCAATCACCTACAACGATCAATTCCTGCTTCCCGTCTCCATCTGCATCCACCCATTGAGCATCTGTTACCATTCCAAGTTTGGAAAGAATAGGAGCAACTGAATTGGTAACATCAACAAATTTTCCATGTCCCAAATTATGCAATAATTTACTTTCGGGAATAATTCCATAAGAGCCGGGAACACTCCGAGCTCCAATAAATATGTCTTTAAGCCCATCCCCGTCATAATCTCCCACGCGAACGCAGGAGGCATTGATACTTAGTGTAGGCCAACCATTAAATGAACGTGTGAAATTACCTTTGCCATCATTAATATATAGCCTGGGCGCTAAATAAACAGATCCTAATTGATATTGATTGCCTCCTGAAGCAACTACTAAATCCAAATCGCCGTCGTTGTCTGCATCAAAAAATTCAGCGCCTATACTTTCATAATCTTTATCCTGCATAAAAGCAAATTGGGGACGTTCCTTAAAATTCCCATCAGGCTGCTGAATGAACAGCTTATCTGTATCGCCGGTAGCTCCTCCCACAAAGAAGTCCTGAAGCCCATCTCCGTTCACATCTCCTACAGCTAATTTAGGGCCTTCTGTAGAAAGCATTTTAGGGATCAATGGCTCTACATTAAAATCTATGAAATCATTTTCTTTATGCTCAATATTTCCGGAAATTACAGAAGAGGTGATATTTTTATATAATTGAGGCGAAGGAATAGCTGGTTTAAAAATACCGGTTGCATTTTTTTGCACAAGTGTGAGTGTGGTATCAACTCTTATATTGTAAATTTCCTGTGTTTTTAAATTGGGCCATAAGACTATCAGGCTGTCTATTTTTTTGGCTTTCCCCAAACCAAAGTTGAGCACAGGCTCTACCGAGCTTTCAAAGCCACGACTGGGCATTTGCTCCAATATTTGTTTTATGTCATTTGAATAAATAGTTACCCTGGCGCCATATCCAAGGGTATTAGGAGCATTCCCCTTCAGGTTTATTTTCAAATAAGAATTATGCAATCTTTCAGAAGCCATATTTCTATATACAAAAGCCTCCATATTTTCATTGTTCACCACGAGGTCAAGGTCACCATCACCGTCAAGATCGCCATAAGCTGCACCGTTGCTAAAGCCTGGCGTCGCTAATCCTAATTCAAGAGATTCATTTTTAAAAGTGAGATTTTTTTGATTGATGAAACCGTAATTGGAGAGTGGCGTCGAAGACATTTTAGCAAGAAAAGATTTAAAATTAAACCCGCCACTTTTAACCTGCCTCATAGCTTCGTCACTGCTAAAATAATCTAGAAAATCCTGGTCAGTAAGGTCTTTACTAATGCCATTACTTACAAAAAGATCTTTCCAGCCATCATTGTTAAAATCAAAACTCAAAGCCCCCCAACTCCAGTCGGTAGCCTCTACACCCGCCATATCCGCTATCTCACTAAACGTGCCGTCACCATTATTCAACTGGAGGCAATTACTTGCAAACTGATGGTGAAAATCATTTTTCAACCTGGCATTTTGCACATTGTAACTATCAAATTTTGTGGTTGTCTTTAATCTTCTGTCACTTTCAGGAAGCATGTCGGTAGTGAATATATCAAGCCAGCCATCATTATTAAAATCTACCATATCCGAACCCATAGAAGAATAGCTCATGTGGCCTAAAGCATCATCACTCACTTCTTTGAAAGTACCGTCATGTTGATTAATGTAGAGATAATCCTTTTCAAAAAAATCGTTTGATACATATATATCATCCCAGCCATCGTTATTTAGGTCGCCTACAGTTACTCCGAGACCAAAACCTATTTCACTACCATAAATACCTGCCTGGGCGCTCACATCGGTAAAATGCCCATTATCGTTTCTGTAAAGGCGATCGCCGCCGGCATAATTTCGGATATTACGCAGATCGCGGTTATTTCCAAAACTCTCAATGGGACGGTAACTATTATTCAGGATAAAGCAATCCAGATCGCCATCATGGTCATAATCAAAAAATACGGCTTGTGTAGAATATCCCGAGTCAGCTAATCCATATTTTTCCGCCTCTTCTTTGAAAGTGCCATCTTTTTGGTTGATGTATAATTCATTTGCGCGGCTTTCGCCTTTGACATCCCCGCTATTGCAAATGTAAATATCCAGCCATCCATCACCATTAATGTCAACCATGGTAACGCCTGTGTGCCATCTATGACTACCAGTTAATCCTGCCTTTTGAGTTACATCCTCAAACTTCCAGTTTCCCTTATTTATATAGAGTTTATTGCTACCCTCGTTTGAAGTAAAGAAAATATCCGGTTTACCGTCATTATTCACATCGCCTATTGCCACTCCGCCGCCATTATAAAAATTACGGTACTTAAATACATTGAATAATTTAGAATCTTCCACTTTGTTATCGAAAGTAATTCCTGTTTCGGAAGAAGGCATTAATTGAAAAAGCGCATTTTTATTATTAAATTCCTTTTCACCGGAAAATTTGCAACCTGCAAAGACAAATACCAGGAACCCAAAAAAAGGGAAAGGACTTAATGGATGCATTCCAAATTGGCGCCGGTTGGTGGAGACACCAACCGGGGCAGCGCGCCGTGGGCGGTGTCCCCACCGCCCACAGTCAAGAAAGAAAGGGAAGGGACTTAATTTGTACTTCATAGAATGATACGCTATCTAAAATAAAAAAGAAGCAGCTAAAGTTCGCTACTTCTTTGAAGAATTAATAATAATTTATAGAAAAATTAATAGCCGAGATTTTGTTTCAAATTTGCGTTTGCGGTTAATTGATTTGTGGGTATTGGAAACACCATCCAGTGCTGGTCAGGATCGGCGGCTTTACCACCTACTGTCCTGGCTGTAGTAAAGTATGGGCCATTGCCTAAAACTTCGTACCGGATCAGATCATCTCTTCTCACACCTTCGTAAGCCATTTCCCTTCCTTTTTCCTGAAGTAGAAAAGGAAGTGTCAATTGTGCAGCTGTTATTTCATGGTTGTCATCACCGTAAGCTCTGTCTCTAATAGCATTAATTAAATTTAAAGCATCCGCTGTATTGGTTCCTGATCTCAACTCAGCCTCAGCCTTAATAAAATAAATTTCAGCCAAACGGAATATTACAAAATCATTATCCATATCTGAACCGTTTTGACCTGATGAAGGCGAGGGGAAATATTTGATATTTCTCACACCTGCTACACGCCCGGCAGCACTTGCATCAGAAAACAATGTGAAATTAGGATTGAAAGCCAAAGGCGCTGATGTACCGGCATCTATAACCCTATCAGAGGCAGGCCCAGAAACTACTACCTTTTGTGACGGAGGATAATTATAGGTGCCAATATATTGCTGGCCAATTAACCATTGCCCTGAGCGCTGATCCTTATAATTCCTTAATACATTGTCTCCACTTTGAACATAGGTAGAAGTGGTATCAAAAGTATCATAGAAATCCGCCTGGCTACAGAAGCCGTTCCAAAGATTGGCTCCGCTTGCCATTCCAAAAGCCTGGTAACTCTGGTAATGCAAAATCGCGTTTTCCCAATCGTTTGATTTATTATTAGTATGATCACAAGGATATGCATAAATATTTTCAGTACTACTCGGCCCGTTAGAAGGCATAAAGTTGTCAAAATAATCACTCATCAAAGAATAAGGCCCTGCTAATACTGAATCGCATTCATTGATGGCGCCCTGCCAGTTTGGAGTTGATCCTGCCTGATACGAAGGTCCTGGTATTCCGGTAAAAACCTGCGCATTCAGATAAAGCCTTGCGAGTAATGCGTGTGCAAAATATTTAGTAACCTGTCCATAAGTATTTGCATCTACCTCAGAAGTTAAATTGGGAAGACTTGCATTTAAGTCAGACACAATAAAATTATAAACATCTGCCCTGGATGCAGTAGGGGGAGTACTACTTGTAGTAGTATCTACAACAATGGGGACATTGCCAAAAACACTCATGGCCAGGTAATAATAATAGGCCCTGATGGTTTTTACCTGTGCGATAATTGAAGTCAATGAAGGAGGCGCCGGCTTTAATCCTTCAACTGACTTAATGATCAAATTACATTTGCTTATTCCACCAAATACATCGTTCCAACCATTATTCCAGTTAGAATTGGTAGGTTCATAAGAATGGTACCAGAGCGCATTCCAGTGGCCTGCATCTCCCCAGTCATTACCCCTGGTAGGTACTATCATTTCATCCGTTACCCCTTCTATCATATTGGCAATATCGCCACCTAATGTCTGAACGCCGTTCAAAGTAGAATATGCGGGGGCAACACCAGCCGCAACCTGTGCGGGGGTTTGCCAATAGGAAGCGCTGGGCACTACACTATATATATTTGTTTGCAGTTTGGTACAGGAACTTATTACTAAAAGTCCAAGGCCCCCGGCAAGCAAACATTTGTTTAAGTTATTTATTTTCATATACATATTTTTTTATAATGATAATAATGAATCAATTTATTTAAAAGTAACACTTACTCCTAAAGTATAAGAATGTGTCTTAGGATAATAACCCTCTCCGGAGTAAGCTGCATCAATATAAGGCCCTGCTGAACCATTCTGAGAAAAATTATTGCCTACACTTGCTGATCCTAAAGCATCAAAAAGTACATTTCCGGGCCTGGAAGCCACATTAATTTCAGGGTCTAATCCACGGTAATTGGTAATTACAAAAAGATTATTGGCAGCTACATAAAACCTGATGCTTTGAAATAAGCTTACGGGTCTTAAAGTATAGGATAAATTCAGATTTGACATACGGACATAAGAGTCATTTTCCAGCCAATGATCTGATGCCTGGGGGGAATTGGTAATTCCATTAGTTAATGCTTCTTTAGTTCCATTATTTCCTCCAAACCTGTTAATATTGTCTAACACCATCCTTGTATTATCAAATACCTTTCCACCTGCCTGCCCATTCAGGAAGAAGCTCAATCCAAATTGTTTATACGTAAAATTCGAAGTAAATCCATAAGAGAATTTTGGTTGAGGATTCGTATAATAATTCGTGCCATGCAATACATTGGTAGTAGTACCGCCTTTTGCGGAATCATACAATTCCTGGCCGGCGCTGTTTAGTCCTACATAGTGGGGCATCCAAAAAACACTGGGTGTATATCCCACTTTGTTATAAGTAATAGGTGCAGCACTTAATCCCCTGCCTTGTGCACTTCCTATCGGAATCTGGTCAGTGGAAAGTTCATAAGTAGAGACTCCATTACTAAAACTACCCGCCAAACTGGTGATTTTTGTAATTACATTACTTATTTGTCCGCCTGCAGTCCATGTAAAATCTTTTGTGCGGACTACTTCGTAATTCAAATTAAACTCAGCACCCTTATTCGTCATGGTTCCCACATTGGCCAGCAATGTGTTTACAACTGCTCCGGGGCTTGGGAACGGAATCGTGTAATCATATAATAACTTGGTGCTTTTATCACTAAAATAATTGAAAGCTCCTGTTAACCGGTTGTTCAGCACTGCAAAATTAAACCCAATGTTTCTTCCCAATCTTTGTTCCCATTGAAGATTTGGATTTGCATTTTGGGTAGGTCCATAAGATGTCAACCATAATCCTGAAGCAGCATTATAATAAGCAGAACCAGGTCCGTACAATTGAAGCTTTGAATAAGGATTAATAGCATCCTGGTTACCGGTTTTACCAAAACCTGCATTTATTTTTAATTCATTCAACCATCCAACATTTCTCAAAAATGTTTCATTGCTCAATCTCCATGCTACGGATACAGAAGGGAAATAACCAAAAGCATTAGCTGATCCAAATTTGGAAGAACCATCAGCACGGATACTGGCGGTCAGGTAATATTTCCTGTCCCAATTGTATGCCAATCTGCCTACATAGGAGATTATTTGATATTCATTTCTTTCACTGTATGAATGTTGGTAAGCCTGTGGAGCTGATTCTAAACTCCATGCGCCGAGGTCATCCAAAAGCATATTGGTAGAAACCGCTCCTCCACCATTATAAGCAAAATCATTATATTCATAAACAGCAACTGCAGAAACAGTACTCTTTCCCCAACTGTTATCATAGTTGATATGGATATCCCCTTTTTTTGAATCATCATTTGAAGACGCGATTGCTCCTACATTAGAGTTGTTTACCACGGGAAATACGGGGGTGAAATATTCGAATTGATCATTAAATTTTGAAAGGGAACCTCTCACGCCTACCTTTAAGCCATGAATTAGTTCATAGTCAACTACGGCATTTAGAATCGTAAGATTTTCTGTTGCATTTTCAGTTTCTTCATTTTGTTGCTCTACCGGATTTTGAAGAGCGAAATCAACGTAAGAAAAATAAGAACCATCCGCATTTTTTACGGGGTAAGTTGGTGGAGTGCTGTAGGCCTCGTAAAATACATTATAATCAGTTAACTTTCTTTTAGTAGTAGTATTAAGAATTCCGACCTGCATGGTCAGTTTATCATTTAATGCCTTTTGCTGGGCATCGAAACGTAGTCCTATTTGATTTCTGCCTGAATTAATAATTACTCCCTGCTGATCAAGATAGTTGGCAGTACCACGATAGCTAAAACCGTTGCCGCCGCCAGACATAGATATACTGTGACTAGTAGAGATACCGGTCCGCAATATAGCTTTTTGCCAGTCTGTATTTGCACCATGATCGTAGTTAGCTATAGAAGAGTCTATTTTACCCTCGCTGGCTCCCTGTGAGGAAAGTAATTTTGTATATCCTGCTTTCCACTCTGAAGCATCGGCCATATCATATAATTTTGCAACTTTATCAACGCTCACAGACCCATCATATTCTACTGTTGTTTTGCCTGCCTGACCTTTTTTAGTATTTACCACTATCACACCATTTGCAGCACGGGAACCATAAATAGCAGCAGCAGAAGCATCTTTTAATACATCAATAGAAGCAATATCGCTCGGAGGAATATCTGCGAGTGTGTTTGGATCATCCAAAGGAACTCCGTCAAGTACTATTAGTGGAGTCTGGCCGCCTGATAAAGAAGCCTGTCCTCTTAAACGAATAGAAATGGCGCCATTTGGATCACCGCCAGGCACATTAACTACTACGCCAGGAACTTTGCCTCCAAAAAGCTGTGCGGGATTAGATAAGTTACCTGTGGTAAAATTCTTTGCTGAAATTTGAGAAACCGCACCGGTCAGGTCTTTCTGGCGGGTAGTGCTATAACCCGTAGAAATTACTACATCAGCCAAAGCTTGTGTAGCATGTTGAAGTATTACATCAACATTTGATGCGGAGCTAATATCCACTCTCTGGTCTGTATAACCCACAAAACTAATCTGAAGCGCCTTAGCATTGGCAGGCACACCTATTGAAAATGTACCGTCGGCTGCGGTTGTTACCCCGGTCCTATGCCCGGCGACAAGTACAGATGCATCTGCTAAAGGATTGCCCTCAGGAGAGGTAACCTTTCCGGTTACAGTTCGCTGCTGAGCCATAGTCTGGAAAAAACAGAAGAGGAGAAAGACTCCGCTAAATAGAATTTTTTTTCTCATAAAAAGCTATTTTATTAAATTATTGATTAAAAAAAAATTGTGTAATTATTACACAAGGTAAAGTATTTGTTAAATAAACAAAAAAAAATCTTAAAAATTACTTATATTTTACAAAGGGGGATATTTTAAAGATTGTAAGATTTATAGTTTTTTAGTTCAAAGGTATTGTGGACGCCAGTTAACAAACAAACAAGTAAGATTTTTGTTTTCTAAGATTATTACTCCGCAAGGGATAAATTGGTGAGTTTTTCAGCTAAATGATTCACTGTTTTTTTCTTTTTTATTTTCCATCAAACCTCCATCATTAAAGAACCAAGTGTCTCAGCGGGGTTTTCATTCTCATAGCTTTTGTGAGAGAGCATGAAACCCCAATGTGCGAAGGGACTTCGAAATAAGAGAAAGCCAATTCAGGATATCTGCAGGCATCGGGGTTTCCGGAGAGGTTCTTTTTTAATTCGATGGTTGTAAACCGGAAAACCCCGCTGGGAAACTGGTGCTATAAAACTTTCCAAAAGTTACAACATTCACTTTTTTTTTCTTTTTTATTTTCCATCAAACCTCCATCATTAAAGAACCAAGTGTCTCAGCGGGGTTTTCATTCTCATAGCTTTTGTGAGAGAGCATGAA
>DATCFI010000067.1:0-5002 GCA_036509585.1 Hanamia sp. | reverse complement strand
ATTGCAAAATGCTTGATGAGAGCAAAGCAGATTGGTTTCACCTGGATGTAATGGATGGCAGATTTGTTCCAAATATTAGTTTTGGAATGTCCATTATAAAGCAAATTAGGAAGACGAGCAATAAATTTTTCGATGTTCACCTGATGATACTCGAACCGGGGAAATATGTGGACGAATTCAGAGATGCCGGTGTTGATGGCCTGACTGTACACCTCGAGTCATGCCAGCATTTACATAGAAATATCCAGCAGATAAAATCGTTGGGAATGAAGGCAGGCGTTGCGGTTAACCCGGCTACACCTGTATTCATGTTGCAGGACATTATTAAAGATATTGACCTGGCGCTGGTAATGAGTGTCAATCCCGGTTTCGGTGGCCAATCTTTTATTCCACAATCTATTCAAAAAATAAAAGAACTAAGAACGTTGATAAATAACTCGGGATCGTCTGCAAGAATAGAAGTAGACGGTGGCATTTCTTTAAAGAATGCGGCGGAAATTATAAGAGCCGGAGCCGATGTATTGGTAACCGGCAGCGCTGTATTTAGCTCATCTGACCCTGCTGACACCATTGCGAAATTGAAAGCCGTGTAGGAAAATGCGTTGCCTGTTAAAGCGAAATCTCTGAAATCAAACTTATATTACTTCGCTTAAAGGTCGTCGAATTGTTTAAATGGATTTTTTTAAAAATTACCATAAATACTTATTGAGGCTTTTTTAATTTATTGTTAAAGGTAAATAAGCGGTAATTGAAGTTATAGGTCATCGTTTACTTTTATGCCCGGGCACAGAATTTGTGGCTTGTCTTATTGAAAGTCGTTTGAAAAACAAAAAGAATTTATTACAATAAAAATTTACATAAATGAAAACCAGAAACATTTTCTTTACCGTGTTGATTAGTATTCTAACCACACTGGCTGTTTTGTTTGGATACAATAAATACAATCACAACAGCAACAATCCAAATTTTCAAGCATCTAATGTCCCGTCAAATTATAAATTAGCTGGGTACCTTGATAGTGGAAACAATCCTGGTGGCGGAGGTCGGGTAGATTTTACCCAGGCTGCCGCCGCGGCGATACCGACTGTTGTTCATATCAAAACAACTACCGATGCTAAAATGGTAAATAATAATTTACCCCAACAAAAAAATCCGTTTTCAGATATGTTCGGGGATGATCTGTTTAATCAGCTATTTGGAGGCGGCCGCCAAAGAATGCTGCCTCAGCAGGCCTCTGGTTCAGGTGTTATTATAAGCGACGATGGATATATCGTTACGAACAATCATGTGGTAGCGGGAGCTGATAAAGTAACTGTCACGATGAGTAATTATAAAACGTACACCGCTAAAGTAGTTGCGGCTGATCCTTCCTACGATCTGGCAGTACTGAAAATTGACGCGACAAATTTGCCTTTCCTTTTATATGGTAATTCATCTGATACCAAAATTGGTCAGTGGGTTTTGGCTGTAGGCTATCCGTTGAACCTCGAAGCAACTGTTACGGCTGGCATTATCAGCGCGAAATCCCGGAGGCTTGGACTCAACCGTGATAAAACAGGCGGTAGTTCGATGGCTGTGGAATCTTTTCTGCAAACAGATGCTGCAGTAAACCCAGGTAATAGCGGAGGCGCACTCATCAATACTGGTGGGCAATTGATTGGAATCAATTCCGCAATAGCTTCCGAAACCGGCTACTATAGCGGCTACTCTTATGCGATACCTGTAGATATCGTAAAAAAAGTAGTGAATGATCTGATTAAATATGGTAGCGTACAAAGAGGATTTTTAGGTGCTATGTTTATGGATGCCTCATTATTGAGTAGCGACCAGAAAAAAGCGAATAATGTTCCTGAAAGCGCTGACGGTATTTATATTACTGACCTGGTAAACAACGGTGGTGCTAAACTAGCCGGTATAAAGGTGGGTGATATAATCAGGAAAATTGACGGCATACCTGTACAATCCGGATCAGAGTTGCAGGAACAATTAAGCAAATTTAAACCAGGAGACAAAGTAAAAGTAACCTATAGCAGAAATGGTTCTGAGAATACAGTAGAAGTTACTTTAAAAAATAGTGAAGGTAATTTCAATATTGTAAAACCTACGACAATGTTGGATAAGTTGGGCGCTCAACTGGAAACGCTGGATCCTAAGAAAGCAAAAGATTTAGGTTTGAGCGGCGGCGTGGTAGTTAAAAAAATAAATGACGGCGTCCTTAATGACCAGACCAGAATGCGCGATGGTTTTATCATCACAAAATTAAATGGTAAGCAAGTAAAAAATATTGATGATTTAAGGAACTTAATAGGTGCACAGACTAACATTACTATCACAGGTATTTATCCCGGATATAATGAACCATTCGAATATCCTTTGACCTTAGACAATACACCTGAATAGTTAAAACCGCAAAAAGAGAAACATAAGCATAGTTGGTTTAGAACTAACGGCTACAATCATTTTGTAGCCGTTTTTTTATGTCTTGCTTTCACATTCCAATAGTACGCTCTTGGGTTAAAATAGACATTCTCTTATTCCTGACCCAAATGATATAGTTAAGCGGGGAGTGCTTTATTATAATGCTTCAATAGCTGACGCGAAACTGAGCCGTTCATATTTTCATCTTTGGATTGGAAACAGATTTTTAAAAAAAAATTATGGAATTTCTTTTTTTTTGAATCTTAGATCTATTCTTTAACTAAAATTTAAGTTAATAAAAAAATTTGTCATAGAAAAATCATCCACTTTTATAAAATCATTTTTTCTTCATCACCACTTTTAAAAAACTAAATGAAAAAATTTTTTACTCTTTTCATCGGAATATTTTTGTCTTTTTCGTCGTTTTCACAAATGGTTAAAGTGAGCGGCGAAGTAAGAGACGTCAACGAAGATAAACCGGTTAACAACGCTGTAGTATCATTACTAACTCCAAAAGATTCTATTCTTTATTCGTTTACACGCACAGATACTTCGGGCAAATATGTTTTAAAAAATGTAGCGCCAGGCAAATATATATTGATGACTTCCCAGCCGAACTATGCCGATATACTCTCGGACATTGTACTGGAAAAAGACACCAAACTGCCATCGACAGCTCTGATTTCTAAAGCCAAATTGTTACAGGCGGTGATTATTAAAACGGGCTCGCCAATGCGTATTAAGGGAGATACTACCGTTTATACTGCCGACAGTTTCAAGGTAAGTGCAAACGCCAACGTGGAAGAGCTGCTCAAAAAAATGCCCGGAATACAGGTAGGTAAAGACGGAACCATAAAAGCAATGGGAGAGACGGTGCAGAAAGTGCTGGTAGATGGTGAAGAATTTTTTGGTGATGATCCCGGGATGGCAGTAAAAAATTTACGTGCGGATGCGGTGAAAGAGGTACAGGTGTTTGACAAAAAAAGTGACGCAGCGGAATTTTCGGGTATAGATGATGGTAAGACGCAAAAAGCAATTAATCTGAAATTGAAAGACAGTAAAAAGACAGGTTATTTTGGAAAAGTAGATTTCGCTGGAGGCCCGCAAAAAAATATTGACGACCGTTATAACACTAATTTAATGTTTAGTTCCTTTAAAGGTAAGCGAAAGATTTCGGCTTTTTTGCTAAATGGAAACACTGGCCAGGATAACCTTAGCTGGGATGACAGGCAAAAATATGGCGGCGACGATGACATATCAGTCGATATCGGTGATAACGGCGACCTATCGCTTAGTTGGGTAGGGAACTCTGACAATGAGCCTTATGTAGATCCTGAAAACGGTTACATGACTAATCTTAACGCCGGTTTGCAATACAGCAATAAATGGAATGATAAATACAACCTGAATCTTTCTCCCAAATTTAACAGCCAGGATTATTCTAATCGTAAGATCAGTTTTACACAAACACAAGTTGAAGATTCGGTGTTGAATCAAAATTCAAACGATCTGAGTCATGTGGACAGGCAAAATTTTAAAATAAGGGGCATTTTGGATATGAAGTTGGATTCTTCGAATTCGCTTAAAATAACTGCCAGTACTAACTTTTATCATACAGAAAGCAGTGATCTGAGTTCATCACAAACCACCGGCGATAAAGAAACGCTTAAGAATACAAGTGATAGGCTGCTAACAACAGAAAGTGATAAAAGTGCGCTCTCTGCCAATGTGATCTTTAAACATAAATTTAAAAAGAATAGACGCACGATTTCTTTTTCAGGAAACTGGTACACTCAGGCTAACGACGGAAATACACTCTTAAAATCTGACAATGCCGCGTATTTTGACGGAGCACTTTCCAGCAGTCAAAACCTGAACCAGAAAATGAATTACGAACAAGCAACTCATTCCATCTCCGCAGCCGTCCTTTACACGGAACCATTAAGCAAAGAACTTTCTCTCCAGGTTAAGTACCAGGCTATTTTAGACAACGGTTTCAATAACCAGTTAACCTATCAATATTCTGACGCTTCAGGTAAATATGATTTCCTGATAGATTCTTTATCCAATAATTTCAAGCAAAATATTCTGCAAAATATCCCTGCGGTTACCATTAATTTTGCAAATAAGAAAATCAAGGCCAATATCGGTTCGGGTGTTGGGTTTACCCATTTTGATTTGAAAGATGTTACTTACGACAAAGATTATATAAGAAACTATTCTAACTTCTATCCTACCGCGAATGTTACTTATACTTATAAACCCAATCATAGCATTAGGTTTAATTATAGTGGGCGCACCGTCCAACCAACCATCAATCAATTACAGCCGTTAAGAAACAACAATGACTATTTTAACCAGGTTATAGGAAATCCTGATTTAAAACCTTCCTTCAGCCAGTCGGTTAATATTAATCACAGTGACTATAATTTTTTAAATGATTTTGATTCTTATGAATCAATTAGTGCAAGTGTTACCCAAAACGCAATTACCACTAACAGTATGATTAATCTTGATTCAGGGAAAACCATTTCACAACCCATTAATGTGAATGGGAATTATAATGTGAATTTTTATGGCGGGG
>DATCFI010000066.1:0-4021 GCA_036509585.1 Hanamia sp. | reverse complement strand
AAGATCTTGATGAAAAGGAATTAAAAAAAATGATTCCTGTCAACAGGTTTGGATCAACTGAGGAAGTAGCATACGCTGTGGCCTTTTTAGCCTCGCCTGAGGCTGCTTATATAACAGCGCAGGTTTTGTCTATAAATGGTGGTTTGTATTCATAAGTTCGTAAAGAAAACGCATATACATATAGTTGACGTAGATCAGCTTAACTAAATATCATTCTATAAAAGTTTTATTAACCAATATGCTCGCGAAAGATATTTTATTATTAATACCCCAAAGGCCACCATTTGTAATGGTAGATAAATTGCTGAGTTGTGATGAAAACAGTTCCAAGACCTCTTTCAGGGTAGATGAACAAAATGTTTTGGTAGTGAAAGGAGAATTCAGTGAGGAAGGTTTAATAGAAAACATTGCCCAATCTGCGGCTGCACAGGCCGGTTATGTGGCGATGATACAAAACATACCGGTTGCAGTAGGCTATATTTGCATGGTTAAAAATTTGGAGATATTTGAGCTACCTAAAATTAACGATGAATTAGTTACAGAAGTAAAAATAGAGAACCAGGTGCTTAATATGACAGTAATTTCAGGAACCGTGAGAAGTAATGATAAAGTAATAGCGCAATGTGAAATGAATATCATTTTAAGTAAAATATTAAGGGATGTTTTTATTGTTTCAGATAATATTATATCACCGATTGGTTTAACAACGAATGAAAATTTTTCCCGACTTAAAAATGGCTGTTCAGGCATCCGTGAGCACAATGATATTTCGTTGGCAGATCAGCCTTTTTATGCTTCCCTTTTTAATCTTAAAAGCGTTTTTATACAAGATAACGTTAATAAGTATACGAAGTTTGAGCAGCTACTTATTGCATCTATCCGGGATGCCCTGCAACGTTGTAAAATAGAGGTCGGCAATAAAAAAACAGTGCTTATCATTTCTTCAACCAAAGGAAATATAAGTCTGCTTGAAACAGAAAGAAATACCCCTGAAATACAAAAACGTATATCCTTGCCTTCTTCAGCTAAATTAGTTGCTGAATATTTTGGGTTCATTAATCGACCTATTGTAGTATCCAATGCCTGTATTTCGGGAATAATGGCCATAATAACCGGTAAGCGGCTCATACAATCTGGTCAATATGAGAACGCCGTGATTGCCGGTGCTGATGTTATTTCAAAATTTGTTTTATCAGGCTTTCAATCATTTCAGGCCATCAGCCCTGAACCATGCAAACCGTTTGACACGAACAGGAAAGGTATAAATCTTGGCGAAGGAGCTGCCACAATTATTCTTTCTTCAAACCAAAGTAGCGCAGAGGATATAAAAGTAATAGGTGGGGCGGTGAGCAATGATGCCAATCATATTTCAGCGCCATCACATACAGGCGAAGAACTTAGCCAAGCCATCACAAAAGCCGTTGATGAAGCGCATATTTCTTTATCGGCTATTGATTTTATATCTGCTCATGGTACTGCAACGATTTATAATGATGAAATGGAAGGTAAGGCTATAACATTATCTGACCTGCAAACCGTTCCTGTAAATAGTCTGAAAGGCTATTACGGGCATACTTTAGGAGCTGCAAGTTTAATTGAATCAATAGTATCTGTACATTCACTAAAAGAAAACCTGGTCATCCCAACTTTAGGTTTTAAAGAAATTGGCATCCCTGTTCCGTTGAATATTTGTACTGATTTGCTGCCGGGAGATTTTAAAAATTGCTTGAAAATTGCTTCCGGATTTGGAGGTTGTAATGCAGCTGTTGTATTTAGTAAACAATAAATATTAAAAACCTAAATTACTTTGTTTGCTGTAGTTGAAGAAAAAGCATTTTGTATTGTTATTGAGATTAGAAAAAAATTACTTGTTAAAATAAGAGCAATAAAAAAATGACAAAAAATTTAAAGACTTGATTGCAGAAAAATATATCACTTCCAGTTGCCTGATCAGTAAAAATGCAGTTTATAAAAACGAGAAACTGCTGTTTGTAAATAACGATACTGACGTAACTCGTTTTCTTCTTTTAGTGTACGATTATTTTGTTATCAATTATTCCAGGTTTTACAAAATGGACAATCTGTGTAAACTTGGATGTCTTGCTTCTGAAATATTATTGAAAGACAGTTTTAAAAAAGATAACTACAGGGCTCAGGATATAGGATTGATCCTTTCCAATGCTAATTCAAGCCTGGACACTGATCAGAAATATATGGAAAGTGTAAATGATATTCCCAGATCATCTTTATTTGTTTATACGCTGCCTAATATTGTATCCGGCGAAATATGTATCCGGAATAATTTTAAAGGTGACAATGCTTTTTTTGTATTTGATAGTTTTAATGCAGGCTTTATAGAAAATTATGTAAGCAGCCTTCTGGACAATAATGTTTTACAGGCATGTATTTGTGGTTGGATTGAATTACTTGGGGATGAATACAAAGCTGCTTTATTTTTGGTTGAAAAATTAAAACGTAAGGAAGCGGTCGTTTTTACTAAAGAACAGATGAATAAAATTTTTGAAGATTAAAAAGATCAATTAACAATGGACCCTGAAGTTTTTATAGCTGGCATAGGAACTATTACTGCTATAGGTAATGATGTTGCAGAATGCCTTTGCTCTTTTGAAAAAGGGTTGGCAGGCATGGCTGATATTGCTTACATAGATACGAAGCATCGTCATAATATCCCGGTAGCGGAGGTAAAATTGAGTAATAATAAACTTGCTAAAATGGCCTGTATTTCTTCTGCATTAAGCCGAACCACACTTTTGGGCTTGATAGCTGCGAAGCAAGCATTAAAGGATGCTGATATTGCTGATCTTTCTTCTTTACGCACAGGGTTTATTTCTGCCAATACAGTAGGTGGTATGGATAAAAGCGAGTTTTTCTTTAAGGACTTTGTTGCTAATAATAGTAAGGGGAAATTAAGAAACGTATTTGATCATGAATGTGGATGTGTAACAGAAGCTATAGCAGATCAATTGGGGATCAAAGATTTTATGACTACAATTAGCACCGCCTGTTCATCATCTGCCAATGCTATCTTTTACGGTGCCAGGTTAATTAAAAATGACATCTTAGATGTGGTGATTGCAGGCGGAACAGATGCTTTAACAAAATTTACATTGAATGGATTTAATACGCTTATGATATTGGATAAAGAGTACTGTAAACCCTTTGATGAAAACAGGCAGGGTTTAAACATGGGAGAAGGTGCCGGTTATGTAGTAATGGTATCAGCAAAAGTGGCAAAAAAAATGAAGAAAGCTCTATACTGTAAACTGAGTGGTTATAATAATAGCAATGATGCCTTTCACCAAACTGCTTCTTCCGCGGACGGCACAGGTTCATATCTTGCTATGAAGGGAGCTTTGGAAAAGAGCGGTTTAAAACCTATAAACATTGATTATATTAATTTGCATGGTACAGGTACATCAAATAATGATAACACAGAAGGAATGGCAGTAAAACGATTATTCGATCCGGATTATCCGCCGATGAGTTCTACCAAATCTTTTACAGGTCATACTTTGGGAGCCAGCGGAGGTATTGAAGCGGTATTTTCAGTTTTGGCAATCAGGCATGGAATTATTTATCCAAATCTGCGTTTTGAAACCCAAATGCATGAATTTTCATTTGCACCCGCAAAATTTTTTTTAAAGGATCAATCAATTAAACATGTCATGTCGAATTCTTTTGGCTTTGGAGGAAATTGTACATCATTAATTTTTTCCAGGATATAATATGAAGCAATATATTCGTTCATCCGCGTGCATATCGCCGCAAAAAACATTTAGTCAGGTAAACTTCTTAACAGAAGTAATTGAATATAATGGAACTCGTTTACGAGCTATCGAGCCTGATTATAGGGAATTTATTGATCCAAAATTAATAAGGCGAATGAGCCATATTATTAAGATGGGATTAGCCGCGTCCAGGGAATGCTTAAATGAGGGTAATACGAATATGCCCGGAGCAATAATTACCGGCACGGCTTATGGAAGCCTGGGAGATACAG
>DATCFI010000065.1:0-26073 GCA_036509585.1 Hanamia sp. | reverse complement strand
CTGGGAGGACCCCATAAATGAATTCGGAAAAAATGTGCGCTATTATCCGATTACCGTAACTGAGGTTACAGACGAGATAATTAATACCGGCATCGTATTAGTATATCTGCGCGTTCCCTCCACCAACATCCTACCTTCCTTATTGCCACAAACGTTTTATAGTTTCACGCAGACAGGCAACCAATACATGGGCTTCAATTTATTGACCGGCCAGATAAAAATAAAGTTCTTTAATGTTTTTGATCTATCGACGCATGCTCAGAAATGGATTTATAATAACAATGGCGGTAACCAAAAAGCATGGCAGCCAGGCCCGGTAGCAGCTCACGGAATGATGGTTACCGACAGAGGAGATAATATGCTCAAAACCTTCTACGCTTCTACAGGAAAATTAATGTGGACATTTACTCCCGTGGGGCTTGTGAACACCTACGCGTGCATTGTTGATTTTGGCGGAAAGGCTTTTTATACCGGCGCAGCAGGCAATATGAATTAGGACGCCGCGACATTCAATATCCCGAAATCCCACGCGATTACATACTCTTAATTTTGATCACAATTTTCTGGTCCCTTCTATTTCCACCGGTTGTAATGTTGGGTGTGTGTGCCGTTCCGGGAAAGAAAATAAAAAATGTTCCTGGTTTCGCCTCATACAGTTTGCCGGGGCCGCTGTAATGGGCTACATCTTTTTCGGCGTTGTATGGCTCAGTTACTTTTACATCCGCAACAGGCGTCACACCTATTTTCTCTTCGCCAGAGATGACGTATTGCAGGTCAATATATTTCCGATGCGATTCCCATTTTGATTTATCGTAATCTTTAGTAGAATCTTCTGTTACGGAAGCATAAACATTGTCGCCATCAATGGGATACTTTCCCGGTGCGAGTTTGGAAAGATCATGGTTTTTCAGGAATGCAAAAGCTTCGTCCCAGTACTTTTTATTAGCATGATATTGCCGCGCAAATTCCTGCACATCTACAGATGAATGTGGCTTTAATTTCAAACCGCCAAGCCATTCCTGTTTTTTAAACCACTCCTGGTTTTCTTTTTTCGTGGGAGTTTTTTGCGCTTTTGTTTGAAGGCAAAATCCGGAAAATATGAGTATGAACAGAGAAAATAATAATTTCTTTTGCATTGATTCTTTTTTGTAAAAATAATACTTTTAAAACAGGTGAATACAAATCTGCATTATAAGTTTGTTTACTGCATAGATCTAAAAATTAAAACAGTTGATTCAAGATTCAGCAAGGCTATTTGCCGCATTTGCGCCGGAAGCAAAGAAAGTTTGGATTGTTTGAGAGATTATTATGACATTTATTAGTCTCAATTATCTTTTGTAGGAAACTAATAATTTATAACACTCATATATAAACGAAAAATAAACAATCTGTTTGCCGGTCTTCAAAAACTCATCTTCGTTCTGATATTAATTAGTCTGTCAAAAAATATTTTCGCGCAGCAACAGATAAAAGTAGTAATCGCCGGTTTGAATCATGACCATATTAATGGCATTTTATCCAGGTACGACAAAGGTCTAGTAAACATAATAGGCATAGCTGAGCCTGATAAACAATTGTGGGAAAAGTATAAAAAATTGTATCACGTTCCCGACTCATTATTTTCTACAGATTTGAAAAAATTATTGCTGCAAAAAAAGCCTGATGCTGTACTGGGATATGACGCAGCGTTTGACCATCTGAAGGTTGTTGACATTTGCGCCCCGCTTGGAATTTCTGTAATGGTAGAAAAGCCTTTGGCAGCAAACCTCGCGCAGGCAAAAGACATTGAAAGATTAGCCAACAAGTACCATATTAAAGTATTGACCAATTATGAAACTACATGGTATGGTTCTTACAAAGATGTTTACAATACCATCAGCAAGGATAGCATTGGAGCCATCAGAAAAATGGTTGCGCATGACGGCCATCAGGGACCAAAAGAAATTGGTTGCAGTCCGGATTTTTTAAAATGGCTGACTGATCCGGTATTGAACGGGGCCGGTGCCCTCAATGATTTTGGATGTTACGGAGCTGATTTGATGACATGGCTGATGCATGGAATCAAACCGATTGCTGTAACTGCCGTTACCCGGCACTATAAGCCGGCTTTATATCCTAAGGTGGATGATGATGCCACTATTATCTTAGAATATCCGAAGGCAACAGGGCTTATAGAAGCTTCATGGAACTGGCCCTTCTCGATTAAAGACCTTGAAGTGTTTGGTGAAAAAGGTTATTTGCATGCGCTTGACAATACAAACATTGTTAGTCGTATGCATGAAAATATTAAAAGTTCCAAACAAGCGCAGCCCCTGGAGGCTCCGATAAACGATCCCATCATTTATTTAACCGCGGTGCTTCAACATGAAATATCCGGAACAAACGATGAGTCTTCATTGGAATATAATATGATCGTAATGGAAATTTTAGACGCAGCGAAACGGTCTGCTGCCTCGGGTAAAAGAATTGTTTTGTAAATCTACTTGAGAACTTTTTACTCTATTGCGATTTGAGAAATCAAATAGGCAATATTTGTTCTTTTACTGTCGCGCGCAACAACAGGAAGAAAAACAAAAATCACTCTTATAAGTTTGTTTGCTGCGTTATCGGCAAACTGGAAGATCAAATGAATTAAAGTACCTGAATGATTTGTCCGGTGAGTTTCCATTGTCCACTTATTTTTTTTAACATGCACACCTCGAAAGTGTGAGTAACAGAACCGCCTACAGAAGTTGATGTTTCATCATGAGTGGCCAAAGCTCCATTCCCATGGATGCTCATGTGATAGTTAGTATTCACGAAGGTGCCACCTTTACCCATTGTTCCCGGAGCAGGATGTAATATTTTGTCTGCCGCGGTTGAGAAAGTTTTTCCTTGTGGGGGCATTACAATAATAGTGCTGTACGGTTCTATTTGCCAGCAGGCGGCGTGAGCGGTGGTATCACCTGATCGCCATGTTGTAGATTCTTTTTCCAGTACTTGAACTATGGCAGTAGAATCGGTGGTTTGACTGAAAACATGTGATGAAAAACCAGCTGCAATAAGAAAGAGGAAAATACTTTTCATGTTTTTATCATTTATTAGAATTAAAAATCTGTTTAAATTATCTAATGGTCCCTAAGAAATCATCAAAATATTAAGACCGAATTCATACACCTGGAACTATTGTTGGTTCACTGCCTTTATTGAATTTAATTTTCTGAGATCAGTAAAATTTTATTATTCTTACATTTATTTTTATCAAACGAAATACTAAATAAAATGCAGGACGTCATCAAAAAACTCCGGTTTAAAGATAGCGGAGTTATTATTAATTCACCAAAAGAATTTGAAATCGAATTTAAGAAAATAGGTTTCAAAACTGTCTTTGATAAAAAAGAAAAAAGCAAAAATACTTTGGTGTTCATCAACAACGGCAAAGACTATTTTAATTTTCTAAAAAACGATTTGAAGAACATTGAACCCGACAGTGTTTTATGGTTTGCTTATCCAAAAGGAACTTCAAAAATCAAAACTGATATTAACCGAGACACCATTAGGGAAACTGGCGAAGGATATGAGATTACCACAGTAACTGCAATTTCAATTGATGATACCTGGAGTGCATTGCGTTTCAGGCCAATTGACAGAGTAGGAAAATAAGCAAAAGGAGACAACTAAATTCAACAACAGGACAAATGAGCGATTTTTCAGTAATAAGTTCTACAATTTCACCGGCAGACATTGGCCTGTTTGTGTCTGAAAAATATTTCCGGGTGGATAATTCCATTTGCCATCTTTTAAAGACAGGCATCAATCATACTTACCAGGTGGATATCAATAATGAATCTTATGTTTTCAGAGTTTATAGTTATGATTGGCGAACTAAAGACGAAATTGTTGAAGAGCTCAATTTGTTGAATTTGTTAAAAAAAAATAGCCTTTCGGTATCCTATCCAATTGAAGATAAGAACGGAAATTTGATACAAACTATCGAAGCACCGGAAGGAAAGAGGTTTGCTGTTTTATTTTCGTTTGCCCACGGAAAAAAAATCCAAAATTATACCGCTGATATCCATTTTAATATTGGTAAATTGATGGCCCAAATTCACAGTTTTACAAGGGATTTGAAACAGGATAGAATTTCTTACACAAGTGAAGTTTTATTGGATCAATCAATTAACTATATAAAGCAATTCCTTTCAACAGAGCTTGAGGAAATGCAATTTTTAATTACAACCAAAACAATATTAGAAGCAGAAATTTCAAAGACTGATTTCACATCAATCCGAAAAGGAATAGTCCATTTAGATATTTGGTTTGATAATCTGAATATCTCGGAAAACGGCGATATTGCACTATTCGACTTTGACTTTTGCGGCAATGGCTGGCTCTGCCTCGATATTGCTTATTATATATTGCAATTGCATAACACTGAAAAAAACGAATCGGCAAGGATTGAGAAGATGGCATCTTTTTACAAAGGCTATGGAACCATTCAGAAAATCAGTGTCGAAGAAATGAGACTAGTTCCAACTTTGGGAGTTTGTATTTACTATTTCTATTTAGGCATTCAATGCAAACGGTTTAATAATTGGTCAAACGTTTTCCTGAATGAAACGTACTTAAAAAGATACATCACCGTATTTATTAAAGGATATTATGAGACAACAAAATCTGAAACAACTTTTCTGTGAGGCATTTTCAATAATCAATTTGCAGGGCAAAAAATAGAAATCCATTTTATTTGTTGATCTACTGAGAGTATTGAAAACTAAAATTGCTGACGCGCTTAGTGGTAAAAAGGTTTTGAGCAAAAATTATGAAATTAGAAGAGTTTTTTTATTAAAATTGAATAAGTCCAGATAGCGTGTATGCATTGGCGATATTCATCTGCAAAAAGAAATACCAACAGGAGGAGGCAGTCGAAAAATAAACCATTATTGAATTAGAATTGACGTGGAAATTCAATTCAGCAAGTCGTTCCTACAATTGATGATTTGCAGGAAAGCTAATTGTCATCTTTCTGTCATTTTTCTATTTGGTATTTCTTTTCCACAGAATTATTTTAGATTTAGACTTCCTCTTTTAACCCAAAGAAAAAATCTTTTAGAATAATAATTCAACCTTCGTGCAAAAACCTTTTTGCGTTCCGTAAAAAGTGAAATTCTCCGGGATTAATCAATGATGGAATTGTGGGCATATATGAGAAAGTGGTCTTTTGAGTAAACGATCTTGATCTAATGATTCGGCAGTTCAAAGCCTTTTGCCGCGCGAGGTTTTTATGTGCAGATTTGAGCCTCTTATTTTATATTTCAATTATTAAAAAAAATAAAAAGCAACATGCCAAAACCTAATTTAGATAAAATGACTCCTTCCAGGAAGCAGGCATTTGACAACCTGGATATTGATCCAAAGAAGCGTGTTATTTTATGTCTCGACGGAGGGGGAATGCGCGGAATACTCACGATTCAGCTATTAAAAAAATTTGAGGAAATAGCTGGTATTCCTTGCTACGAATTATTTGACATGGTGTCTGGCACTTCTACAGGTGGCATTATTGCAGGACTTATAACAACGGGCCATTCTGCAATTGATATAGAAACCATGTATATCAATTTAGTCACCCAGGTATTCGATAAAAAGAGTCTTGGAAACAGGTTTATAAATCCGCCCGCATTCACTAAAGAGAAATACCGGGCTTTATTAAAAGGGATTGTAAATGACATTTCTTTGGAAGATGCCTGCCGGTTAAATGACCTGGATTTTATGATTACGGCCCAGGATATTTCGGCTTCTGAAGAAACTTTTTTTTCGTGTTTTAAGCAGGATGACGGAACTTACTATGGCACCTACAAAGACGTATTACTTCGTTCCGTGATGGAAGCCACCATGAGCGCTCCAACGTATTTTTATCCCCTCGAGCGCTTTTTAGACGGTGGCACCACCACGTATAACAATCCTGCGTTGGCGGCCTTCATGGAGGCTGTATCTTATAGCCGGCCAGATAAGATAGTAGACTTATCTGCTTATCAACTTTCTGAAATCACTTTATTCAGTTTTGGCACCGGTATTTCACGGCAGTTTATCAAACCCACAGAAACGCTCAATCCGCACGGGGTTGACGTCGTTTTTTGGTTGAACTGATTAATGACTCATACGGGCCAGGATGCGAGCGCCATGCAGGTGAATGCATTTCGCTCGCCTATGGTTGCTCAAACGATTGATTTTAGAAGGTTCCAGATTTCTCTTGACCCAACTGCAATCAATAAGATCCCAAATATTGATAGCCTGGATGAACATAAATATCAAAGCAAATGGTTGCATGACCTGACCGAAGAAACGTTGGGGAATATTGATATGGCGGATGTAACCAAATTTGATTTAATGAAAGTGATCGGCCAGCAGACGGCGGAATATATTGTGCAGACTGGAAACAATTTTAAGAAAGATCTTGTAGACAATAGATATAACGATTTGCTGGTAACTACTTCAGGCGATATTTCCCGTATTCAAAAACAAATGAGCAGCCCTGAATGGCTCGATGGGTTTAAAGCATGATATAGTTAATTCAATTTTAGATAAAGCGATTGTCGATTTCAATTCGGCAAGGCACCCCCGGCATATATTAAAGTATAGATGTCACCTTCTGGATGAAATTAACTTCTGTCAGAAAAATACAAATCGTTCCAAAAAGTTTGTTTACTGTGTTTACAAACGGCTGAGGACACAATTCAAAAATATTTTTTGTATTCCACGCAATACATAGCTTGTTGAAAATTTTATTTCATTTTATGAAAGAACTTACTATTGACGATCTGAAAATTGTTCAGGAATTCCAGCATGTTCCTGATGAGCAACTGCAATGGCTAATACAGCAGGGCGAAACGATGGAATTAGAAAAGGATGAAGTTTTATTTAATGTAGGTGACCCCGTGAATGTATGTTATGTTTTATTGGATGGTAAAATGAGAATTTGCGCGGTCAATCAAAAAGAATTGCGTATGATTGATCCCGGTTAATTTACCGGCGACCTTCCTTATTCAAGAGCCACCATTGCACCTGAATTTTGCGAAGCGATAAAAAAATCATGGGTCTTTAAATGTTCAAAAGAAAAACTTAATGAGGCCTTGGAACACATTTCGAATTAATTGAGGCAATGGTTCACATGATGTTGAGCCAGGTGCGGGAATTCACTTCTATACAACAACAGAATGAAAAAATGTTTGCGCTGGGAAAACTTTCAACGGGCCTAAATTTCTTGGGAAACTCACTAATCGCTGGCTATTCAAAAATCGGGACTTCCTCTTACATAAGTCTGCCTGCAAGCATTGGAGAAATAGGAACTTGTTTGTGGCTGTTAATTATGGGAGCAAAGGATAAAAATGTAGCCTGAAGACAAAACACCGGTAGCTCAGGAAAAGGAAATTTAATAGCAAGGATTAAGCAAGGACAACTGCCATTCCAAAAAATCAAAATAAGAATAACCGTTTTTTGCCTGCCTTTGCCGGTAGGGAGGTTTTGTTACTTCTTCAATACCTCGCGACATATTTTTAAAAATACCCGCATTCCTTTAATGCTTCTTTATAAAACTGCGTATTTGGATATTGCTTTAATAATTTGAACTGCGTCAATTCAGATACTGGAATCATACTATTTCCTGTCCATTGATTGTCTTTATTGTTATAAAAATGCTTGTTGTACCATTCGTTACGTTCGCACTTGGCAAGCATGTAATGGCATTTGGCTTTTTGCTCGTTATTCTTCGCAGCCTTCAGCGCAAGTAGGTAATACTTTGCAGGAAGTTTCATATTCGTGAGCATACCGCGATAAATGCTATCGATGGCAAAAGGACTATAATGTCCTGATCCCAAAATAGTACATTCATAAAACGCGCGGTCATTTCCGTAGTGCGAGATGTTGTAATAGGCATTTGCCAACAAGATAGAGTTGGTATAAATATCTTTGCCCGCTGCAATCTTAGTTTTCAATTCGTTTAGTTTTTGCAAAAAAGAAAGTTTTGAATATTTTATTTTTTGCGGGGCAGCCTGGTCGTAGTCGTGGCAATCCTGTATACCTCCGTTAAAGGGATTTGCCGGAAGAATTACATTCGCAGCAGAATCGCTTTCGCGCATTAATTTTATGGCACTTTCAGTACTGTCGTTGAAGGCAAGCTGAATGGCCTGGAATTCATAAATGTCACTAAGTTTAATAGCCGAAAGTTGCAGACATAGTTTTTCAAAAGGCGTCTTGGAGGGCTTGTTGAGAAATGCTTTCATCTTCTCTGTGTTGCTTTTGTCGGCATAAAATAAATTACTAGTGTAAAAACATTCGGCTTTTACCAACTCATGCTGAGTTTTATATTTTGACGAAACGGTTTGCTTTAACCATGCTAATGCATCGTTATAGCGAAGATTTGGTTCTGGGTTTGTATCAAGGTCGTTAAGCCAATTCATATCGCTTAAAATATCAGTTTCCAATTTGCTGTCAATGTATTTGGCGCTTCCGATTTTATTTAAAATTTCCAGCAATTTTAGCTGGGCTTTGTCCAAATCATTTGAAGGAATATTTCTTTCAGCCTGTGCATAATAAGAATTGGCGTTGGCATAAAGAGAATCCAGCGTATTCAAATATCCAGCAGCCATGTACCAAACCCAGGGCTGATCTGTGTTACCTGCATCCGCTATTCGGGTGATTAAATTTCTAACAGAGACATTTGTATTTTTCGAAGAAGTATCATCAGGGTTATATGAATAATCGCTTGCATTATACCTAAACTTTTGTTCGTACGAATTGACAGCCCTCGAGAGCAAAAGATCCAACTTGTCGCTTTTAGGGTCCAGCTTATAAATCTGCGCAATGGCTTCTTTTTGGTCACCATAGTAAACACCCAGCATTTGCCAAAGCGTAGCTTGTTCATTTACATTTTTACACAAGACCAACGTGGCTTTCCAATCGCTTTCTTCCTGCGGTTGAAAGCTGAAATGTGCGCCGGGCTTCAGTACATCACACTCGTCATACACGCGGCTGAAATAGTAATTGGCTTTACTGAAATTTTTCAATTTATAATAAGCGCCGGCTGTATAAGAAAGTGTACGATAATAAATCGTATTTCGCGGCATGTCATTTTCGTATTGATCAAATACATTTATTGCGTCTTCGGGGCTGTCATTAAAAAAACCAGATCGTACCAGCTGAAACCAATATCTTTCTTTCATGAAAACATCTGTTGACTTATCAAACCCAATTTTAAGGTCTTTATTGATGGATGTAGCATCAAAATTTTTCGCATTCTTTTTCACATTATCATAATCCCATCTATCAGCAATTTCATTAACGGAAAACTTTTCGCACATTTTTGCAAGCAATAGATAGCGCAGAAAGCTGGTCACTTTCTCATTCTTTTTAGATGTAAAGACCTCAAAAGAGCGCATGCTATCCGGAAGCGATTTGGCATTCATGTTATAAAATAATACAGCACTGTCTATCGCACCTGCTGAAGCATTTTCCAGGAAATAATGCAATTGAGGAACTGTAATCTTTTGATCTAAGTAGCGCGACCATTCAGCTACATTGTCATCATTGAAACGTGTATTCTGATTATCATCGTACCCGATTTTGTAATAATAATTATAGGAAAAAAAGAAAGGGCTGTAAGCACTGTCTACAAATACTTCCGGTGCAAAATTAGAAACACCATATTCCGCATATTCGTCGCCCCATCCGCCTCCACATGCATAAGCAATGCCGGCAGTGATGCCACAACTAATTAAGGCGATCCACCATCTTTTTAAAAATATTTTTATCATAAAGGTCGAGGTTTGATTGGTCGAGGTCATAAAAAATAAGCTGATCAATGTGGCCTGAAGATTCCCTGTTTAACTGGTCAATCATTTCCATTAAATCGGCTTCGGGTACCTGCTCTATTTTTACTTCGTCGTTTTGTTTGAAATAATAGCCGCCGTGAAAATTGCTGTGCTTTACTCCAAAACGATTTTTAAATATTAAGATGAAATTGGAGTCATTGACAAAATCGTTGTAATTCATCCCGTTCAGCAACTTCACAACTTTGTCTCCACTTATCAGTTGACCCCATGCGAAAATAGGCAACGCCGCTTTTAATTTTAGCGGATAAGATTTGATAAAAGAATTGTATTTATCGGCAATTGATCTTTCATAAATGGAAGAGGTTTCGTCTGTGCCAATCTTTCCCATATTGTAGTACATTAGCACACCTGAATCCACCGGCGGAATTCCTGTAATGTCAGGATATTTAATTTGGTGCAATCGAATAGTCGTTGATATTATCGTCTTTGAAAGTGCCTTGTAACGGCGAAGAAAAAGGAAATATTTATCTTTTGTAGTTACTGTCCAGTCGCAATCAAATTGTACTTCTACCGGACTCTTATGAATTGATTTATTGATCGCGGTTACCATTTTAAAAACGTTGTCGCAAAGCATTGGAATATCTGTGCTGTCAAGCTTTACGAAACCCCGGTTCTTAATATAAACAACAGGTGTTACCTGGAAAAAAAGTCGCGTGGTATCAAAAGTGACAGGTGCCACAGGCTTTGGCGTGGCATCTTCGGGCGCCATATCGATATCAAAATAACGTACATAAAGTGTAGTTACTTTATTATTTCTAATTGTATTTATTTCCTGCGGGGTTAAATGAAACGAAGTTTTCCAATAATAAAATGAAATCGATTTTTCTCTCTTATGACAGGAACATAAAAGAATGACAGATAGTAATGAAACAAAAAAAGAAGATTTTAAAATCAAAAGGAAATTTTTAGCAAATCTATTTTTTTGTTTTTTAAAATTAAAAGAGAAGAGCTAACGCGTTTCGGCTGAACAGTAAACAAACTTTTTCTAAAGATTTCTATTTTATTTCGTACCGTACTTGAGAGCGTTTGCGCGACAAGATAAATGTGATTAAAGGAAAATTCAATTTTAAAAAAAATTGCTTATTCTTATCCGTTATTTTCCGAGAAATACCTATGGAAATAAGGTATCGTTTCTATGCCTTTATTAAAATTTTCAATTCCGTATTTTTCGTTCGGCGAATGAAGGTTATCACTATCAAGCCCAAAGCCCATAAAAATTATTTTTACACCCAATTCTTTTTCAAGAATGGTGCAAATAGGAATACTGCCACCGCCTCGCACCGGTACAGGCGTTTTCCCAAATGTAGTTTCGATTGCTTTTTTCGCAGCTTTGTATCCTTTACTGCCTATAGGTGTAAGATAAGGTTCACCGCCATGATGCTCAAATGCTTTTACGGTAACTGACGATGGCGCTATGGATGTGAAATAATCAAGTAATATCTTGGTCATTTTTGCTGAGCTTTGATTGGGTACTAACCTGGCTGAAATTTTTGCAGTAGCTTTTGATGGCAAGACTGTTTTAGCTCCTTCCCCCTCGTAACCGCCCCAGATTCCATTTATCTCAAGCGTAGGCCTGATGCCGGTTCTTTCGATGGTAGTAAATCCTTTTTCGCCCCATAATTCTTTGGAACCTGTTTCATTTTCATATTCATTTTCGTCAAACGGCGCCTGATTCATCAGCTCCCTTTCTTTTACAGGAACTTCCAAAACATCATCGTAAAAACCCGGAATAGTGATGTGGTTATTTTCATCGTGGCAGCTTGCGATCATTTTTGCCAGAATGGTAATAGGATTGGCAACAGCGCCTCCGTAAGTTCCACTATGCAAGTCCCGTGCAGGCCCTGTCACTTCTACTTCAATATAGGACAGCCCACGAACGCCGACATCCAATGAAGGAGTTTCCAAACTAAGCATTGAGCTATCGCTAATTAAAATAACGTCCGCCTTTAAAAGTTCTTTATGTTCTTCTACAAATTTTCCAAGATTGGGCGAACCAATCTCTTCTTCACCCTCAATTAAAAATTTAATATTGGTACTCATGGTATTTGTTTTCACCATTGTTTCCAACGCTTTTACATGCATAAAGAACTGGCCTTTATCGTCAGCAGAACCGCGGGCATACACTTTCCCGTCTTTTATCACCGGTTCAAACGGTTTGCTGTGCCACAGTTCCAGGGGGTCGGCCGGCTGCACATCATAATGTCCGTAAACCAGTACCGTAGGCTTATTTTTATCTATTATTTTTTCAGCATATACCACAGGAAAGCCATTCGTTTGCATCACTTCCGCTTTATCAGCTCCTGCATCAAGAAGACTTTTTTTGACTGCCTGGGCGCAGTCAACCATATCCTGTTTATGCTCGCTTTTAGCGCTTACAGATGGGATCTGGAGCAGGTACATCATTTCTTTTAAAAATCTTTCTTTGTTATTTTCCTGGTATTGTTTCCATGTTTCCATATACAATTATTTTGACGTGGGATGAAAGCGAATATAAAACTTTTTAGAGGATTAAGCCATCTCTTAAAAATAACCTAATTCGTAAATTTTAAACCGAAAACTTTGGTTTAAAATGGAAGTATGTCTTAAATTTGCGCCAGATTGCTTTTCAATTTATCAGCCT
This sequence comes from Hanamia sp., assembly GCA_036509585.1. Lineage (GTDB taxonomy): Bacteria > Bacteroidota > Bacteroidia > Chitinophagales > Chitinophagaceae > Ginsengibacter. The sequence continues at coordinate 13,587 of DATCFI010000065.1, read as the reverse complement.
TTGTAGTAGTTGTATCTTACGGAAACCTCTATTGCAAAGGCTGAGTCAATTTAATAAGGTAACGATAATGAGAACAAGCTTCGCAAGCAAACAAACAATAAATTAAAACTCATATTTCAGCTATTTGCCGAAATATTTTCCTTCTTCCCAAAAATGCCGGCAAGCCGCTTTGCTGTCAGCCGCCATTTTCTGAAAACTCGATAGTAATATTCTTTACTGAAGAGCTGCGAATCGTGCATCGCCTTATAAGTTAGAAAAAATCCAATAGGCGTAAGAACGATAACCGGCAACCACATTCCTACGATTGGAATGAGCACATGATCTTTTGTAAACTTTTCTCCAAAAATAGCCAAAAGGTAAAAAATCATGAAAAATACCAATGCCATTACCAAGGGAGTGCCCAAGCCGCCTTTTCTGATTATTGACCCGAGTGGTGCACCAATGAAAAATAATACCAGGCAGGCTATAGAAAGCGACAACTTCTTATGCCACTCTATCAGATGTTGCGTATAGTCATCGCGCTGAGTTTTGTAATCATTGCCGGCCATGTCTAAAAGATTGCGCACATTGGCTGCGTCGGTCAACGTCTGTGAGTAAACCACATCCTTTAAACTATCAGGAATAAGCGCGTCAAAAGAAGTTATTTTTTTTTCGGGTACGTGCTCAAGTGCCACCTTCATTTTCTGTTTAGTGGCCGTACTATCTTTATAGTTTGAATACTTAACATAAACGCCCAATTGCTTTTCGTCCCTTTTGAAAAGGGAATCAGGTTCTTTTTTCAGCATAGCAATATCTACATTGATCTGCCGCATATTTTTCATCTTTATATTATTCATAAAAAGACTATCGGATGACTTTTGCAGGTTCAGTTGGCTCAGATCGAATAATTTCGTGTATTCTTTGAATCCCAACTGATAAAATTCGTTTTTACTAGAATTGTAGCCACCTTTCTCCTGGTACCTATTCCCATTTTTTAACTGGAATTCAAGATATTTTTTGTCATCGCTCATGGTCATTTTTCCGCTCTCGGAAATGGTGGTATTGTCCTGTAGGCTGTTACTCTGGTCGTAAATTAACACGCCGATGAGGTTATCTTTATTTTTGGAATCTACCTTGATCGAATATCCACGGAATCCATCATAAAAAATGCCGGGCTTTAAATCAAATGCGGGACTCTTTTCATAAATATCGTGGTAGATCGTAGCAAATTTCAAATTAGCTACCGGCGCTATATAATTGGCAAATAGAAATGCTACTCCTGACAGTAATAAGGTAATTAAAAACAGGGGGCGCATAAATCGCAATAAAGAAATTCCTGATGATTTAATAGCCACCAACTCAAAATTTTCACCCAATTTCCCGAACGTCATGATGGAAGACAGCAAAATGGAAATAGGCATTGCCAGGGTAACCAACGTAGCGCTTGCGTAAATCAGGAATTCTATCAAGGTGATCACATCCAGACCCTTACCTACAAGGTCGTCAATATATTTCCATAGTATCTGCATTACAAATACAAACAATGTGATAAAAAATGTGGCTACAAAAGGCCACACAAAAGCTTTTAATATTAATTTGTCAAGTTTTTTAAACATCTAAAATCGTCAGAATCAATTTATCTGTTTTGTTGTAAATTTAAAAATATGAGCGAAGAAGCAAAAATACACCTTTCAACATTTGAAACAGAACTTGTGAATGAGACTCAGTGGATTTTCACAAAACAAATCATTATCGAAAAAGTTTCCCGGCTATTGGGCGCGCTACAGGTGCGATATAAGAATTTGTTAGAAAATAATAAAGACGTGCCGGAAGAACTTCTGTTACGACAAGGCGCTAAAATATCAAAAGGTGAAAATTATAATGGCTTGCCGTATCTTATTCTTGATTATCCCGCAATTTTTGGAAAAGAAAATGTTTGTGCTGTCAGGACTATGTTTTGGTGGGCAAATTATTTTAGTATTTCACTTCATCTTTCCGGCAGATTTTTTGTTGGTCAAAAGAATCTTGACGAATGGCTTCTGTTTTTAAAAGGAAATAACTTTTTTGTTTGTATAAACGAAAATGAATGGGAACATCATTTTTCCGCTTTGAATTATTTAAACGCAAATGAGCTGACCGATCTACAGATTACACAGCTACACGAAAAATCATTTTTTAAGGTAGGGAAAAAGATAGCATTAACGCAGTGGGAATCGGCCCCCGAATTTTTAGAAAAGACTTTCAAAGAGATGATCGCTTTATTAACCTTAGCTACCTAAACGATGAAATAATTCTTTGACCTGTGTTTCCCAAAGTTGGCTTTGATCCTTAACATCTTTTTTATCAGCAAAATCATGAATCACAAGAATTGTCTGATTGGTCACTTCCGAACTTTCAATATTGAATTCAAAGAATTCGTCTTTTGGAGAATCAACCCAATGAAAACGGACCATCTTATTTTCTTCATTTTCCAGCATCTCAGCTTCCTCCGCTGCGCCCCCCGACCAGGAAAAATTAAATATACCATCCTCATCTTCCACTTTATCAGCAAACCATTCCTGCAATCCCGAAGAGGTAGAAAGGAATCCATACAAAATGCCAGGAGAACATCTCACAGGATATTCGACAGTATATTTTATTTTCTTACTCATCTTATTCATTATACAATAATCATTATCTGCAATAATAGAAAATAAATTAACTACCCGAACATATTTATTTTATTTTTTTTATAATTTATTCCCAAACGAAGGATTTTAATACTAAAAACCAAATTATTGTTAATGAAAAATAAAATATATTTTTTAACGACATACTTTATAGAATATAATGGTCGTTTCTATTGGCAGAAAAGATTTTAAAAAATTTTAATTAATCTCTACAAACCACTTTTAACTTACCAGCTATGGGCATGCGTCAACTAAAGATTTCCAAATCGATTACCAACCGTGAAAGTGAGAGTCTAGAAAAATATTTACAGGAGATTGGGAAAGTGGAATTAATAACTCCAGAGGAAGAAGTAAAGCTGGCCCGCCTAATCAGGCAAGGCGATCAAAAAGCGCTGGACAGGCTTACTAAAGCCAATCTTCGCTTTGTAATTTCCGTGGCAAAACAGTATCAAAACCAGGGCCTTACTTTGCCGGATCTTATCAATGAAGGCAATCTTGGACTGATAAAAGCAGCTCAGCGGTTTGATGAAACGCGCGGATTTAAATTTATTTCCTATGGCGTATGGTGGATTCGTCAAAGTATCATGCAGGCCCTTGCCGAGCAGTCGCGCATTGTGAGATTGCCCTTAAATAAAGTTGGATTAACAAACCGCATCGCCAGGGCGTATTCTCACTTGGAACAGGAATATGAGCGCGCACCCACCGTTGAAGAAATAGCCAATTACCTCGAAGCAGATATTGACGAAGTTTCTGCCACCATGAGCATGTCTTCAAGACATGTAAGTATGGATTCACCCCTTGGCGATAGCGAAGAAAGTACTTTAATAGACGTGATGATAAACGTCAACGCCGAAAGCGCCGACAAACAAATAACCTTTGATGACGGGTTGCGCCTGGAAATTCAACGCTCACTCACTTTGCTAACTCCACGCCAAAAAGAAGTAATCTGTTTTTTCTACGGCATTGGCGTAGATCAACCAGTAAGCCTCGAAGAATTAGGAGAAAGATATGGCCTTACAAGGGAACGCGTAAGACAAATAAAAGATAAAGCACTGGAAAAATTAAAAACGTTTACAGGCTCCAACCTGCTGAGGGACTATATGGGTGTATAAATTTGGTCTCTATTTTCATACTTAATAGTTTTTTGTTAGAAGTGAATGTCTTAATTGGTATTCACTTTTTTAGTGCTTATCGCCTGCTGATTGTGCTAAATAGAAATCTCGAATATTTGTCGTTTTACTGACTTTTGTTGTTGTTTGTACCAGAAAGCCGAAGCCGTATGTATTGTTGCAAAAAAATGGGGAACACATTATAGGCCACGTTGCACCGTGATGAAAATGCCCATACGTAAAGGGCATGCGCGAACGCAAAAGTGGGTGCGGGAAGAAAAAAAAGACTAGCGACAAAAAATGGAATTTCCCAAACATAAAAGTCTTAAGAAATACTTTCCTGATCATTTCACTTTTGCAGAAATCATTCTAGAGTTTGGATATAACTCAAGTTTCTTTTCAAGCACGATTTGTGCGTTTTATCAATTTGATTTGATTTAAGATTCCATAGAGAAAGCATCTCACTTTTAGCTATATTTTCAGATAAAGACTTTATTCCCGAAAGTGTTCAACCTAAAACCCCAATTAACTAATAAACCAATAAATCATTTAACTATTTTTGCCTTAATGAATCAATATTTTAAAATTGGCAAATTAGCGGCTACTTTCGGTACGGATGGAGTATTAGTCCTTCAACATCACCTCGGCAAAAAAACCTCACTAAAAGGCCTGGAAACGATCTTTATTGAAGAAAAAAAAGAGTCATTTCTTCCTTATTTTATTTCGGCTACAAAAATAAAAAACGAAAAAGAAATATTCGTTTCTCTTGAAGGCATTCAAACTAAAGAAGCCGCCCGTTTCCTGGTCAAAAAAGAAGTTTGGCTGAGTGAAACTGATTTTAAAAAATTCGCGGCGGCGGCAGCCCCTATTTCGTTCCTTGGATATACAATAATTAGGGATAAAAAAGCGCTGGGCGAAATAGTGGAAGTGATAGAGCAGCCCCACCAGGTATTATGTGCCATAATGCTTGATGGCAAGGAGGCGCTCATTCCAGTACATGAAAATTCCCTGGAAAAAATTGATCAAAAAAACAGGAAATTGTATGTAACTATTCCGGATGGATTATTAGAAATTTATAAAGATGCCTGATGAAATTGAATTTGTAAATTTACATTTTCAACATGCCTGTGTACTCTCCCATAATTGCCCATTTTGATCTCGATTCTTTTTTTGTTTCCGTTGAGATTCTTAAGGATCCTTCTCTGAAAGGAAAGCCTGTAATTGTTGGCGGTCAAAATGAAAGAGGTATTGTGACCACCTGCACTTATGAAGCCAGGAAATTTGGCGTTCATTCGGCCATGCCAATGAAAACTGCCATGCGTATGTGCCCACAGGCAATTGTGGTCTCAGGCACTTATTCGGACTACACTAAATATTCCAAATGGGTAACGGATATCATCGCTTCAAATGCGCCACTTTTTGAAAAAGCATCAATAGACGAATTTTATGTTGACCTGCAGGGAATGGAACGGTTTTTTGATCCTTTAAAATGGACGATAGAACTAAGGGCTTTAATCACGAACGAAACAGGACTGCCTATTTCTTTCGGTATTGCCAAAAACAAAATGGTTGCGAAAATGGCGACCAATGAAGCCAAACCAAATGGATATCTATATGTTCCTTCGGGAAAGGAAAAAGAATTTTTAGCACCGCTTGAAGTTAATAAAATCCCGGGCATTGGTGACCAGGCCAACAAAATACTTACCTATCATAAAATTAAATTTATCCGCGATATCCATAATTCCACACCGGAAAATCTTGAAAAATTACTGGGCAAATGGGGTTATGAGCTGTGGAATAGAGCAAAAGGCACTCACGCCTCCACCATAAGTCAATACAGGGAATCCAAATCAATTTCCAAAGAAAATACTTTTCATGAAAACGTTTCTGATGTAGAATATTTGATGAGTGAAATCGTGCGTATGACAGAGAAAATTTGTTTTGACCTTCGCAAAGAAAAAAAGGTTACAGGGTGCGTTACCATTAAATTGAGATACCCCGATTTTGAAACCACATCACGCCAGTCAAGTATTCCATACACATCAGCCGATGACCAAATTATACCAATTGCAAAAGCGCTCTTTCACCAGCTATACAAAAAAGGGAAACCGGTCCGGCTGTTAGGCGTAAGGCTTAGTAATTTTAGCAACGAAGCATTGCAAGCCAATCTCTTTCACGATACGGAAAGAAAGAACGGACTGTACAAAGCGTTGGACGAAGTAAAAACCAGGTTTGGCAAAAGCAGTGTGGTAAGAGCTTCAGGAAAAATGTAGCTTGGGTGTTGAATTGTTATATTGTTAAGTGGTTGTATTGTTTAACCGCTAGCAAGAGATAATTAAAAAACTCGGCTATTTATTTGTCTACTGTATCCGAAGAATGGTTTTTCTCATTGGCTAATCGACGAATTAGCACATCAGCACATTTGTTTATCATCACATTAATATATCAACTTCATTGTTTATCATATCCGCCATTGTTTTCTTTTCCAAAACCCTCAGTGTAGCGTCTCGCGCTATGATCATCATTTTTCTCATGCCACAAGTGGCTTCATCACAGTCTATGCATTTTTCATAAAAATTCAAACTTACACACGGCAGCAGTGCGATGGGCCCGTTAATGATTCTTATTACGTTTGCCAGGTTAATGTTCTTCGGAGCTATTCTTAAAATATAGCCCCCGCCCTTCCCCTTCTTACTTTCCAGCATTCCGGCATTTTTTAATTCAACCAAAATATTTTCTAAAAATTTTAGAGGAATTTTTTGATTCTTGGAAATATCAGCAATTTTCACTGGCCCTTTTCCATATTGGGTAGCTAGATATTCAAGCGCCTTGAAAGCATATTGTGTCTTTTTTGAAAGCATATTTTTATAGATATATGTTGCTGGACAGAATTGAAAATACAAAGATTTTACAAATTTAAATTAATTCCTACCAATTTTGTAGGATATTCATATATTTGCATCATTATTTACAATAAAAATTTAATCATGAGTTTACAATTAGGCGATACAGCCCCTGATTTTACTGCTGAAACGACAGAAGGTAAAATCAATTTTTACGAATTTTTAGGTGATCACTGGGGAGTAATTTTTTCTCATCCAGCAGATTACACTCCCGTATGCACTACTGAATTAGGCAGAACTGCTGCTTTGCAAAAAGAATTTGACAAACGCGGTGTAAAGATCATTGCTGTGAGTGTTGATCCTCTGGACAAGCATATTGGCTGGAAAAATGATATCAATACTACCCAAAATGTAAATGTCGAGTTTCCAATCATCGCTGATGAAGAAAGAATTGTCTCCAATCTTTATGGTATGATTCATCCTAAAGCATTAGCGACTGCTACAGTACGTTCCTTATTTATTATCGGGCCAGATAAAAAAATAAAATTGATGCTCACTTATCCTGCATCTACCGGAAGAAATTTCACAGAGGTGTTGCGTGTTATTGATTCTCTTCAGCTTACTGCCAAACACAGTGTTTCTACTCCTGTTGACTGGACGTATGAAGAAGACGTAATTATCCCCGCTGCTCTTAGCCTGGAAGAAGCTAACAAGAAATTTCCCAAAGGAATAAAAGTTGTAAATTCCTATTTGCGCTACACTCCACAGCCTGAATTGTCTTAAAAGTTTTTACCCGGTTAATCCTAAATTATCTTACCGGTAGTTTAGGATTATTTTTTTTATAAATACTGTATGGAAGATTTAAAAGAATTAGAAGCATTTTTAAAGAATGTTTCGGTAGAAGATGGCTTAAGAAAAGTGGCGGACACCTTTCGTGGTAAGGTGAAATTTTCAAGCTCGTTAGGGCAGGAAGACCAGGTATTGACTGATATGATTTCACGACACTCCATTGATATTTCCATTTTTACTTTGGATACCGGCAGGTTGTTTAACGAAACTTATGAGTTGATAGAAAAAACAGAAGCCCGTTACAAAAATAAAATTGACATTTATTTTCCAGGAGCAAATGAGGTAGAGGAAATGGTCAATGAAAAAGGGATTAATCTGTTTTATAATTCTGTCGAAGAAAGAAAACTATGCTGCCATATCAGAAAGGTAATACCTCTGAATCGTGCACTCACCGGAACTTCGGTTTGGATAACAGGATTAAGATCCTCGCAAACGTCTATCCGGCAAGATCTGCCAGTAATAGAATGGCTGCCTGAGAAAAATTTATTTAAATACAATCCTCTGCTAAACTGGAGTTACGATGATGTGATGGATTACATTCACACTAATTCGGTACCTTACAATCCGCTACATGATAAAGGATTTGTAAGCATTGGCTGCCTGCCATGCACGCGAGCTATAGAACCCGGTGAAGACCCAAGAGCCGGACGCTGGTGGTGGGAAACTTCACAAAAAGAATGCGGCCTCCACGTTAATAAATAATTCGTTACATACTTACGGATAATTGTTTATCCGAATCTAACTCGTCAAGAAAATAGTAGAGGCAACTTTCAGGATCGAACTGAATATTCATCTTTACGAAAGATGTGTTATACCATGTTAACTAAGCTGCCTTGCGGTGCACAAGTGACAAAAATAGAAAATCTTTTTATGTTTGTTCACTGTTTCAAAAAACATTTGCGGGATAGTAACATCGGTATTATGTTTCTTTATCTTTAGAAGGAGGCCGTCGAAAGGAATAACTTACCGAAAATAAAAAAGCCTCAACAAAATTCTTGTTGAGGCTTTGTACCCGGGATGGGAGTTGAACCCACACGACCATTGCTGATCACAGGATTTTAAGTCCTGTTTTATATGGTCTCATGTGGTTTGACATGTATTCTAAAAGCCTTTACCAGTAAGCATTTAAGGAAAATATCGTTTCAAATCAATTTAGAGGAAACCGCAAATTGTTGTACCTATGTTGTACCAGTTATGTATCTTTACATAAGAAACAATCAATAATTTTTAATCTCTTTCTATGTCAGCCTTAAAAATTGTCTTGCGAAAAAAAGCAGATGAAAATAAAAAAATTCCTGAAGATAAGCCGTTTCCCATAGCCATACGAATCACAAAAGACCGTGTTTCTTCTTATACCTATATAGGGCACAGTGCCACGATAAAACAATGGGATGAAGTCAACCAAAGAGTCAAAAAATCACATCCGAATTCAGCTAGATTGAATAATCTCATTAGTACTAAATATGCGGAAGCAAATAATAAGTTGCTTGACCTTGAAACATTAAAAAATGATGTTTCTTCCAGAGCGATAAAATCGAGCATTACATCTGCCAGACATGCTACTTTTTTCAAACAAGCAGATATCTATTTGGATAACTTAAAGAAACACGGCAAGTTTAACAGACACTCCGCTGATAAGCCAAGAATAGAACGTTTTCGTGAATTTTTGGATGGTGGCGATATTACCTTCACTGAGATCAATCCTTCGCTCCTAAAGCGATTTAAAGCCTATTTAAAGGGCACCAGAAGTATATCAGACAGAACTGTCGTGAATCATCTTGTTGTTATTCGTACGATCTTTAACCAAGCTTTATCTTCAAGTATTGTTGACCGTAAGTACTACCCTTTTGGCAAGGGTAAAATTGTTATTAAATTTCCTGATTCTATAAAGATGGGCTTAGTCGAAAAGGAAGTAAAGGCCATTGAAGATTTAGAACTTCCGTCTGGCTCTCTTATCAATCATGCCCGCAATGTATGGTTGTTCTCTTTCTATTTCGCAGGAATGAGAGTTTCTGATGTATTACGTGTAAAGTGGTCGGATTTCCAGGATGACCGAATGTATTATTCAATGGGCAAAAATGACAAAGGAGGTTCATTGAAAGTACCTGAGAAAGCATTAAAAATACTTAATCAATATAAAAGAGATAATCCGATACACGATCTCATATTCCCAGATTTGGAATCAGTACATGATATAAATAATCTATATGCTGTTCAACAACGTATTAATCAGAAAGTAAAAAAAATCAATGAGAAGTTACAAGAAATTGCTAAGGAAATAAAAACTGATAAAAAACTTACAATGCATATTGCCCGGCATACTTTTGGAAATATTTCAGGAGAGAAAATACCGATTCAAATGCTGCAAAAACTTTATAGACATTCATCCATTACAACTACAATAGGATATCAAGCTAATTTTATTCACAAAGATGCTGACGAAGCATTAAATGCCGTAATCGAATTTTAAAATAATCCTTAATGAATTAATACGATTTAAGATTTACAATAAAAAAGCCTGCTAGATTTATTCTAACAAGCTTTATTTTATTAACTTCCAACTTCTTCAGCTACTTCCAACCGTTCATCTTTTACTAATGGCAGATTCAAAATACAATCAACTCCCCTTTGTGCCTGACCACTGGCTTGTACTATAAATCGTTTATCATTCCTCAATTTATTAAGCCAGCCATTAATATAGGCCGCAGAGTTTTGTATCCCTTTGTCAAGAATACCGGTAAAGGAACATAAGTAGGCAGCCCCTAATTCGGCAATCAATTCTTCAATGCTGTACGGCTCACTACCAAACTCATTCATTTCAGTAATTGATTTTCTACCCAAACGTTTTTCTGCACCGGTACTATGTACCAGTTCATGAAAAAGGGTGGAATAGTATGCTTCAATGCTTTTAAAGCTTTTCTTCTTTGGCATATTGATATAATCTTCTCCAATATGATAGAAAGCCCTTTGCTCCATATGCTTAATCACCGGGCAGTCAGGCATAGAATGAATAATACCTTCGCATTCAAGTAAAGTATCATGCTCTTGTGTAACCAATGGTTCGATCATATCTTTTGACAAATCTCTGCATTGTGCAATGTTGAACACTTTATAATATCGAAGCATAGGAACAGTCTTTGGGTGCCCATCTTTACCCAATTCTTCCGGTTGCTTCTTTACATTTTTCCAGAAGATAACAATGTGTCCATGTTCTCCCTGATTGACTGAGCCGCCAATCTTTTTCAATTGATCCCAGGTGAGGAACAAATTGCGTTCATAATTTAGTGAAAGAAGTAGCCAGAGATTAATTCCCCGGTAAGGCCGCTTGCTGATGAGATTCATAGGAACACCAGCATCTGTCCAAGGCTTTTGCCATGGAACGGTACCGGCTTCCAGAAGTTCAATAACGCGGGTAGTAACCATTTCGTAAACATCCAACTTTGTGGATGAAGTGTTTTGTGAATCCATAATTCTAAGTTTTTAATTGTGAAAGAAAATTCTTCACATTTAGTATATCTGCGTATATGCTATACCGTAAGAGAGGGTAAAATGCAAAAAGCAAGGGTGATGATCCGTTGCCTTTATTTTAACTTCGCCATCTCCCAATTTTTCGAAGATAGAGTGTCGCTACACCTACCGCTTCAAACATTTTAAAATAATACTTATTCTTATTCCTCAGTTCCTTTTCATAGTACGGTTCTAATTCCGGAAAGAGTAATACCAATTGTTTCATGAAAACTTTTGAATTTTTCTTTTTTGACCCAGGGATAAAAAGAAGTAAATCTTTTGGAGTGTAGGGAATCACTTCAATATTTATACAAATACATAATTTACCAAAATGATATATTCCACAATAGGTTTTATTATGATATAATATATGTCAAGATAGTATTCGCAAAAAAATAAAAGATTGCTTGAAAAACTCGTTTCTTCTCGCTTAGAATCTGGTTAATTCAAGTAGAGGCTGGTAAAAAATTAAAAAAGCCTCAATCTTACATATCAAATTATAGAATCCGGACAGCAAAGAGTTGATGTTGTCGAACTTCAAATTTTTGCGAAGATTTATGATAAAGACATTAAATATTTTATTAAATAAGTTTCGATTATTAAAAAGTTTTATGATTGAAAAATTAGACATAAATAAAAAAGGGCAGCCCTGTGTGAGGCAAGACCTCACACAGTTACCTAAAAATATTTTTGGGTTGTTTTTTGTATTTAGCTTAATCTTAATTGGGTCTTTTGTTTTTACTAATAAAGCTAGTGCGGCAACGTATTATGTACGTGCTGACGGTACTGTACTTGCGGCTAGTAAGATAAATGCCACAAGTCCAAATGCAGCAAGCACTGCTCTTAATATGGCGCAAGTAAATGCAGCTACTTTTTCTGCGGGCGACCAAGTTCTTTTTAGCTCGCAGGGTGGAAATTATTCTAGTGTTTTAATTATTCCTTCAGGTGGTTCTGGTGTTGGTAGTGAGGTTACTTATGCGAATGTGCCGAGTGAAACCCCAGTAATTGCCATTACCTCTGGATATTTAATAGACACTAACAGTAAATCAAACATAATAATTCAAGGTCTGACCGCTAATTATACTGGCAGTTCCGCTTCAACTAATATAGGGATAATTATTAAGACGGGTTCTAATATACAATTTAAATATATCACTAGTGATATGGGAGGATATGGATATAATATGTGGTCTAATGTTGTTTTGAGTGATATTGTTTTTGATCATGTTACGTTAACAAACTGTAGAGCGGGTTCACTATTTTGTTTATTTCTTTCAGGTTCTAGCAATAGTAATGTAACTATATCAAATTTAATTGCTACTAATATATACATACTTAATGCAGCAACTGCGTCAATAACTAATTCTACACTGACAGGTGCGATTGCAGTAAACACTGGCTCAAACATTTCAATAACTAATATTCCTTCAACGGCAGGAATAACCTTAAGTAATATTACCACCGGAACTATTAGCAACGCTACATCAACGAGTGCGATTGCAGTAACCACTGGCTCAAACATTTCAATAACTAATATTCCTTCAACACCTGCGGTAACTTTAAGTGGTGTTACTACAGGAGCTGTTAGTAATGTTGTAGGGTCAAATGGATCGGGTTTTAGTTTTACTGATTCGTCAAATATCACTGTAAATGATAGTAGTATGACGGGTAGTACAGCGTATGGTGCTTTTCAAGCAAGTGGGGCAACTCACGATATTACATACAATCGTGACACTGCGAACAACAATAATACTAGTGGATTTGTTGCACAAGATACATCATATAATATAACTTATAATAATTGTACCGCCGACAACAATGGAAATATTGGATTTCTTGCTAGAGTATCAGTTAACAATATAGCATACTGGTATGATGAGGCCTCTTATAATGGAACAGTTAATGTCGTAACTGATGGTGGTGGATTTTTGCCTCATGATTCTGTGACAAATGTAAAGTGTTATTATTGCATCGCTCATCACAACTTCAATCAAGGACTGGGAGATGTCAGCAACGGCACGGGTAATTCATATTATAATAGTGTCAATTGGGATAATGGATATGCAGTAGGAGATACTTTCAAAGGGAGTACTGTAACCACACCTTCGGTAAGAAGTAATATATATTACAGAAAAGCGGGTGGCAGTTTTATTGTTAATAATGGAATTTTTGGTGGTGGTAAACCACGAGAAATATTAAACACTGGTCCTTCTTATACAACCCTTGATTACAATTTATACAAAGCATTGGATGACAATAAATTTTACAGTACGGATGGTGTCACGGATGTATCCTGGACAACCTATCACTCAACAAATGAACCAAACTCAATTAATGCCAATCCGTTATTTACCAACGGCTCAGGCTCGTATTCTCTAACTACTGATTTTCAACTTACATACCTTTCTCCGGCTATAGATACTGGCGTTGTTTTTCCTAGCATGACTTCTACAACCACAGATTACGCTGGTAACCCAATTTACGGCACACCGTATCCGTCCGTCCAACCACATCTTGTCCACAAATATAATAGCCAATAGTTTTGCATGATAAAAAAAATAACATGCGCAACAATCCGGAATTACGCCGCCAAATGTTTGAGATGATCGAACACTGGCAACAAAGCGGCCT
>DATCFI010000064.1:0-24664 GCA_036509585.1 Hanamia sp. | reverse complement strand
GGCCGCTTTGTTGCCAGTGTTCGATCATCTCAAACATTTGGCGGCGTAATTCCGGATTGTTGCGCATGTTATTTTTTTTATCATGCAAAACTATTGGCTATTATATTTGTGGACAAGATGTGGTTGGACGGACGGATACGTTTATTTTATAATTCAGTCAGAATAAGGAATTAGAAAGTTTTGGAGTAATAACGATTGGGAATTCATGGATATTGCCAATGTAGTAAACAAACAAATAAATGACATTTCTATTTCCTGGTTTCTTAAAAGCTACTCCAAAGAATAATTGTTATTTGTTAGTTAGTTTGGATGATCTTTAATTTGCTTAAGAAATCTATATTTACTTATTCACGAGATCTTCTTATTCTTTCCCAAACACCTTTAATAGGCGCGAAGATTTGCGCTATTTTTACAATAACCTTACGCTATATTTTTTGAAAAATTATGAAAAAAATTCTCTTCGTGATAAAGTTTTTCTTCAGTGGAATATTTCTTTATGCTCAAATACCACAAAATGGACTTGATGTAAAGCATTACAGTTTTAGCATCTTGCTCAATGATAGCAATAATATTATCAAAGGCAATGCAATAATCACCACAAATTTTACGAGCGATGAAAACAAAGTAATCTTCGATTTGACCAGTAAGAATAGCGATGGCACCGGAATGACAGTATCCTCTGTGAGGAGAAATGATCGGGAAATTTCGTTCTCCCAGGATTCACAACATCTCATAATTAATGATTCAGGACAAAAAAATACGGAAAGCGTTTATAATATAAGTTATGAAGGGGTTCCTGCTGATGGACTGATTATCAGCAAGACCAAGTATGGTAGTCGTTCTTTTTTTGGAGATAACTGGCCAAACAGGGCGCACAACTGGATACCATGTAACGACCATCTTTCGGATAAAGCAACCGTTGACTTTATTGTTACTGCACCGGATCATTACCAGGTAGTTTCCAATGGAAGGGAAATTGAACAGACCAATCTTCCCAATCATTTAAAACTAACGCATTGGCAAGAAGATGCGCCAATTCCCACAAAGGTAATGGTGATCGGCGTTACGGATTTTGCAGTAAATAATGTAGCGGATATAGACTGTATCCCTGTGTCAAGTTGGGTGTATCCGCAGAATAGAGACAGTGGCTTCGCACATTATAGGATTGCGAAGAATATTTTACAATGGTACATTTCTCATATCGGAACCTATGCGTTTGAGAAGCTCGCCAATGTGCAATCAAAAACTATGTTTGGCGGAATGGAAAACGCTGGCTGCATTTTTTATTTTGAAAACTCAGTGAATACAAAAGATATAGAAAGCCTGATGGCCCATGAGATAGCACATCAATGGTTTGGAGATAATGTTACCGAAAAGGACTGGCCGCACCTTTGGCTCAGTGAAGGCTTTGCTACTTATATGACGGATATTTATTTAGAAAGTAGATATGGAGTTGATTCATTAAAAGCTCTTTTGCGTCAGCAAAGAGAGGAGGTTGTTGCCTTCAGCAAGAATCATAAAACGCCCGTGGTGGATACTACAGAAAGTAAACATTTAATGAATCTGTTAAATGTCAACAGTTATCAAAAAGGCGCCTGGGTACTACACATGTTAAGAAGAAAATTAGGCGACAGTCTGTTTTGGGATGGAATTCGCACTTATTATAAAACCTATTATGGCAGCAATGCAAATACAAGTGACCTTGAAAAAGTATTTGAAAAAGTATCACATCAAAACCTGCAAACTTTTTTTAAACAATGGCTTTATTTGCCGGGGCAGCCAATGCTGAATATTGCTTGGAAATATGATAAATCACAAAAATCGGTGTCGCTCAATATTGAACAAACACAAGGTTCACTTTTTCATTTTCCTTTGCAGATTGGTTTTGTAAACGATAATCAAACTATTATCAAAACATTTCAGATAAAAGATAAAATCACTAAAAAAGTTGTTTTACTGGATAACGAACCGGAGAAAATAATTGTAGATCCCCATGTAGATTTGCTGACGGACGTAAGGTTAGTCAAGGAGGTTCGGTAAATTATCGTCGAAAGGAAAACTTCATGTTAGGTTCAGTTGAACAAGATCAGGTGCCTAATGCCGCGAAAACAGAAATATGCTTTATTTATCGGTTTACTATCAGCGTCGGGAGCTAGTTTAACCCGCGCGTAGTTCTTCCAATCATGACTCCATCATGATAGATCTGCATAGTGTACTTTCCTTTAAAAAATTCTTTTGGTTTAATAGAAAAGGATAACCGTTGATGATCGTCTTTGGTTTTGTCAAAATGCAAGAGTTTGGTATAGGAGCGTCTTTCCTGACCGGCCTCTAATACGACAAACCCACTTGAAGCGTTTAAAACGGGCCTGCCGTTGGGTTGTACGATTTTTACAAAAATATCAGAGGAAATATCTTTTTTTGAATTGATATTTATTTCAAATGACCCTTCAAATTTAGAAGCCTGCAAGGCAATTATTGTGGGTGCATTGTAATCTTCAGTTACTTTTATTGCTTCAAACTTCAGATGAGATACCAATAAAGGCAAGTCAGATGCAGGCGGACTCTTCGAACTTTTTTCAATTTCGATTTTATTTACAACTTGCTTTCGTTGCTTTTGATTCAGCAACTCATCCATCCTCTCATTTTCTTTTATTATGGCCTCTTTTCGTTCTTTCAGCGAATCGATATTTTTCTGAATTTCTCCGATTTTTTTCATTTCCTCCATCCTGTTTTTCAAAGCCGCTTTATTTTTTAAAATTTCAGCTATCTCTTCTTTCAGCTGGTTGTATTCCAATATTTTTAATTCGAGTGTTTTATCTGCCGAATCAGAAACAGTATCTATGTTTGTTTTTTGCAAACTGATATTAAGAATGTTGGAATCTTTAAGATTTTTCAGCGAATCTTGTTGGGTTTTTTTTGATACGACCGGCTCTTTGATTATTTGGGATGCGGGGCCGCCATTTTTATTCTGAAAATAATAACGATAGCCCCATATAGAAATTAAAACAAAGGAAACTGTAACAAGTGCCAATGCAAGAATCATAAAAAATAAAGTTCTAGAATCTTTCATCTGTCTCCCGAACGCAGTTTTGTATCTATTGCAGAAAAATTTAAAAATACTTATTATTCAATTATATAAACTGTTTTTTACCTTATTTATTATAGTCATTGAAATAGTATCAGTAAAAGGACAAATTTCTTAAATCTTATTTTTATTCAGCACCATGTTTTTCTTTATTTTACCCTATTTTTGCACCCCAAAAAATTAAGTTAAATTAATATGGATAATCTCATTTATGTAGTACCGGCCATGGGAATTGTTGGATTGCTTTACACGTTTGTAAAATTTGCCTGGGTAAGTAAACAGGATGCAGGCAATGAACGTATGAAAGAGATCAGCACATACATTGCTGACGGCGCCATGGCTTTTTTAAAAGCAGAATGGAAAATATTAACCTATTTCGTTATTATAGCTGGAATTCTGTTAGGGATAATGGGGTTTAGCAGTGCAAATAGTCATTGGAGTATTGCCATTGCTTTTGTCTGCGGTGGTTTTTTCAGTGCGCTTGCTGGCTTTATAGGAATGAAAGTAGCTACCAAAGCCAATGTGCGTACCACACAGGCGGCACGTACCAGTTTATCCAAAGCGTTAAAAGTATCCTTTACGGGCGGAAGTGTAATGGGAATGGGTGTTACAGGTTTAGCGGTTTTAGGGCTTGGAGGGCTATTTATAATTTTAAAATTCATTTTTGCTCCACACGCTGCTGCCAACAGTTTTGAAATGGAGAAAACAATAGAAATCCTTACGGGATTTAGTTTGGGTGCAGAAAGCATCGCATTGTTTGCACGTGTGGGTGGTGGAATTTATACAAAAGCTGCTGACGTGGGCGCCGATCTTGTAGGAAAAGTAGAGGCAGGTATTCCTGAAGATGATCCTCGCAATCCCGCTACCATTGCGGATAATGTGGGTGACAATGTAGGCGACGTGGCCGGGATGGGTGCAGATCTTTTTGGTTCGTATGTCGCTACCATTCTGGCGACAATGGTATTGGGAAGGGAAACTATTTCTACCGATGCATTTGGTGGGATGTCACCTATTTTATTACCGATGTTGCTCGCTTCAATGGGAATTATATTTTCTATCCTCGGTACATTTTTCGTAAAAATTTCTGATAAAGCTGGTCTGCATACATCAGTTGTACAAAAAGCTTTAAATCTTGGAAACTGGGGAACAATAGTAATAACAGCAATCGCCTCGTATTTTCTGGTAATGTGGCTTATGCCCGATATGATGGTATTGAGAAATCATGAGTTTACCAAATATGGAGTTTTTGGCGCCATAATAGTTGGATTGATCGTAGGTACTTTGATTAGTTTTATCACCGAATTTTATACCGCAATGGGGAAAAGACCTGTAATGACAATTGTACGTCAGTCGTCTACAGGACATGCTACTAACATTATTGGCGGACTTGCAGTTGGGATGGAAAGTACTTTATTTCCAATCCTGGTGTTGGCTTCAGGAATTTACATGTCGTACTGGTGTGCCGGTCTGTATGGTGTAGCTATCGCCTCAGCAGGTATGATGGCAACTACCGCTATGCAACTTGCCATTGATGCTTTTGGCCCTATCGCTGATAATGCGGGCGGGATAGCAGAAATGTGTGAATTACCAAAAGAGGTACGCGAAAGAACTGATATTTTAGATGCTGTAGGCAATACCACTGCGGCAACCGGAAAGGGGTTTGCTATTGCTTCTGCAGCGCTAACTTCCCTGGCTTTGTTTGCTGCGTTTGTAGGAATCGCGAAAATAGATGGCATTGATATTTATCGGGCGGATGTGTTGGCCGGATTATTTGTAGGTGCTATGATTCCATTTATCTTTTCATCACTTGCCATTCGTGCGGTGGGAGAAGCAGCTATGGCCATGGTAGAAGAGGTGCGCAGGCAATTTCGTACGATACCGGGAATCATGGAAGGAAAAGCCAAACCTGAATATGAAAAATGCGTAGCCATCTCAACTGATGCTTCTATCAAAAAGATGATGCTGCCGGGTGCAATAGCTTTGCTGTCGCCTGTGATAATCGGATTTATTTTTGGGCCTGAGGTATTGGGAGGATTTTTGGCAGGAGCTACCGTAAGTGGTGTACTAATGGGCATTTTTCAAAACAATGCGGGAGGTGCCTGGGACAATGCAAAAAAATCTTTTGAGAAAGGCGCTTTAATTAATAATGAAACATACTTTAAAGGATCAGAGCCTCACAAGGCTTCTGTAACCGGCGATACCGTTGGCGACCCTTTCAAAGATACATCAGGTCCGAGCATGAATATTCTGATCAAGTTAATGAGTATTGTTTCGCTGGTAATTGCTCCAACACTGGCGCATAATTTTGCAAACAAGATTAATCTTGAACGTCAGCAGAAAATTGAGAGCTTGAATAACATGGAAAAAACTTCAGCTGCTGCAGATCTGAATATGAATAATTGGACTTTAATTACTCCGTCAGGTGCGGAGAGCAATATTAACTCAGATAAAGAAGTAAGTGCATTTGTAGATATTTTGAAGCACGATCAGCTAATCGGTAAAACTACTTTTTCTTTAGCAGTTGCGAAGGGAGTTCTCTACATTGACGGTGACAAACAGCCTGTTGACGTTAATGACAAATACAGCAAATACATTGCAAGCGCTGGTGATTTTATCAGTAAGGAGCCAAAAGAGAATAAGTAGCTTTTAATAGGAATCACATTTATTTCTTCGTCTACTGTTGTTCTACAGTTGTCATTATTCAACGATCAATAAATATTTTTCATTTCTTGATCGTTGTCCGACCTCTGTGTTATAATTGTTGTTTGCCAGATTTAAAATATAGCCCTAAGAGAAACACTTCCGGTATTAACTATTTGGTTGTTTCCAGGTTTCCTTCCGTCATACTGAAGATTCAGTTCAATATTTCCAGCCAGTCTTTTTGTAAGCGCAAGGTTCCATAAATAATTTTTACCGGGTGCTAATCCGTTTAATAAAATATAACCAGCCGTACTGTTGGCATCTCCGGTAAAATTGATATTATTAAAAGAGAAACTTCCATTGATGGTACCGTTAGAAAGTACATTGTATTTTGCTGCAATTGCCAGTTGGTTACTAACCGCTTTTTCCAAGCCACCCACCTTGTTATTTCTGGTATCATAAGTATAGTCTAAACTTAAACGAAAATCAGTCTTATAAATATAACTAACGGAAGGCTCAGCGGTCACGGCATTAATGCTGTAATTACGATTAGCAAAAGATGGGTTAATCAATTCATTTTTGTCAAATTTATTAGTCAATGTTGTAGCGATGGAACGACTGAGATTCCACCGGGCTTTTATAGCAATATCCCTTAATGAATTTGTTTCAAACCCATAATTCAGTAATGACTTGGAATTATTTAAGCGGTGAGTCAAATCTATTCCCCATACGCTGCTGGTGCGGTTAAAAAAAATGGAGTTTGTCAGAAATGAGTTCAGGGATATCAAAGAAGTATCCACTAATTTTTTACTAAATGGATTAAATTCAAAGCCTCCATTCGAAACTTCTTTTTTATTGGTTTGCAGCAATGATGCTGTACTAAACCTACGGACAAATTTTAGAAAATTATGGTTTGTATTTGCGGGAATAATCATGCTGGGATTCAGCATAATATTGTAATTGAAGGTGATGTAATTAGCTTTTACATAATCGTTGGTCGGCGTGAAAACCCTGATCCAGTTTTTTTGATCATCGTAGATGGCTACTTCAAATTCGTTTAACTGGGGTATGCCATCATTATTATAATCATTCCAGGTGTAATAGCCCTGCCCAGTTGGGACCTTAATGTAAGTGTATTCCAGTTTTTGTTCCTGTCCGGCGCCTATTTCATACAACACATTCCCGTTCAAAAATCCCTTGCCTTCGTTAATGGTATAATCTAATCTGCCCAAAAGACTTTTATCACTTTGTTCATTAGTAACCCCTTTATTAATTACATCCAATTCTCTATAAGTGGCATTCAGCCTCAGTTGCTGATGTTCGTTCTTCATCAGGTCAGTTGTTACGTTTAGATTCCTGCTTTTGTCCTGGCCGATCAGATCTTTCAAAAAAGGCATTTTATTTTGTCTTTCAGAATACGTAACCCCCCATTTATTAAGTCTTTTTGCCGAAGAATTCACATAAACTTGCCAGGTATTAAAGGCAAAACTGATGGGAAGCAATGTGTCTGAAATTATCTCGTGTTGTTGATTATTTTCCGAAGAATAAGAACCTCCGATTTTAATATTATCAAGGGTTGAAAAAGTTCTGGAAACATCTATTGAAGGCCTAATGTATGAGCCTTTTTGAATGGCAGTATTGATACTGGTGATGTAAAATTTATTATCGAAATGCCACCCATTTATGTTCATGATGTTATCAATAGAGTTCCTGAAGCCTTTATAGCCATCGCTTCTATTGTAATTTGTAAATTGATATTTTAGAAAATTACTTTTAGCATCACCAACGAGAAAAGATGCATTGATTAGATTTTCCGTAGCTGCAGGCGCATTGTAGGGAATACTCCAATCACGATTAAACTCCACATTGCGCAGCGTTTCAACTGGCTGAAAACGATTCTGAACATATTCATAGCCTAAATCAGTTTGCAAAAACAATCCCGGCTTTTTATTTTTAAAAATATCTTGCTTTATCCCATAATCTAATTTGGTTGCTACGCCCCGATCTTCGCTTTTATCTTTCGATGAAAAGGTATTTACATCGTAATTGCTCATGGCCACCTGCGCGTTTACAAATGATTTTGAATTGATCTTATATTGGGAAGCTACCGTGATTACTGTATGTTTTTTTGGTGCGATCAATAAGATTAGCGGTACCCAATCTCCCTGCTTTTGTCCGTTTATGGGCTGAACCCATTTAAAAACGCGGCCGTTTGCGTTTCCATCATCAAGTATGGTGTAATTACCATTACCTATGCCCACATTCGTGAACGAAAGGTCATATAATGTGTCTTCTTTATTAACAGAATACGCAAATATTGAATCGTGTACGCCATTATATGTGGTATCTACTTTCCGGTATAATATTTTGTTTAACGAAAAAGTGTCTGGTGTTGCGTTCGGATAAAAGGCGCTATCAACATTATTTCCTATCTGCGATAAATATTGTTTTTGATCTGTAGTCAAGGTCTGGTTAAGAGAAGAACTTTTAGCATCTGCATTTGAGTAGGCGCCAATGCTTATGCTTAATTTATTATTAAAAATTAACTTATCATGCGCGTAGAGCATTGAGTTAAGATAGTTCTGATTGGAATATTCAAACTCTACCTGTATCCTGCTGTCTTTGGTAATTAAACGATTAACCGTGAACGTTAGTTCAGCGGTATTGTAGTCGATCACATAGTCTTTATCCTCGCCTCTTGTCAATAATTCACCATCGATATAAACTTTCTCGGTTCCTGCAAGCACTACAAAATATAATTCATTATTTGCACCATAAAGTTTGTAAGGTCCCTGGTTTCCCTCGATGGGCGTGATAATGTCTTTCATATAGCTTCCTTTGGTAAGGGCGCCACTTACCAACAAAGAATTGCGCATATTTTTATTAATCTGGTTATCGGTCTGAAAAGAAGCCCCTTGTAGTCGCTTCGAAAAATCAAGAAAATAATTATCATTTTGTCTGACATCTATATCACCAAAATTTGCCTGCCATCCGTGCTTTTTTATTTGCATATAGATCCGGTCAAAATCCCTGATATTTTGTGTGTTGCCTTGGGGCTGAATTGGAATATTATTGTCGCTGATGGCTGCGGTAAGTTCTAAGCTATCGCCAATGAATCCATTCAACTGAAGGTTTAATGCAGAGTTAACTACAGCATCCTGTGTATTGCCCACAGTGATTCCGCGTCCGAAACTTCCATTGTAATTGATATTTCCAAAATCAATAATTTTATTTTCAGACTCGTTACTTTTTAAGACAAATGGCTTTTCCAAAGAAAAATTATAACGCACACTGTCATAATTGAAATGCCTGGTAATGGAATTCAATTTGTACGGGAAAACGCGGTAAGAAATAAATACACTGTCCGGCAATTTTTTTGATTTCCACACAATCACTGCGTCGATATAGTCCACCGAATAAGCGTCTTGTGGAATACCCATAACAACCAGCGTGTTCGGAATAATGCTATGACTGTCTAATGTAACTGTGTTTACATTAGTCGCAATCTTTTTACTTCGCAGATTGGAAAGTGAATCCGGGCGGTTTTGCGCAAAGCCTGTACCATGCAATAGCAAGCACAGAACAAGGATGTATAATGTCACCGGTTTCAAGCAGTAGGATTTTTGAAAACATTAAAGATATGTTTTTATGGATTAACGAACATATCGCTGAAATACTAACGGAATCTGGCTTTCGATTCTTATTCTTTGGAAAAATCTCTTTTTTGTTGCATATAAATATGAAGATCAGGAAGTAGCAATCAAATCCGAAACGCAGTAAATCAACAAATAATCAACTTTTCAAGTTAGCCTTTCTTATCGGCCAATAACTAATTGACAATTTTATTTCAACGTTTCAGAACTCAGTCCGGCGCGCAGAAGTTCCTTGTTTAGCCTGGCAATATTTCTCACAGAAATTCCTTTAGGACATTCCGCTTCGCAATTATGAATATTTCCGCAATTGCCAAAACCTTCCTTGTCCATTTGTTTTACCATGTTTACCACCCTGGTCTTTCTTTCCGGATCGCCTTGCGGTAATAAAGCCAACTGCGAAACTTTAGCGCTGACGAACAACATAGCGGAACCATTAGGACATGCCGCCACGCAAGCGCCACAACCAATGCAAGCAGCAGCGTCAAAAGCCTCATCGGAAACATATCTATCCACCAGGATCGCATTTGCGTCAACCGCATTTCCGGTATTGGTAGAGATAAAACCGCCTGCTTCTATAATCCTGTCAAAAGCTCTTCTATCAACCATCAGGTCTTTTATAACAGGGAATGATGCGGATCTCCACGGTTCCACCACAATCGTGTCACCGTCTTTATAAGCACGCATGTGCAACTGGCAAACCGTATTTTTTTGCCATGGCCCGTGCGCCCGCCCGTCTACGTACATGCTGCATGCGCCACAAATACCTTCCCGGCAGTCGTGATCAAACATAATAGGTTCTTTGTCCTCATTGACCAACCTTTCATTGAGCACATCAAACATTTCAAGAAAAGACATTTCTGATGAAATATCTTTTACATCAAAGGTTTCAAAATGCCCCTGGGATTCCGAATTTTTCTGCCGCCAGACTTTAAGGGTAAGATTCATGTTGTAGTGTTCCATATTGTTGTATTGTTATATAGTTCTATTGGTATATTGTTTTTGTGTTGGCTTGTTATCTTTTTAATTGCTTAGTATTCTTGTCATTCTATTGTTTGTTCAAAACAATTTATATTTTCAACTTCTCATTTGTGTATTTGATCAGATGGTTAAGCGATAAAGGCAATTTCTCTAATTCCTTAAAAATATTATTGTACTCGTCCGCGGCAAGTAATTCTCTAACTTTTGATTTTTAAGTCCAATCATAACTTTATTTTAATGACCCTTTACTGTACCGATAAAAATTCACTTTATCTTTTTTAAAATGCCGACCGAATCCTTCTGCAATGTTTGCAAAAATTGAATCAACTGACTCAACATATTGAGATCCGACTGTTTTCTTAGCAAACCATTCCCATTTAATACTAAGTCCCAAACATAATTGCTCAAATGAAAGGCAATTATATAACATTCGATATCATCGAGTTTTAAATATTTTTTATCTAACTGTGTCTCCATTATTTGACAGTTTTCGACAAACAATGAAACAATATAAAAATACAACGATATAACCTACTTATAACTCCTCTCACTTGGTTTCGTCAATTCAAAAGTCAACGGTTCTTTATTCAATATTTCACCTTCGGGCGTATATTCCCATGCCGCCACGTAACTGAATTCTTCATCTATGCGTTTTGCTTCTCCATCTTCTGTTTGACTTTCTTCCCTGAAATGTCCACCACAACTTTCTCTGCGGTTCAAAGCGTCTCTACATAATAGCTCGCCCAGTTCCAGAAAATCGGCTACCCTACCCGCTTTGTCGAGTTCAGGATTCATTTCAAAAATTCCGCCAGGTATTCTTACATTCTCCCAAAATTCCTTTCGCAAAACTTTTATTTCTTCTATAGCTTCCTTTAATCCTTTTTCGTTCCGCGCCATTCCGCATTTTTCCCACATGATATGGCCAAGCCTTTTATGAAAACTTTCCACCGATTGACTTCCTTTTACATTCATCAATTTGTCTATTCTATCTCTCACTGCATTCTCCGCTTCTTCAAAAGCTTGATGCGTTGTAGGAATCGCGGGGGTGCGTATTTCGCCAGACATGTAATTTCCGATAGTATACGGAATCACAAAATAACCATCCGCCAGTCCCTGCATTAATGCAGAAGCACCAAGCCTGTTTGCTCCATGATCGCTGAAATTAGCTTCACCCAAACAATATAATCCTGGAACGGTCGTCATCAGTTCGTAATCAACCCAAAGACCTCCCATCGTATAGTGAACCGCGGGGTAAATCCGCATAGGCACTTTATATGGATTTTCGCCGGTTATCTTTTCATACATTTCAAATAGATTACCGTATTTTTCTTTGATTACCTGGTCGCCCAGTTCAATAATAGTTTCCTGTGATGCATCGTGTATTCCTTTTTTATGCGCTTCTGTTTTGCCATATCTTTTTATCGCATCAGCGAAATCCAGGTAAACTGCTTTTTTTGTAGTACCAACTCCATAACCCGCATCACACCTTTCTTTAGCGGCGCGAGAGGTGACATCTCTTGGTCCCAGGTTTCCAAAGGCAGGATATCTTCTTTCCAAATAATAATCACGTTCGTCCTCTGGAATTTCATCTGCTTTTCTTCTATCATCTTTCTTTTTGGGAACCCATATTCTTCCATCGTTCCTAAGGCTTTCGCTCATCAGCGTCAGTTTACTTTGATGATCGCCTGTAACAGGTATACACGTAGGATGAATTTGAGTGTAACACGGATTGGCAAAAAATGCACCCTGTTTATGCGATTTCCACGCTGCAGTCACATTGCTACCCATAGCATTGGTGCTTAAATAAAACACATTTCCGTATCCCCCTGAACAAATAAGAACCGCATGTCCGAAATGCCTTTCCAATTCTCCCGTCACTAAGTTTCTTGCAATAATGCCTCTTGCTTTGCCATCAATTTTTACAATATCAAGCATTTCATGGCGTGAATACATTGTAACATTTCCGAGAGCAACCTGTCGTTCCAACGCACCATAAGCGCCCAGCAATAATTGCTGACCGGTTTGCCCGGCGGCATAAAAGGTGCGCTGTACCTGGGTTCCACCAAATGAACGATTAGACAGCAAGCCGCCATATTCACGTGCAAAGGGAACACCCTGTGCCACACATTGATCAATAATATTTCCACTTACCTGCGCCAGGCGATATGTATTGGCCTCGCGTGAGCGAAAATCGCCCCCTTTCTCAGTTTCATAAAATAGCCTGTAAACAGAATCGCCGTCATTTTGATAATTTTTTGCAGCATTGATGCCTCCCTGGGCCGCTATGGAATGTGCGCGACGCGGGCTATCCTGGAAACAAAACGATTTTACTTTATAACCCAATTCGCCTAAAGTGGCTGCAGCAGAGGCTCCGGCAAGTCCGGTGCCTATTACAATCACTTCTAATTTTCTTTTGTTGGCAGGGCTTACTAATTTCACATGGTCTTTGTAATTAGTCCATTTTTGGGGTATCTCACCTTCCGGAATTTTTGCATCTAATACCATACTTTATATTGATATTTTATTACTTTTTATTGTCGATTAAAAACCACAAGATTTTCCAAACTCATAAGATTTATAATATTCATAATTGACCATTCACTATTCACAACTAGCCTATTGGAGCCAACCTGCCATAAACGCAAGCGGCATAGACGCGAATAGCAAACAAATGACAACAGAATAGAAAATGCCGATACCTCTTATGATTGGAGTCCATCTTTTATTATTAACACCAAAGGTTTCGAAGGCGCTTTTAAAGCCGTGAAGTAAGTGAAATAAAAGAGACGCCAAGCCTATCATGTATAGCGTAAACCAAACAGGATTGGTAAATACCTCTTTCATCTCCTGGTAAAGATCAACGGCCGGACCGTTAAAATACAATTCGTGCTTCGTGCTCCCCCAAAATTGATACAAATGCATAACGAGGAAAAGTAGAATAAAAGTTCCGAGCCATCCCATCACACGACTATTCCATTTGATGCCGGCAGTATAATTTATTTTTTTATAGTCTATTTTTCGGGTCGATTTATTTTGTTGCCATAGCAGAAGCCCTTGAACAATATGCAAAATAAAAGCCGCAAAAAGGCCTACTTCAAGAAAACGAACTATGTAATTATGAAGCATGAATGACGCAGCAGCATCAAACGTTTTGCCATCATCGTTGACAAAAATCAACGCATTGATTGCTGCGTGTAGGATTAGGTAAGTAATGAGAAAGAAACCGGTGAGGGCCATCAATATTTTTTTACCTATCGAAGAAGTGAAAAACTGTTTCCAGGTCATAAATCAGAGAGTTAATAAATTTCAGATTAGCAAATGTACTACAGGAAGTTTAATTTCTTTTGCAGGTTTTAGTACGAGAGAAATCAAAGATTGGACAACGATGCAAATCGTGATTCGTTTTTTAGCTGGCAGTAAACGAATGAATATTTCCAATTTTCATTTAATACAAGAATTATATATCCAATCTTCTTAACAGGATGTTGTCAATCTTATTAAAAAGACCTTCCGGTTTCATAGTGCGCCACGAGGGGAGATCAATCAGTTCAATATAGTTATGGAGACGCGCTTTTATAAAATCGTGTTGTGTTTGCGAGGGCATGTTTAAAGAAACGATCCAACCGCCTTCTTCTACTATGTCATCCCGCCATTCTTCGTAATAGCAATCATCGCTGCTATGAAAATTAAGTACATTTTCTGTTATCAAAATAAATTTAGTAATTCCCAGGCGAACAAATTCATCTATCACTTCGCGCTTCAGCGCCATGACGTCATTCTCAATAGCATCGTTCCATTCGCCGATCAATTCAATAATCATGTACTGTTCTTCGTAATCCGCCATCAACACTTTAAGATATAATGTCCGGCTTCCGAACTCGTCCCACAGTGGATGAATAAAATAATTGTATACCGTGTTTGAAAATTCAAATGCATTATACTCACGTCCATAAAACGGAGAATATTCATCTTTTTCAGAAGTATATAAATATTGCCAGCTATCGTATGGTTCTATGTCTTGCATGTTTTACAAAATTATTATTTATTGGTTAAACCAGATGTGAAAACCATCTAAAATATGAGGTGAAAATTTTCATTTTCAATAATTATTTTGAAATAATAATTATCCTTATTTGTTCTATTATTGTCATGAACTATTTTTCACTAAAACAAAAGCTATCTAATTTCCTGTTTAATTCGAAGATATCTTTTAAGGAAAGTTCAATCGGCGCGGAAATAAAAAATCATAATAATTGGTCGTTTACTGCGATATTGTAAATTGTGAATCATTCTATGGCAAATAAAATTCCAGAAATAAGAACGGTGCATGTTACCAGATATGTAACGCCGCTGCGCGAAGGAGGCTCCATGCCTGCTATCGCCGAAGCTGAGGATGAATTCTATTATGTAGTTAAATTTCGCGGAGCGGGACAAGGAACAAGAGCGCTTATCGCCGAGCTTATTGGTGCTGAAATAGCGCGAACACTTGGTCTTCGCGTTCCTGAAATTGTTTTTTCTATTCTTGACGAAGCATTTGGCCGCACGGAGCCTGATGAGGAAATCCAGGATCTGCTGAAAGCAAGCGTAGGCCTTAATCTCGGGTTCCATTATCTGCGGGGTGCCATTTCTTTTGATCCGGCGATTAACGTGGTTGAACCATCGGTTGCTTCACAAATAGTTTGGCTGGATTGCCTGCTTACTAATGTGGATCGCACTGCCCGAAATACAAATATGCTGATGTGGCATAAAGAATTGTGGCTGATCGATTTTGGTGCTTCTCTTTATTTTCATCACACATGGAAAGATTGGAGACAACAGGCTGAAAAACCTTTTATATTAGTGAAAGATCATGTATTATTGACTCAGGCATCCGAGTTGGATACAGTTGACAAAACGTCCAAAGCTTTGCTTTCAAAAGAGTTCCTCCGTCATATTATTTCTTTAATCCCGGCCGAATGGCTTGAAAATGAAACGGCATTTCAGTCAGTGGATGAACACAGGGAAGCCTACATTGAATTTTTAGAAACACGGATAGCTCATTCGCAAATTTTTGTAAAAGAAGCCAAGCATGCAAGAGAATCAATTATTTGAATATGCTGTTGTCCGAATAGTTCCCCGCGTAGAACGGGAAGAATTTCTAAATGTAGGGGTGATATTATATTGTGCCAAACAAAAATTTTTACGAGCCGAATTTAAATTGAATGAAGAAAGGATTAGAAATTTTTGTGCCGAAATCAATATCGAAGAGGTAACAGAACATCTTACAACTTTTGAAAAAATTTGTGATGGAAAAGAAGACAGCGGCCCCATCGGAAAACTTTTATTAGCCGAACGCTTCAGGTGGCTTACTGCCACGAGAAGCACCATTCTTCAAACTTCAAAGGTGCATCCGGGCTTTACAAAAGACGCTGAAAAAACCCTGCAAAAATTATTGAATCAATTGGTCTCGTAACAGAGAATTTCTACAATTAGTGAACAAAAGATTGTTTGGTCGTTAGCTTAGAAAACTCGGAACCTAACATCGGATAAAACCCGGTTGGAAATCTTCCAAAAAAGCTCTTTTACTGATCACCCTTATTTTACTGAGCTTCGACTCAAACAGGAATCTTCCTTTTAACTTCGTTGCCTGTTGCCTTCTTGAATATCAAAGCGGCCAATCCCCTCGTTTGCAAACAGAGATACACTATATTCATATTAGGTCTATTTATTTTTATTTTCGTTACATAAAAAATAATTATATTCGATAAAATCTTTTGACCACTTGAAAATTAAATTTTACGGCGTCAGAGGTTCCTTACCCGTGTGTGGCAGGGAATTTGAAAAATACGGTGGCAATACGACCTGCATAAAAATACTTCGCGAAAAAGTAAACAGGATCGCTATTCTTGATGCAGGCACAGGAATAAGAAACCTGGGAAAAGATTTAATGGCCGAAGGCGTATCGCAAAACATCATCAACATATTTTTATCTCATTTTCACTGGGATCATATCCAGGGATTTCCCTTCTTTGCGCCAGCATATAATCCTGATCAGAAAATTGGAATACACACTATGGGAAAAGGAAAAATAAGTAATCTGAAAGAAATTTTTACTATGCAGATGCAGAAGGAATATTTTCCGATAGCGCTGAGTAAAATGGGCGCACAGTTCCAATTTTTCAGTCACGGCGACAAAGAAACCATACAAGGAGCTAATGTAAAATCTATAGCCCAATTTCACAAATACCGTGGAGGATCTTATGGTTTCAGGGTGGAGGATGAGGGCGTTTCATTAGTTGTTTGTACTGATATTGAACATAAGAAAGGAATTGATAAAACTATTGTGAAATTCGCAAAGGGTGCTGATTTGCTTGTCCACGATGGTCAATATACCCCCGAAGAATATAAAAAATATAAAGGCTGGGGACACAGTACTTGGGAGCAGGCAATCGAAGTGGCCAAAGAAGCAAACGTAAAAAGATTAATTATTACTCATCACGATCCTGACCATAACGATGATTTTCTGGACGAAGTAGAAAAAGAATGCAAAAAGAAATTCCCCAATTCATGTCTTGCACGAGAAGGAATGGAGGTAACCGTTTAATTATAAAGCTGCCGAATAAATACCAGGATAAAATCTGCTATCGCCACCGTCATAATTCCACGGGCTGGCATACACGAATATATTTTTTCGGAGGAAAATTACGAAAACAAATAAAAAAAATTACCAAACTAAAATTATTTTGGAGTCAACTAATAACTTCTGCTAAAATTATTTTCAAAGGTTATTTGCTTCGTACATCGATCTTATTACAATTTCAAAGAGATTTCCTTATTTTTAAATCAATTATTAAGGTATGAAAGCATTGGTTATATCAGGCGGTGGTAGTAAGGGAGCTTTTGCCGGCGGTGTTGCTCAATTTTTAATTGAGGATTGTAAAAAGCAATACGATATGTTTATTGGTACCTCCGCCGGCTCATTGTTAATCCCTTTACTTTCTTTGGGTGAAATAGAAAAGCTACGCGGTATCTTTACATCCGTTAGTCAATCAGACATTTTTAATGTGAACCCTTTTGTGATTTATAAAAAAGGTGATAGCTATACTACAAGAATAAATCACCCCGGTATTGTGAAAATGTTTTTGAGAGGGAAGAAAACATTTGGAGAAAGTCTGAACTTGAGAAACCTGATAAGAAAATTTATAACTGAAGAAGATTTTCTGAAAATGAAAAATGCCGGCCCGGATGTGGTGGTAACGGTGGCTAATCTGACGAGTTTGCGGATGGAATATAAATCAATCAAAGATTATACTTATGAGGACTATTGCGATTGGATTTGGGCCTCATCCAATGTGGTTCCATTTATGAGTCTTTTACAAAAAAATGGTTTTGAATATGCCGACGGCGGGTTGGGAAATATAGTGCCAGTTTCGCATGCTATTAAAATGGGTGCTTCAGATATTGATGTTATAATTCTAAATACGGAAAACCGGGAGATTAAAAATCCTCCTTTACGCAATGCGCTAGAGGCAACCGAAAGAGTTTTCGATTTTATGCTAAATCAAATTCACATTGATGACTTATTAATTGGCCGCATGGAAGGAATGCAAAAAAATGTGAACCTCAACATGTACCAACCTCCTGAAAGCCTCACCTCCAATTCACTGATATTTGACCCGGTAAAAATGACAGAATGGTGGAGCAGCGGCCTCACGTACGCCCGGGAAAACAGCCCCGATTGCCATTGCATTGAGACGAAAGTTTGATCTTTCAATTAATATATTGCAGGCGAATGTTTTCTGAAAGATTTTTTTATTTAGTTACATTTCGAAACGGCTGTCCCGAATCGAAAAAAATCCCTAAAACAGCCGAAAAAGTGAATCGTACACACGTCTCTATGAGACAAAATTTGCTGAAAAGTTTTAGTCTATTTAGTATTTCTTCGCCGCCAATTTAAGAGCTGGATACTTTACATTTACCTTCCAAAGACAAATCGGGTTGGATTGCCTGATGAACATCAGGTAATCGTTTATTGAATTAAAGAATGATATACCAGAGAGTCAAAATGTTGGCTACTTTAATTTCAGTTCTTCAGAATTTTCATTACCCCTTTTTCCATTATGCCGATTAAATCTTTAGTTACGGCTTTTGAGAAACCCGGAAGCGTGGACAAATCATAATCCCACAAAGAGATTGATTGCAAAATATTGTTGACCAATTCATCTGTCGAATTATTTTTCCAAAACAAAAAAAACTTTTCAGCCATTTCATCTTCTATTAAGTAGGATACTCCGTTAAACTGACCGTAGAAGGCCTTGCCATCCTGCGTCAGAGCCTTCATGAAATAAATGTATGCCGCGAAACCCAGGCTGAATAATGGTGGTGCATTTTCATTTTTCTTATAATAGTTGACTAATAAAGGAATGCAACGCATCTTCATTTTGGCAGTATAATTGAAAGTGATACTTTTCCATTGATGATTGATATGCGGATTACGAAAACGATCTAACGTTTTGGAAATGAATTGATCTTTAACGTCCTGTTGAATGTCATATGGAATTGATGGAGATAGTTCATTTCGCATTAAATTTTCAATAAACGTTTCAGAAAATTTATTCTCCATGGCATGTTGCACGGTATCGATGCCTGCAAGAAATGCGAGGCCACAAGTTAGTGTGTGCGTTCCATTCAGTAAACGGAGTTTTAGCTCTCTTTGTAATTCAATATTAGGTTCAATAACAACGCCTTCATCCGCGTCAGCAAACGAACAAATTTTGCTGATTTTGCTATCGCCTTCAATAGCCCACAGGCGATAAACTTCACTTACTGTTAGCAAGTCATCTTTATAGCCCAATTCATTTTCAATTTCAGTTCTGATTTTTTCATCGGGCATACCGGTTACGATCCGGTCTACTAAAGAGTTGCAGAAGAAATTGCATTTTTCGATCCATTCAATAAATTCGGGTTCCAGGGAATTCAAATGAGCAAGCTCCAACACGATAGTTTCTAATTTTTTCCCATTTTCCAAAATTAGTTCTGTAGGAATAATAACAAAGCCTCTTTTCTCATCACCTTTAAATACCTTAAATCTCTCATATAAAAAAGCCAGCAATTTTCCCGGAAATGAAACCGGCGGATAGCCATTTACATCTTCGTTCACCAATTTTATGCCTGCCTCAGTTGTATTTGAAATAATGATCTGAATGTCTTTATTTTTTGCCAATGCCAGCACCTGTTTCCATTGGGTCTGCGCAGTCAATACGCGACTTATGGAAGAATTGATCCTATTGGATTCAATCTTTTTTGCGTCTACGACACCTCTCTCGCACAAGGTGTACAAACCATCTTGTTTTTCAAAAGCGGCAGTGTCGCCCTTCGAAGTACTTTTTACCACTACCACACGACCGTTAAAAATTCCCATGCTGTTGGCCTTGTCTATAAAAAAATCTGGCAGGCCACGAAGCAAAACACCTGTGCCAAACTGCAATACTTTTTCAGGAAGTTCAAAGATGTCGACATCCGGTACGCTTACTTCTTCGGATGATATTTTATTTAGCGTATAGCGCGAAAGATTCATGATGTTTGTTTACGTTTGATGTACAATTGTAACCACATAAAGGTTCCCAGCAAATAAAACAGCCGGATTTATTTACGCAAACGATACCAGAAAAGGCTTCTCATTTTAAATCGAAGCGGTAAAGAATGGGAAATAAGCCTTAATAAGTTAACAGAAACTTTACTCTTTTTCTTCGTCAAGGTCATTATGATCTTCACCACCCAGGCTGTAATAATTATTTTCTTCGTCTTCCTCGCCGATCTTTTCATCCGCGTCGTCCAGTTCATCACCAGGTACATCAAGGCCTTCATCTAAAGGGAGACGATCATCTCCATCCTGCTGACGCGGCAATTCGCTGTCATTATAAGATTCCTCTTTTTCGCGGTTGTAAATATCATCTTTTGCTGAATATTCAGGGTCGCCATATATTTTTTTCTTACCTCCGTTGTTGGGGTCTTTGGAATTTGTGGCCATAATTAATTTAGTTTGCTTTTATGTAAATTTAAGTCAATCCTATTTACGTATTTTAAAAACTCCTGTCAAATATTCGATATTTTATTTTTAGTTCCTACTTTTAGCGCGGCGATGGGCTCAACCTTTGCATTAATTAATAGTATTCATGAAAATTTATCAACAGCAAGTCACACTTAGAGAACGGCGAAGAGGTTTCCATCTGATTACTAATGAGGTAACTCAATCGCTACCGGAACTTAAAAATCTGAAAGCGGGTATCTGCCAGGTATTTATTCAACATACTTCTGCTTCGTTAACCATCAATGAAAATGCCGATCCTACAGTACGACAGGATTTTGAATATTTTTTCAATAAAACAGTTCCTGAAAACGATGGAAATTATCTCCATAATTATGAAGGAGACGATGATATGCCGGCACACCTAAAAGCATCTTTGCTTGATAGTTCTGTGACTATTCCAATACACAATGGAAGATTAGCATTAGGAACCTGGCAGGGCATTTATCTATGCGAACATCGCGATCATGGCGGCCCACGCGATATTATGATAACGGCGTGGGGAGAGTAAACTTTTGATATATTTTACACAGATTAAAATTCAGATTTTTTTGTTGCTTTACTGCTATGTGAAAAACCTCCTTTATTTCTTTATTTACTATTTATCATTACAAAACCTCTTTACCTTCGCAAATATTTTAACTTCTACAGATAACAGAAACGAATTTCTAATAAATGGGACACGATCATTCACATCACGATCATAGCCACGTAGCAACACTTACCAGTGTGAACAGCGCCTTTATAATTGGTATCGGCCTCAACGCCTCGTTTGTTTTAATAGAAGCTATTTATGGCTTTTCCATTCATTCTTTATCGCTTCTCTCTGATGCGGGTCATAATCTTGCCGACGTAGGAAGCCTGGCTCTTTCCTTGCTGGCATTTAGGCTTCTGAAAGTAAAATCCAATAAAAAATATACGTATGGCTATCGCAAAACCACCATCCTGACGGCACTATTCAATGCGATGATTTTATTACTTTCTATTGGCGCAATTGCCTACGAAGCTTTTACACGTATTGCTCATCCTCCTGCCCTTCCTGGCAAAACAATCGCTATCGTAGCCGGCATCGGCATTATCATCAATTTTGTAACTGCGATTTTGTTTATGAAAAATAAAGAGCACGACCTAAATGTAAAAAGCGCTTATATGCATATGATGGCAGATGCTTTGGTAAGCGCCGGAATCATGGTCGGCGGAATCATCATTTATTACACTCATCTTTACTGGATTGATCCTGTGATAAGCATTATAATTGTGATCGTAATTTTAATAGGCACGTGGGGATTACTGAAAGAAAGCCTGAAACTGTCGCTGGACGGGGTTCCAAAAGATATAGATATTGAGGAGATAAAAAGTAAAGCGGAAAAAATAGAGGGCATCAGAGATTTGCACCACATTCACGTGTGGGCCATGAGCACCACTGAAAATGCGTTGACGGCGCACCTGGTAGTTGACAAAAGCAAAGATCCTGACCAAATAACATTTATTAAAAATGATCTTAAACACACGATACAACATATGAATATTCAGCATATTACGCTGGAAACTGAGTTCACCAACGAGCCTTGTAAGAAGCCTGAGTGCTGAAAATAGTCCAATGTCGCAAAATCTTTTATTGTATATTCATCAATTAATGGCAAGCCAGGAAGATTCCTTAGATCAATAAAAATTACACAATCTTAGAACAAATCTTCGTGGTTTTATTTCAACAATATAATCCACAATTTTATTTAAATGGTTAAAGATATATTCCCCGGCAAATCAAGATTTCTATTTTTTTTAAATCAACTGCAAGCCATTATAGAAAAAGCAGAATCCGCAGACAACATTACACTGTCTATCTATGAGCAGAATGCGCGAACACCACTTTTTATGCTGGAAGGATTGACAAGGATCTATAAAAAAATCCACAAGAAAAAAAAGTTCAGCAAATTAGATATACTCTTTAAAGATTTTGAAGACAGGTTGGGAGCGATAGATTATTATGATGGATTTCATAAAGAATTTATCAATGATAAACGTATGCCGGATCTCATCACTTCTTATGTAAATGATAAAAAAGAAGAAAGTATAAAAGCGCTTCAGAATGATCTGGAAAAAGATAAATGGATCGGTAAACACAAAAAAAGAATTGCTAAAATCATTAAGAAATTAAACAAGATTAAGTGGCTGAATGAGAAAGAAGATACGCGCGAAATATTACTAGTATATCAGCATTACATAGATAAGGTTACAGAAAAATACGGCACTGGCCACATTCATTTTACAGATCTTGAAAATGATGTGCACGAGATGAGGCGCGAATTAAGATGGCTAAGCATCTACCCGCAAGCGTTACAGGGATTGATGCAACTAACACCACAAACAGAGTCACAGGAAATCTTGAAAAAATACATTACACCGGAAATCGTCAAATCGCGATTTAACGTAATGCCCAATGGCAGTGGCTTGCAAGATCATATCACGATCAATAGAAATTATTTTTACGGACTTAGCTGGATAATAGCGGAACTTGGAAAATTAAAAGACAGCGCGCTAAAAATTGATCTGATTGAAGAAAGTATTATTGCTGTTTATAAACCTTCGGGCCATACTCAGCAGTTGGCTTATTCATTTTGTGATGAATCACAATTGACCATTTCAGAAATATTGGATCATTCACAAAAAATAGCTCAGACATTTTTTGATGAAAATATCCTGGAGCATTTAATTTGTAAATAGTAAAATTATAATCATGATAGATTTCTTGATAGCCATAGGAATTGGAGTAGTTGCTATTTTAGGGAGGCTACTTTTTAAATCAGCCTCCAAAGCCCGCAAGTCAGAGCATTTTGATGAAGACAATAAACACATCAAAGGATAAAACTAAAAACCTGTTTATTTGTCGTTTTACTGTTCAGCGTTTGTTATTCATCACCAGTATCTTTATCAAATTTTTGTTCCCTTAATAAGTGTAACTGACTTTATCGATTGCTCTTTTAAGTATAAGAATTGTTTCCTTTCTTCGTCGTTCATAAAATTGTCAAAATCATTTTCCGTTTCAAATTCTACTAAATGAACTTCGTAAGGTTTCTCAATATTTGTTTGAATAAATGAATTCCCGTCAGGTCTTATCCTTAATAAAAGTTGTCCTCTATATTTCGATATTGCAGGGATAGCAATTTCTTCGAAGCGGTGAAATACCTCTTCCTGGCCTTCTTTAATGTAAATGAGTTCAGTAATAAAAAACATGCTCGTTATAGCTTAATGTTGTTTGTGTATTTCAAAAATGCCATTGCGTTCCGGATAGCAAACTAGCAGATGAGGCAATGCCTATTTGAATTAAACCTGAAGATAAGATTTACACCTCAATAGCCTATTGCATCACCTATTCAAATAAAGTTTCTTGCTATTTCAGATCCGTAATTTCTACAAAATAATATTTCTCCCTGTCTGAATAGTTATTAATTAAGCTTTTTGCTTTCAGCACCAGGCTATACCGGCTATTTATTTTACCACTGTAAATTACCGTGCCTGATGTATCCGTTGTTGAGAAATAAATCTTATTCCCGTGTACTTCATATTTCCCAACGGAAACATTATCCATTTCAACGTTAAACCATTCCCGTAAGTCATAGGCTGTTCCTTCAGATGTAACGCTGATCACTCTTCCGTCCGGATAGAACCTTAAATAAAAATAACTGGTGTCGTTGTTTTCCTTGTCAATATCCCCTACCGTTTGATAGAACCCGTCATATCTTACACGGAAACTATCGGTGTCTTTTGTTTGCCCCCGAGCAGCACAAGCGATGGTCAAAATTGACAGAAAAAAAAGTAGTTTCATAATAAAACCGAAGGAGTTTTTGCGGTACTAACAATATACGCTTCGCACCCGTAACTTCAAACTTCTAATGATTTTAATTAAAAAAAACATTAAATTAATCAAACCAATTATCGTAGAAATTTAAAATTAAAAGATGGGACGTGAATCGATTCAATAGGCATCTACTTTGTAGCCTTATAAGAATATTTATTTATAGTAAATTGAAATAAATATTTACAAGAAATAAGAAAAACGCAGTCAATAAAAACTGCGTCTTTCTTAAAGAATATATTTAATGATCCTTAAAATTCCATTTGGAATTGTCACTATTCATATCAAACGCCGCAAGTGTAGGTGTGCTGTCTCCCGAAGATACCAGCGCATACTTCTCTTTTGAATTTGGAACTATCTTAGGCATGATTCTATAGGTTCCATCA
>DATCFI010000063.1:0-5291 GCA_036509585.1 Hanamia sp. | reverse complement strand
TTCAAAACAACTTGCCTCGTCTTTAAATTGCCGATTAAATTTGATTGAGTTCACTCCTACAAATTTAAACTTTTTATCCATCGAGCTAAAATAGCTCTTTTTTAATTATTGGGTGGCCTAAACGTATATACCTATTATTTTTTTAATCAAGTCTCCGCGTCTCCTTCAGATGCACCGGATTCGCTTCTTGACGCAGGTGGAAAATCCGGATCCGCCGAGTACTGGTATGGGGGGAATACAGCTTCCTGGACGTTTTCACTTGATAATTATTACAAACTACTCGCACAAACAAACAGCACTGGCATTATTACAATTAACTATGGCTACGCAAGATATGGCACCAGTGCTAATCCTGTTGCTACCGCTGCGCATCTTGCGGCGGATTGGGTAAGGTACGATAAAGGAAGAACCAAATTTTGGGAAATTGGAAATGAATCCTATGGTAACTGGGAAGCCGGATATCGCATTGACGTTACACAAAATAAAGATGGTCAGCCGGAAATAATTACATGAGCTCTTTATGGCCAGCATGTAAAAGTATTTGCTGATTCAATGAGAGCAGCTGCCGAAAAAACTGGCGCTACCATTTATATCGGAGCTACCTTGTACCAGGAAGCTCCTGCATCTTACACTGATAATACTACCAAAACATGGAATGCAGGCGTTTTGCAAAATGCCAGAGCCATCGTAGATTATTTTATTGTCCATAATTATTTCACCCCATATAACACAAACTCCGGAGTGACAGACATTCTTAATACCGCTACTTCTGTGCCGGCTTCCATGATGTCTTATGTTAAACAGCAAATTACAAATGCCGGCATACCGCTGAAACCAGTTGCATTAACGGAGTGGAATATTTTTGCCACAGGATCGAAGCAAATGGTTTCTTTTATTGCCGGAATGCATGCGGCTAAAACACTGGGCTCGCTCATTAAAAACCAATATGGCGAGGCAAGTCGCTGGGATCTTGCCAATGGATGGGGCAATGGTGATGACCAGGGATTGTTTAATATTGGCGATGAACCCGGGGCTCCTAAATGGAACCCGCGACCGGCATATTTTTACATGTATTATTTTCAAAAGTGCTTTGGAGACCGGTTGGTTTTTGATACCCTTAAAACCACTAATGCAGACCTTACTACTTATTCTTCAACGTTTTCAAGCGGCCAAGTTGGAACGGTAATTATTAATTCAGGAATATCCACCCATATTGTATCTATAGATTATCAGCATTTTCCTGCGGGAAGTAAATATTACTGGTATGTACTTACCGGCGGAACAGATAATCCGCCCTTTTCAGGCCAGGTATTTGTAAACGGAACAGGGCCTTCAACCGCCACGGGAGGGCCTCTTAACTATGCATCTCTCAAGGCTTATTCCGCTCCGTTGAAAGGCACCATTAAGATGAATCTACCGCCGCTCAGTGTGATTTATTTGGTGGCTGATAAAGAGTAAAAAGAAACGGTGTTCTTATAAAAAACTCGTATCAAAGCAGTTGCTTAACAGGAAACGTCAAAAGGTGGATTTCGATGCTGCTGATCGTGTCAATAGCGATTTCACAAAATTCCTGCTAAAAAAATTATCGGCATCGTTTCTATGTTTATTGTTTTTGGACTTGGGTATTTGTCAGGTAGAAATATCAATAAATTCTTTGTTTACTGTTAGAAAATATTTTTGAAAAATTACACACTTAATAAGAGCTATTAAAATATTGCTTTGTATGCAGAGAAATTAAAACTACGTGTTAGAAGAATAATGATAGTGGCTGCTTTAGTATTTTCAATAAACTACGGCAATACTACCCACCACATCAGCGCAAAATTGGATTGAGTATCGGAAGAAAAAAATTATGGTTGAATTTATTGTTTCATATCTTTAATGTCATTTATGCGAGGTAAATTTTTTTTATTAATTATTTCATTTTTTGTGATTTCCAAATTTAGCTTTGGACAGGACCAGGGCTACGATATTAAGAGTATAGTTCAGGCTGATGGCACTATGTACTATTACGTGGCGATGGAACATTTTATTTTAATCAAACAAAACAATTGATGGGCGATATGATTACCGATAAAGAAAATTATTTCTCCAAGGTGCCATTGATTATGATCGGCAAATAATGATTGCGAATAGTTATCACTACTCCATATTTGTTTCGCGTCAAATTCGGTACTCCATCCTTTTGCCATGGATTCTGTAAAAGCGAATTCGTTCCAAAACTGGCCAACTTTATTGGTTTGGCCATAGGTATTACCGTGCATAATCAGACATAGGGCTAAAATACAATCTCCCTTTATCGTCTTGTGAATTTTCAAAATGGTACTCATTTTAAAAGACTGATATTGATCTCAGATTTTGTTGTGTGATAGAAGACTTCACATGGCCATTAATCGCCTCTAATTAAAAAAAATATAGTTGTTTTGCACTAAAGATAAATAATGTAACGCTAAAATGTTTATTTTTCAAAAGAAGCAAAAATGAAAAAGATGCTTAAATGTTTGCCAACTGAAAATTATTGTGAACCAATTCCCCTGAGATGGATTTTTCGCGAAAAGCCGTGGCCACTAATTTATAACAGGTTCAATAACGACTTTTGTAAATAGTGCGAGGTGTATTCTTGTCACAAATCATCATACTCATATAAAGGATCAATAAGAGTTCCTGCAGCCATTTCAAAAACCGGGTTGATGATCCCGTTTTTTAATCCATAAACCCATCCATGAAGATGGGGTATCTTTTTATTTTTCCATGCCCGTTGTATGATGGATGTTTTGGCAAGATGTAGTACTTGCTCTTTCACATTCAACTCTACCAACCGGTCAGTTCTTTCTTCTTCATCGGCAATGTTATCTAACTCTTCACGATGCAGACTATAAACATCCTTTATATATCTGAGCCACATGTTCAATACGTAATTGTAATCGTGATTGGTCATAGCTGCTTTTACTCCGCCGCAACCATAATGCCCGCAAACGATTACGTGACGCACATTTAAGTGATTTACCGCGAAATCAAGAACGCTCAACAGGTTGACATCCGTGTGTATTACCATGTTGGAAATGTTGCGGTGCACAAATATTTCTCCCGGTCTCGTTCCGGTTATTTTATCAGCGGGAACACGGCTGTCGCTGCAGCCAATCCATAAAAATTCGGGGGTTTGTAATTGCGATAATTTCTTAAAAAAATCAGGTTCGTTTTCAACAACTTCGCCTGCCCATTGTTTATTTTTTTTGAGCAGTTTTTCGTAAGATTCCATAATGTGAATTTTATTTTTAAACGATTCAAAGATAAAGTTCAAATTGGAATCTTCAATGAGAAAGATTATCAGAACTTGATATCGTATCCAATCGTACCAATTGTTTCAAAATATCCGAAGCCATGTCTTACCCTGTTGCCCTTCATTTCAACGGTATTTATAAGTGCGTTTAGGTACTCGACGTAGCCTGTTTTGCCGGTTAGTTCAAAAAACAATTTTTTAAAAGGGTAAATCCTTGCTCCGGCTTCTGCAGAAATATTATAACCGGCTATGTGAAAATCATTATTCAATCTGTCGCCACGCCATGTAAAATCGGTTCGAGGGATGTTGATGCCTGCACCAACTTTCCAGATCAGGTTTACCAACGGGCGCGATGTCTTTTTTGTAGTAAGTATTGTATTTTGTTGCGCATAATTTATATGCAACAGGTTGCCGCCGTCTGTGTGCTCCAGGTGTAAAAATGTAGCTGGGTTTAAAATACTATCGCCATCTACGTGCACGCCATCAATTTGCCCTGTCACATGTACCTTTTGCCCATCGGTTACTACATATTTTATGTGGTCAAAATTGATCTCAATTGATTTAGTATGTTTTTCGTTTAAATAGAAACCAACTCTGTAATTATATTGCGGAATCGATACTTGCAATGGCTCGGTGTAAATATCCGAAAAGCCGGGTCGATCAAGTCCCTTTGCATGGTGCAACACAAAGTTATTGCCATTCGACATCATAAAATGAATGTTGCTGGGCGTATACCAATCAACGTTGTAGCCCCATTGAATGTACATTCCTTTAATTAATTTTTCTTTTTTTTTCTGTGAAAGGGAAACAAGTGCAAACAAAAGCAAAATTGGAATTATAAATATTTTCTTCATGTACGGTTAATTAAGAGGCGCAAAGCTACATTAAGATCAGTAATAGATTGACACAGTAAATTCAAAATTTCGATTTTTAATTCCTGCACGTATTACCAATATTTTCTTACGGAATTATATTTGTAACATCGGCGATAAGATTAGAAGTATCCTTTATTTATTTACTGTCTTATCTGATCGTTATCAGAGGTAAAACTTTTACCCATTAACCTATAACCGGACTTCAAATATTTTTCCAGTACCGTATCGTATTAATACGAATACCAGTTTTTTGCCAATCCTTTTTTTATCTTACCTTTTGTATCTTTTTAAATCGTTTATTTTTTCCTGAGAATAAAAACTAGAATTTCTTTATGAAGATTATTGAGATAAAAATATTGCGCGGGCCTAATTTCTGGAGTGTTCGAAGAACTAAACTGATACAATTGAAGCTGGACCTTGAAGAGATGGAAGACCGGCCTACCAATACCATACCCGGATTTAAAGAACGACTTGATAAATTGATGCCCACGCTGTATGAACATCGCTGCAGCGAAGGGCATGCCGGAGGATTTTACGAGCGTGTGATTGAAGGCACCTGGATGGGGCATGTAATAGAGCACATTGCATTAGAATTACAAACGTTGGCGGGTATGGATACTGGTTTTGGGCGCACCCGCGGGACGGGTGTTAAGGGAGAATATTATGTGTGCTTCAGCTATATTGAAGAGGATGCGGGCGCATATACCGCAAGGACTGCAGTACGGATTGCGCAGGCGCTGATAGATGATAAACCTTATGTGCTCGACGAAGACATCATGCGACTGAGAGAAATAAGAGAAGATACCAGGCTGGGGCCAAGTACCGGCTGCATTGTGGAAGAAGCGGCCAGAAGAGGTATTCCATTTATCCGCCTTAATAAACAATCGCTCGTGCAACTGGGATATGGTATTCACCAAAAAAGAATTCGGGCAACTATTGCAAGTACAACCAGTAATATTGCGGTAGACATTGCCTGTGATAAAGAAGAAACAAAAAATTTTTAGAATAAAGCAGATAGGTCGTGATGAATTGAATAGTATTTGT
Source organism: Hanamia sp. (assembly GCA_036509585.1). Classification (GTDB taxonomy): domain Bacteria; phylum Bacteroidota; class Bacteroidia; order Chitinophagales; family Chitinophagaceae; genus Ginsengibacter. Next base: position 92 of record DATCFI010000063.1, on the reverse strand, counting down.
TTTAAGCTAATAATATTAGTATATTTGAGCTAAAATTATTAGCCATGTTTACAGGAATGAGTTTAATAGAATTTACAAAAAAGTTTCAGAGT
>DATCFI010000062.1:0-49147 GCA_036509585.1 Hanamia sp. | reverse complement strand
TCTTCAATAAAAATGCTTGCCATCTTACAATTTGTTAGAAGTCAGAAACGAAAAGCTGGTTTTAGTTTCTTTCAACCGATGCACTTTGGACGAATTGGCCTGGTTATTCAGATCGTCACGACCAAAGCGCTTTATTCTATTCCATTATATAATATCTTCAATGACTGCTACCAACTTATTTAAGTTCGTCTTTTTTGAGAGGTTTAAGACTGCGTAGTCTTTACCTCTTTGTCCCATTTGCTGAAGGTGATCTTCGTCCATCTCATAACTTTCTTTCATTGCTTGTGCAACCGCATCAATATTTTCCGGCTCCACTACGAATCCACATTCCGATTTTTTCAGAATGGCAGCCACATCACTTTCCTCTTCAACACAGGCTATTACAGGTTTGGCAGAAAAAAGATAGGCAGTTAACTTAGAGGGGGTTGCAGTCCTGGAAATACCTTTTTTTAAGGGGAGTAATAAAACATTGGCTTTTGACTGAATTTCCGCGACTTCTTCCGGCTTCACTTCTAAAAATTCAATATTGCGATTATTCAATCTACGGGCAACTTCTAAACAACTTTCTTTTTCAGCGCCATTACCTACAATCAACAATTTGCTATTCTCCAGTTTAGCCTTGTCAAAAGCGTAAATAAGCACCTCCACTCCGGCACTCGTACTAATGCTTCCTGCATACATAAAAGTGAAGGTTGACCGATGGTTCTCTTCTGAAACCAGGTTTAAAAATTGCTCATCATCCTGCCAGTTTCTTACCAGTTCAAATTTTGATATTTCTACTCCTCTTGTCTTTGACAAATACAGAATCATATTTTCTGAAATGCCCAAAATTTTAGTGGCATTTTTTAAAATGAAATGATCCATAGGCAACAGCAGTTTATAAAAAATGTTGCCAATCGCTTTTGGCACTTTACTGGTCAATGATTCCGGGTAAACATCCTGGATATGGATTACGGTTGGGATATTAAATTTCTTAGCCGCTTTGGCGATCAGGTATTGCGACGCCAACGGCCATGAATTAAAATAAATACCATCAATCTCTCCCTTGTGTTTTTTAATGTACTCAACACTGTGTTTACCGAAACTGTAGCTTTCTTTTAATCTGCCTATAATCTTTGAGGCTGGCGATGTATAGGAATCGAGATGTATTATTTCATATCCGGTGTCTTTGGAATTTGCTGCGAAACGATACCCTTCCGGGCGGCTTGGATGGGGACAAAGAACAACTACATTATTCTTTTGTGATAATTCTTCTGCAATATCCCTTGAAAGCATTGCGGAGACTACAGGCTCCGGCGGAAAAACAGCAGAGATAATTAAAATATTTGACAAAATCCGGCTTCAAATTTAATTGCTATAATAACTCTATCATTAGACTCATCATGGCAATCAGTAAATAAACAAATAATCAAGTTTCTTATTTGCATTTTAATTGGCCAATTGCAATTTTCCGTGCAACTATTTTTTATCCGGAATTAAAGAGGTAATCATCAAATTTCTTACACTATCTGCTAAATTTAAATTATCGGGCTTGTCAACTACCCGTTTAGCCAATGCTCGTGTAGGTTCAATACCATATTTTTTAGAATAGGCTTGCAATATGGAATAATCTTCTATTCCAAGTCGAAACGCTTCCCACCGCCTGCTGGAAATTATACTACCATCAGGATTATTATAAATAACAGAGTAGCTTCCGGCTGTATTAGGAACATCCGAAACTAAATTCAATGCATTTCCATTTCTTTCGTCTGCATAATTCCAAAATCCGATTCCATGATAGTTATTTACAAATGCATCCCAAGCCATAAGACGGTAAAAGCCATAAGGCGAAAGTGCCCGTGAAGGAGTATTTCCCGTGTATATCCAGATTTCACAGTGATGTGCAGGAAGTTTTCGGGAGGCCAGTGAGGGCAAAATTTGTGCAATATCTACAAATGATAGAAGGGAGTCTATACTTTCCTGGGTATTTAGCGTAGCATAAAACTTAATCCCGGGAATAGCCTCCCTCGACCATGATATTAATTGCTTAAAATCCTCAAAATTCCTTGTAACTACTTCATCATAAGGATATAAATAGATTTGAGAATTAGAAAATCCATTATCATGAATCAGTTTTTTTATATTGCTATACCACTGAATAAAATCCTTTTTCCATTCATCAGACATAAACTTTCCATTTTTCAATCCCCTCCTATAAACCAGGGAACCGTAACCCATAGAGAGTAGAATGTTTTTAATCTCTCCAAAATTTGACAAATAGTTATCAAAGCTATTAAAATCAGTCGTTGCCATCCCTGGTAATATTTCGGGAGGGATCACGAGCGTGTTCACGTGATGTAATTTCAAATCTTTAACAGCCTCCTCTTTATGGTTGATTAACATTGGCTTATTCAGATATGCCCAAACGTTTACATTCAAACTTTCAAAATTATTTTCGATAAACGAATCTAAAATTTCTTTTTTAATGTTTATTCGTACCGTTTTGTCGGCCGAAGAAATAATAATCGATGAAGGAGTAGATTCACTTTTCATACCTGTTATTTTAAAAAGAAACAATTCTGAAACTCCTGGATTAATGGTTATGGAATCTTTAACTTCTACTAATGGATCAGGTATCATGTCGTAATACAAAGACGGCACATCAGGGATATTATATAGTTCAATACTATTAATTGATGCATTATTTGAAACCTTAAAATAAAATTTTTGAGGAGCAAAGTGGGTGTTGGTGATTACAAAAGAACCATATTGCGAACAATTATTGCATAAAAAGAATTGATAATTTAGATGATCAATATTCTTTCCTGGTTCACGAAACTCACTTAAAGTATCCCAGGGATTGCATTTTTCTGTTATAAATGGTAAATTAAATTTTTGTCTTAAATTAAAGGCATTTTCTTTACCAATATCTTCTTTTAAAGCTTTCAAATCATTCGGAGAAAGATTCTTCCTGGTTAAACGTTTTGAAAGACTGGAAGCTTCTTTATTGTTTACACCTGTTTTTGTTACTGCCCCCTTTTCTAATTTTTCAACTGCTTTCGATAAAACCATACGATGATACCCCAATACTTTTAATGAATCTACGACCTGCCCTAAAGAACTTTGGGGAACTGAATCTTTTGTTAGGTTATCGTTTTTTTTTCCTTTCAGTACTTCGATCTCATCACAAAAAATATAGGACCCTTGTGGAATTATTGTCAGCGTAACATATCGGGCAGATTGCCCAATGCTATCTAAAATAAATTTCTTCGCTTCATTTTCACCAGGTAAATTTTGTGGATCGTCTGCTGCATCTCCTACGTATCTAAAAGTGGTGTTATCATTACTAATAAAAACAAATATATTCTGTGGAAAATTTATATGTGATCTTATTGAGCGAACTGTATTAAAACTTACGGTTGCTATAGGTATTACTTTTCCCAGATCTAAGTTGATTGATACTTCCTTCGCAGATTGCCATCCAACTGTTGTGGATTGTGTCCAAAAATTTCCAGTCGTATAAATACCATCAGTTAATGATGTGTTATCGTTGGAACGGTCTGAATAGGAATAATTTGGTTGGGTCGAAAAGCTATAACTTTTATGCAAGGCAAGATTCTGTGCCCTGCCTATATTTTGAAATATTATTAAATTAAGAAAAAGGATTAATATAGATTTATTTGATTTAATAATAAAATAATTAAGAATTAAAAATCTTATGATTCACTTTTTGAGGCAAGAAACAAAACCATGAGGAAATCCATTGTAGATCTTGTAAAGTATTGCTTAAAATTACAGTTCAATTTCCCTTAGTTAGAACCTTATCGAATAAATTTATATATTCCAGGAAACGATCATCTTTATTAAATATTTTTTTTACTCTTTCTATACAAGACTGCGAATAAAACGCTTTCCCTCTTGAAAACACTTCATCGACTGCAGCTATTAGGCCTTCAATATTCCCTTTTTCCACTACAATACCGGTGTCAAGATCAATTGCTTCCGGGCTGCCACCAGTATTGTAAGTAATGACTGGAGTTCCGCAAGCAAGTGCCTCAAGATTTGTTGTAGGGAAATTATCTTCCCAGGTAGGATTTACAAAAACATCTGCAGAAGAATATAATTCAGATAATTCTTGAATCCTATTAGTTCTCGGAATACCTATTATATTTTTAGGCAATCTTTTTATTTGATGAGAAGAAAGGCCTATAAGTAAGATTTTTGTATTTGAACCAATCAAACGACTTAGTTTAATAAAATCTGAAAACCCCTTTCTCTCAATCCATTCACTTGCAACTCCTAAAACTATTTTAAAATTATTTAAATTATTCTTGTTTATAAAAGTTCTCTCTTTTGTATAAAAAAATGTTTCTAAATTTATCCCGTTATAAATCATCTTTACCGGAATACTTTTTAAAAATGATTGTTCTACCAATTTCTGTAACCATTGAGAATGAACTACTAATTTTAAGTTTGGAAGAGACGTAAACAGTTCCTTTTTTTTAGAAAAATTCCACTCGGAATTATCAAGAAGCCAACTGGAAGGATATTCTGCTTTTTGAGGGCAATTGAAACATTTATCTTTCCATTTCTCGCAACCAACTAAATCAAAATAGGTACAATGCCCAGTAAATGCCCAGCAATCAAAAAGAGTCCACACAATCGGGACATTTTTTTTTTGCAAATACTTAAACAATACGTCAATATTTATGTAATATCCATGTAGGTTAAGTAAGTGTATAATATCAGGTTTTATCTCTTCAATTTCATCAATTAGCTTTTTTGTAGCCTCCCGTGAACCAAACCCATGTTTATCAAATAAACGAGTTTTAAGAACATGTTTCCTGACATCCCAATCCGTACCAATTCTGATCAGTTTTGATGCACTCGGTCTTGTATACCTTCCGAAAGCAATATAACTATTCCACCCTTTATCAATTGCTACCTGTCCAATTCCTTCTGTAGTTCTGCCTGTTGAACCATAATTAACAACGGAATTTATTTGAAGAAGTGTAAACATTAATTTGTGAGTATTCTATTAATACTTCAATTTATTTTAAAACAAATTCTATGGCGTCTAATACGCCCCGGGCCATATGTTCAGCCGTAGCATTAGACATATAATAAGATTGGGCTTTAATACCCATGCTTATATAACTCCCCGGATTCTTATATGCATCTATAATAATTTCCACTAACTCCTCCTTAGTGTCATATAGCAAACCATTTTCATGATTTATTATATTCAAGCGCTCACCGCCTGTTATTGCGTTTGCATGAGTTACGTAGGGAACTCCGTAACCCATAAATCTCTTTCTCTTTTTTACATAAAACCATTTTGATATATAGAAAAAACGATCTCACTTGATTCAACTATTCATTTAAAACATTCTTAATAACCTCTAATTGAAAGTGAGGGTTATATTTTTCTCTGATTTTTTGGTAACAACTCTCTCTTACATGGTCTCTTTCATTTTTATTTATACTAATCCAATATTCAATTTTCGTATAAAGATCCTCAACTGAATTCTCAATAAAATAATCGCCTGTAACACCAGGTTCAATGGATTCAAATTCGGGCATCTGATTTAAGAAATTATTATGAGTTACCACCGGTAAACCATAAACCATACAATGCATTGCGGTCAGTCCAACATTTCCCGGAGAAACACACACTTGAGCATTGTAAATTAGTTCTCCTAATTTTGATTCATCATAAGCCGGACCGTAGAACCAAACTTTTTGTTCCAACTGATACTTTGATACTAAATCGTGAATATTACATTCATCGGTCTCTTTACCAATAATGATTAAGTTACATTTCATAACTTTAATATGAAGCAAGCGCAAAGCTTCAATCAATAAATTTATTTTTTTTACTTTCTGAATTCTACCTATGTATAAGACTACAGGATCTTCATTTTTAAAATGATTGACGTAAATGGATGTATAGGATAAACTCTTTCTCACCTCTAATTGAAGTTGATAATCTAGTGAATTATATATACAAACTAGTCTATCACTATTAAATCCCTCCTTTATCATTAAATCCCGAGCATAATCTCCATACAATAAAACTTTATAAGACATCTTAAAAAATAACTTTTTGATTAGTTTCTTAATAAAAGTTTCATCACCGTACCAACCATGAGTCCAGACAAATGATCTTTTCTTTAACAATTTAGTAAATATGAGAACCATCCAAGTTGATAAACAATAAGGCTCTCCCGTTACAATATAATTTTGATAGTTTTTAAATGCCAAATTAATAGCACCTTTTTGTAAATAAAAATTACCATAAATTCTTTTAAAAGGTAATACTTTTTTGAATCCTTTCAAATCACTATAATTCATTAATTTAATAGACTCGAAACTCCGATCTCCAAGATAAAAATCACATTTGATTTCCTTATCCATCATCTTGTAAATAGGTGCATTATAGTGAGTAGCAAGATTAAAAATGCAGCAAGTCTTTTTCTTCATTTATTCACCAGTTAAATATGATTGATGTAAGAAGTCGATTTAAATGTAACAACAAAATACCATTTCATTTAATGGTATTCGTTCAATAAGACTTCAGTAATTTTTTTAGGAGTTGACATCATCAAAATGCAAAAAATTGCTTTCGCTTATGCGAAATCCTTTCCCCGCAAGAATGCCCTCATACGAAGTTGCGTGAAAATCAGTAAAGCCATAATCATTTGATGCTTGTATAGGTTACGATCTTTTTTCTCTCATTCCTGGCTTTGAACTTGACGAATTTGAAAAAATGCTGATCGCAAAAGTAGATATCGGAGGTAAACTTGAAAAATTATTTCGCACGGGCGTTCTATTACTGAAACCGTTAATGCTAAAAAAACAATTATTTTTCGGCATAAACAACTATGTCGCCATCAACTCCAATAGGTTTAATCTTCAATTCATCGAGGACAAGTCTAAACATTCGGTATGGCTTTCTTAGGAAGGATACAAAGGATTCAGAAGCAAATTTGGTCCATCGATCTTCATTTGGCAAAGCTTTTTCGCGGAATGTTTTCACATCCATGTTTTTAAAACCTGCTTCGTTGAATAAATTCCCGATTCCCATTGGGGACCATGTGTGCAGGTGATAGTTAATATCGTTGATTTTATAATCCCAATTTAACGTTTCATGAGGAACTGAAAAAACGATCTTGCCATTTGGTTTCAATTTCGTTTTTAATTCTTTTAAAGTCTCAATGGGACTTGGAACATGTTCGAGAGCCGAATTAGAAATTATTACGTCCACGGAATTATTTTCAATAAGTTCTAAATTATTGAATGTATTAATTCCAAGTTGGAATGCATGCCTTAAGGCCGTTTCATTAATATCAAATCCAATCTTATTCTTACAATCAATAAAACTAAGTAAGAACCCACCACCACAGCCAAAGTCCAACACCAAATCATTCTTATCAATATATTTTTGAAATCTTGAAACAATTCTCTTATTACTTTTCCCTATTCTAATTTGCCAGTTAAAGTAGTCTTGGTCATAGTGATTTGAGGCCATAGGTTATATATTTTTTTGATAAAACAGTGAAGATATTCTTTTTTTTAAAATGAAACTTATTCATCTAAAGATTTGAAGGGGGCAGCGAAGACTAATTAAAAAATACCGAACAGTTTCTCCAGAGAATAAAATTTTAAGAATCCGTTAATATCGGCGAGTGCCAACTTCTGATATCTAAATTTTATCGGCAGCTTCTGTTCGGACAGCCATGCTTTTACTTGAGGGGCTGGATCGAATGCATACACTTCAACATCATATTTATCAATAAGGGAAATATCAAAAGAAATATCTGTTCCGATTCCGAATGAATAGATAATACTACTACTGTCTATACTATCTTTTATTACGTTCCATCCCCCATGTCAGATCCATGCCTTTCTGTCTCAAATTTTACCTGTATCTTAGTATTGGGTGCCTTTCCCCCAATTTTGTATAATACAAGCCTATATTTACGAAGGATGTTTTTTATTTTGGACATATGCTATATATTGTTTTCAATGAAAAGTAGAATGGGTTCCATCCTGTACGTTGGTAAAGAGATTGAGCGTATTTAGTTCTTGTTGTTTATTGAGGATGGAATGCATTCCGATTCCTGTACTTTCTTCATTATCAATAAATTCTCTAAACCATAATTCAACACTTAGCATTCTATATAAGACTCGCGAATGATCTTTCTTACCTGATTTTTGTTCATCGAAAGCAATATTCAATGCTTCTTTTGAAAACAACTTCCTGTCCAAACATCTTTCAGATAGTAAGATCGCTTTAGGTGACGTTTCACCTTCCAGCTTAAATAAATGTGCAAGAGGAGAATTAAAACCCAGCTTGATAGGATTAGTCAATATAAAATCGGGCACAATACCCTTCATCGCAATTCTATGAATATATTTTCCAAGCCCGTTCTTTATTTTAAACTCAGAAGGTAACCTAAATGCAAATTCAACAAGGCGGTAATCCATAAATGGAAGGCGGCTTTCTAACGATTGCGACATAGATATCGCGTCACCATAATGCAATAGATCAACCAATATGCCTGTATGGTCTTTGTATAAGTGTTTATTTAGCCTATTGTCAAATCCTTTGGGTTCAAAGGGGTAATCATTTATTTCCTTATATTTCTTTAGCTCATTCAAAAACAAGTATTCCATGCCAGATGACTTATAATATAACCTCTTTAAAAGCCCAAAATCGGATTGTCGTATAAGGGTCATAAAAGCCATTTTTAATGAATAACTTTTAATAAAAATTGCAAGCTCATGATATGCCCTTCGAATTTTAAAATGGCCAAGCAAGTCGAAAAAATAATTTGGAAGGGCGCTATTTATATATCCTCCAAGCATTTCATCCGCACCCTGTCCTTCCAGCACTACAGTAACCTCATTTTTAGCTGTGTTCAAAATTTGAAATAACGGAATCACAGCCGGTGAACCATGGCCAGACTCCAGGTGGTATATAATTTTACTTAAATCATCAACGTAGTTCTCATATTTTATCTGAATAATAGTGGGAACCAGGCCCAGTTCAATTGCTACTTGCTTTACTACCGTCGGTTCATTTATTTCTATATTCTCTTTAAAAGCCTGCTTTTCCAAATTGCCAAATTCGGTTTTTTCAAAAGCTGCTGTGTAAGTGTTTTTATTCCCATCAAATTTATCTTTTAGTAAACAAACTAATGAAGTGGAATCGAGGCCTGAAGAAAGTGTGAATCCAACAGGAACATCACTTCGCATACGGAGGTGAACCGCGTCCGACAATAATTCTCTATACTTTTCCACCGCGTCATTGAAATTGATTTTTTTATCTACTTTACGGGGGTAATCCCAATATCGGTAAATATTAATTCCTGAATTATCTATTACAAGATTATGTGCCGGTTCCAATCTGAAAATATCTTTAAACCAGGTTTCTTTAATTTGTGCTCCCGTACTCTTCCGACAATAATTCGCAATTACATTATAATTAGGGATTTTCAATTCAGGAAAATAGGAAGTAATTGCTTTAATCTCTGATGAAAAAATAAATTGCCCATTAATTTTTGCATAGTTAAAAGGCTTGATCCCAAACCTGTCTCTTGAACAAAATAGCTTATTGGTTTCCTCATCATAAATCGCAAAAGCCCACATTCCATTAAACTTGTTTACACAATCTTCGCCCCAATGTTGATAAGCCCTTACAAGAACTTCAGTATCACCTGTTGTTCTAAAACTATAACCTGCAGCTATTAATTCTACCCTCAGTTCTATATAATTATATATTTCTCCGTTAAAAATGATCCAATACCGGTTATCTATTTGAAATGGCTGATTATTCTCTTTATCAAGATCTAATATGGATAATCTTAAATGGCCTAAAATAACGTTGTTATCAAATACCTTAGTTGCATGTGCATCTGGTCCTCTATAGTACATTAGCAGAAGCGCTTTTTCAAACGCCTCTTTATGAATTGGTATGTCTATTTTTAAATTAAAAATACCGGCTATCCCGCACATAAAATTTGTGTACTTTGTTCATACAGTTTGTATAAAGTTCAAAATCCTTATTTATCGGCATTTAATTTCTGCATGCTTCATTAATACCGCTGGCATATAAAAAAATCCGGTGTGTATCATTCATTGATAAGAAATATCTCCATTCATGATAGATAAAAGTCTTGCTCTAACTTTTTTTTGGTCATGATTTCTTAAGTAAACTTCAATCCCTTTGTTTATCAACTTATTACTGTATTCTCTATTCTCAATTAAATTCTTTAATGCAGCAGCTAATTTGCTTACATTTTGTTCTTCTACAACACATGCCCAACCCTCTTCTTTTGCATAATTTGCAATACCGGTTAAAGAAGATGCATATACCAGAACTGGTTTTTCGCTCAACATATATAAATGTGCTTTTGTAGAGATGGAAAGATGAATTTCATTGGCTCTTTTTTCCTCAAATGACTCAGGTAAAAATAAAATGTCTGCCCCTTTTAAATAAGAAGGCAATTCTTCATGGGATGGGTTTGGAAGCACCTGTAAATTATCTATTTCTTGCAATTGATTAACTGCTTCGGGGGGAATGATCGTTGCAAAAGCAGTTACCATTATTTTAACCCTATCTAAACTTATTTGTTTTGCTGCTTCGCACAACTCAATAATTGAAGCCCATCTATAGTTGCCCAGGTTGCCTGAATATACTACAGATATAAATCCATTATCCACAACCCTTCGCGGTGTTTCATTACGGAATCTATCTATATTATCACATATCATCAATGTTGCAAAGGGCAATCCATACCTTTTTTTATACTCTTCTTCCATTATGCGGCCATTCGCCAACCTGACTGAAGATTTTGACAATAAGGATCTCACCGCTTTATTTACCATTGGTCTCATTACAATAGAAAGCGGGGAACTTTTATATATAAAAGATGGCCAGTCATCTCCTGTTTGAAAACAAATGGGTATATTAAATCTATCATGAAGCATGATCGGTATCCATGTAAAAGTTAAACTATATCCCTGGCAGTAAATTATTTGTGGATTAAAATCGGATACAAATCTTGCCATTTCTTGCGAAAGTACTGGCGGGAACATTAATTCCCATAGGCCCGTACCTATCAACCAACCACTAATCTTATTTTTAAATAATGACAAAAGACTGACCTTATTTAAATTTTTTATCTCATCGTCTAATATAGTGATATAGCTACTTTTCCCCAATGAAGAATCCTTGAACTTAAAAAACAACTTGCCAAATTTCCTCTCTTTTTCTCCAAGTTTAAAATTATAAGCACAGAATTTTTTATCCCCAATTTCATTTCCAGAATATATTTGCGCCAGTTTGTTTTGTGGCCAATCTGCAAACCATTCTCTCATGGAAACACCGTGTTGGTCTTCTTTGTTAATGCATGAAGGATAAATAATCAGTACCCTTGGATATTCACTCATGTCATTCATAAATTTAAATACGATATCATTTTACTATTTCTGCAGTTAATTCTTAATTTGAACTGATTGTTCTTGCCCACTGTATATAATCTTTAATACCACTTTCCAAATCTACGCTTGGCGTGTAATTAATTTTTTGATTTGCTAATGAAATATCTGCCAAACTATGAAGAACATCACCGGGTCTTTCGGGTCCATATTCAATTTTAGAAACGCCACCATTATCTTTTGTGATCATTTCAACAAGATGGTTGATTGTAATACGTGTACCACTGGCAATATTAAACGCACCACTGACACCAGTGGCGTTTGCGGCATTAATATTAGCCTGAACCACATCATCGACATTTACAAAATCCCGGGTTTGTTCTCCGTCACCAAAAATAGTGATCGGTTCATTCCGAAGCATTTTAAATACAAAAATTGGAATAACATTTCCATAGGCGTCGAACCGCTGATTGGGACCATAAACATTAAAATATCGAAGGCATATTGCTTCTATAGGATACAATTTAGCGTATGCAAGACATAATTTCTCTTCACATAATTTTGTACAACCATAAGGCGAGTCCGGTTCAATAGGGTGGTCTTCTCTTATAGGCATTGTTTTTAACTCACCAAATATCCCCGCAGAAGACGAAGTAACTATTTTACGAACTCCTTCTTTGCGTGCAGCTTCTAATACTTGTAAAGTGCCCAGCACATTGATCTCAGCATCCATAATAGGTTCATCAATTGAACGTTTGTTGCCAACTGAAGCAGCCAGGTGAAATACGACTTCTACCCCTAGCATTGCTTCTTCTACGGCAACTTTATCTCTGACATCACCTTCAATAATTTTCACTGAAGGGAATGGAGCAAGATTGCTTCGATATCCGGACATAAAGTTATCCAGCACTACTACTGAATTTTCTTTTTCTATTAAATACCTAACTATATTTGACCCAATAAATCCGGCGCCGCCTGTAACTAATACTTTTTTATTTTTCATTTCTTTCTATTTGTTTTATATAATTAAAGGTTTCTGAGGCGCAACGTTCCCACGTATATTCTAACGCATAATTATAAGCTTTTTCTGCCAGTAATTCACGAAGATTTACATCCATGATTATTGTTTTCAGAGTTTCGGCTATGTTCTCTGTATTTTCCGGATCAAAATATACACCGGCATCTTTTAAGATTTCGGATAGGCCTGTGCGATTTGAACATGCAATTGGCAGACGAGCACCCATCGCCTCTAAAATGGTAATTCCAAAAGTTTCGCATGATGATGCAAAAATAAAAATATCAGATGTGGCATACTCATTTAATAAGTCCTTGTACTCTACTTTATCATTTACAAATATGAAAGCCTGGATTTTTTCATGGTCAACATAATTTCTTATCTCAGTTGCATAAGTCGAATTACCCCCACCAATTAAACTGAGAGAAATATTAAGTCCTGATATTTCTCTCAATAATTGGACAGCTTTTATTACTTCAATTTGATGTTTATAATTATAATAAGGAGATACATAAAGAAGTTTTACCGTTTCATTTGGTAAATTATAAGATCGATTCTGAAAATGAAATACGGCATCCAGTCCATGAGCAATTACCGTGCTTTGTTCAATCCCGGGCACTTCACCACAAACGACTTCCCGGGAATGATTAGATAGGAATATGACCCCATCACTTTTTTGAAAAGAATGTTCCTGATTTTTTTTGTAGATATCAAAATAGTATCGCTCTGTTTTATTATTTATCTTCTCTAATTCTTTAGGATCGAACAAGAGTAGGTTATGACAAGTGGTAACAGTTTTTGCTTTTCTCAGATATACCCGGCGTCGCCCGGATGGATAGAATTCTATCGCGGGCTTGATTTTTCTTATAATACGAGGGTACGCCCAGAGATACCATAAATAACGATATACACGGGATTTGCTACTGATCCAGGGATGAGTTAGAACATGTATTTTGGTATCAAGAGGAGCGAGCTTTTCATAAAAAGGAATTGAACAAACAAACCAAACTTCTACATCGTCTGGCACAGAGTTACTGGACAACAAGCCTTTACAATACCGTATATAACCACCGCTTCCCCCATTATCTCCATATATTACGATTCTCATTTGATTTTATGATTAACTCTAAATATTTTTTACCTGGTATATGATATTATTGTGAACTTTAAAATAAATTAGTAACCGAGAAAATAGTCTTATAGACACCATAGTTGGTTCGCCACAATTCAGAATTGAAAAACGTGACAAAGACATATCCTGTTACTAAGAAAAAGGGAATTATAAAAATAACTTTGTAGGCGGTGCTATTGATCGACTTTAAAATTCTGGGATATACAATTATAATTGATGGTGTAAAATACATTCCGACCCTGCTAATTAATGCAATCATTAAACTCAGAGGAATAAACAGAAAACTGACGATCGCAATTTTAAAAAGTAACGCATGTTGACCGCTTTGAAATTTATCATAAAATAAAACTAACAAAAACATTCCGGAGGCGTATAAAACGCCTATCCCTGTTCCAATCGTTCCTGCTGCGCCCTGATAAATTTCATATTTTTGAAAATACGCCGCGATCACTGAATTTATATAAGAAGCAAAACTGGCTGGGAACAGAAATAAAGATATAAATATTCCAAAAAGAAGCATTCCTGAATATTTATTCCCTTTTTTATGTATGAATCCCAAAAAATAGGCTGGGAATAAGATTAAAGCGCTGGAATGATAAAGAGATGCTATACCAATACAGAGCGCAAACCTGATTAAATCCTTTTTATAGATATAGTCAATTGACAAAATGAATATTCCTATGGCCAGTGATTGTCTCATTGCGCTTGCCTGGATTAACATGAACCTTGGATCAAAAACATAAATAAAAACAGCTAACCAATAATATTTTACTTCTACATACTTTTTAATAAATCGGTAATATATAATGCAATTCAAAAGAGCCAGAAACCCAACCATACTGAAAAAGCCATAGTTGTGAAATAATCTGATTAAGACCAACCAGCCTATTTCGTAGTTGTAGTATTTTCCAAAATAGTTTATTTCCCCATAACTGTTCACATTATTAAACCCCTCCAGATATCCCATATAATCGTTACCAAAATCATAACGCAATGCAAGAAATATAAAGATGACTGTAAAAGAAGCTATTAAACCCCATTTTGTTTCCTTATATTTTGCGAGAAAAGCAAAAAGAACTGAAATAATTCCTACTAGTAAAGTTGCAACCATATTTTATTAATTATCCTAAATCCTGACTTCGATTCACAGGCATTCTGTCATATTGTATTTTAATGACCTGAAACGATAAAATTTATTGGCTTATAATTTTTTAAACAGAGAAATTTTGTTATTATTAAGAATACACCAAAAAAAATGTAATCCTCCGTGGATTCCCTAATTTTCAAAATTGTACAACGTATATAAATCCCTATGTTGTGACATCCATAAAAACTGATCTCTCACCATATTCAAATAGGCAGGCACTTCATATTTAAATACTTTAGATTTTTCCAGGCTCTTATTTACGGTCTTAAGTCCTTTGCCTTCTTTGATAATAATATTTTCTTTGTTCGAGCAAAGTTTAAACAATTTTAAAAGATCGAACTTGTTTATTTGTTTTCCATTTGTTAGATGAACTATGCCCGAACAATTCTCATTATTTAAGTGTATCAGCTATTTTAGCTAATAAATGTGGTAAATAGGCATTATTAAATACTGCAATTTCAATATCGCGCGAGCCCTTTATTAATATCCCCGCACAATTAATGATAAAATCCGGATTGGTGGCGTTATTAATTTTTTCGGTTCTTCTGGAATGGTTATTAAGAAATAAATTGAAAACTATTTTATAAATTGAATCTTTGTACAACCTATTGAAATCAAGTATGAGTTTACCTCAAATACTTTTAAATTATAGCAAATTAATACTCACAACTTTTGTCTCCACCAATTTTTTCTCGGATGTAATACTATATCTTCTATTAACCATAGTCCCAGTGCCTTATCTTTTAAATCATTTGTCCCAACATAATTTTCATCAATTATTAATAATGGTTTAGACAAATTAAAAGGTGATTTCTCCAAATTTATAGGTCTCCAATCCCCGGTCTTAATATCATAATTTAATTTATGCTTAGGAAATGTAGACGTTAGTAAATATTTACATCCTGAACTTTTAATATTCCTTATACACTTGAAGATATCTTCAAAAGATAGATGTACCAGGCAGTCACGATTAATAATTATATCACTTTGGGGTAGAGGATCATTTATTAAATTTTTTTGAATAAATTCAATATTATTTTTCGCTTCATATTTATTAATATTATTAATAATTAGCTCATTTACTATATCTGCTCCAACATATTTTACATTAGTTAGATTTACTTTTTGCATCCAGTTAAAATCCCCACATGGAATATCTAAGATCGTTTCTATGCCTAGTTTATCTATAAGTTTTTCAATTTCTTTTATGATAGTCTTAGTTTGTTCAAGGTCAGAACCGGTACCCGAAGCGCTTTCATTACTATTCCAATAATTTGTTTTATATATTTCCTTAAACTTCACATCTGGTGAATTGTCAAAATTGCGGTTTCTTTTTCTTTTTTTAGAATAAATATATTTTAAATACAGATCAATTAATATTTGGGGGGTTATCTTGTTTATAAATTTTTTCATTACCTCTGATTTATCATTATTTTTTCCCAACTATCGCCAGTTGGATATTGATCAATTATAATTTTCATTTTCGCTTCCGATTTTATTCTCTGTTTTTAGGATTAAATTGAATTTTTCTTAATTCTATACAATTTTAACAATTTAATAGGAATAAATTTTTTAGTTAATTTTTTCGAGATTAATATTAATGAAGAAAGAAAGACAACCAGATGTGGGGATATGATAAAAGATCGTATTTTTAATTTTAATTCCCAATGAAGGGTCATAAAATTTTCAGTATTTTTCACTTTTTGATAATAAATATTAATGTCATTCATTAAGGAGAATAATTCTTCACTATTACGAATTTCATTATCTAATCTAGCAATATCATAAACAGATATCAAGTAATTAAGATACTTGACATAAAGATATTGAGAGTAATTTGTGTTGTGTTCTTCAATATAATTGCATATAAATCGATGAACCTTAATGCCTTCCATAATTTTTTTCTGTGAATATTTGATTCGCGATACGCTTTCCTCACATGCAAAAGCATAATATAGTGTTCTTGGGATATATGCAGCCAGATTACACTTCAATAGGATTTGTATTATTACCATTTCATCTATCCCTATATTTTGATCGAAAAATATCACCTCATTGAATAAATGTCTTTTAAATACTCTGCAAGCTAATGAAGGAAATTTAAAAAATGAAAAATGGTATTTAAGTATATTATCATTTCCTTCAATAATTTGGTCGCTTGTATCAAACAATTGGAATATCTCTCCTTTATTATTAAAGAAATCCATGCCGAAGTGAATAATATCTGGGTTTTTGAGTAAAATGATCTCTTTTAACTTTTCATACATAGCAAGATTAATATAATCATCACTATCAACAAAAGAAATATAATCTCCAGTAACTTTTTCAAAAGCAATTCTGTAAGCAGAACCAATACCTCCATTCGACTTATGAATAGCTACAATTCGTTTGTCTTTTGCTGCGTATTGGTCAATTATATTACCTGAAGTATCTGTTGAACCATCATTTATTAATAATATTTCTAAATTCTTATAACTTTGATTTACAATACTATCCAGGCATTTATTTAGATAATTTTCTTTATTGTAAATTGGTACAATTACAGATATTTTCACTTCATTCATAAAACAATACACTTTTTATATTTAATACCATAAAACAATCTTATTTCTTTTTTGGCCACTTTATCTTATAATTTTTATCAATGTACTCCTAATAATAGTTTAAAGTTAATTAGAACTCCGGGCAACAAAATTTGAAGATGCATTAATATCTTTTGTATTGAAAGCTCGCATAATTGGCGATGCTTTCATTTTTTTAAATTTAATTTCATATTTAATCTCTTATATAATATGCTGGATAGTTGTCGTAAGGGAGAATTTCTATACGCTATAAAAGTTATAAGTAAGATTAAGATTATTGCTAATTTTATCAATACATCAGAAATAAAAATTGTAACAACCATCATTGTAATGAAATAAACACAAGAGAGAAGAAATGATAATGATTTTATACGGGCTTTTAGAACTAACATAACAACTATAACATGATATAAGACAGTAACAAGACCTCCCAACAATTTTGCTTTTGCCATCCCCTCAGCTCCGTATTTTGCACCAATATACATCAATGGAAAAACGATTAATATATCTATGGTCATTATTATCGCAAGTGTTTTTTGGCGATAAGTAGCTGACAAAACATTGGCAAGTATCAAATCGAAACATAGCAGCACACCTAGCCATGCCTGGTAATTAAACGCAAGGACCGATTTGTCATAAGCTTTACCAAAAAGCAAGGGTATCCATACATTACTAAAAATAGTAAGGAACATCGCGATAGTTGAACCAAGAATAAGAACAAAAGTAAATCCCTCTGATAATTTTTTGATAAACCTTTCTTTATCCTCGCTATAAAGCTTTGTCATAAACGGAAACAGCGCTCTCAAACCAGTTGAAACTGCTATTGTAATGGGCAATACCAAGCGATTGCCTACAGCATAGAAGCCAACTTCTGCGGCTCCACTATATCCCTTCAATAATAAAACTGGAACCTGATCGCTAAATACCCCTACAGTTCTTATCCATAAATAGGGCATGCTCATCAATAAAATAGTTTTATATCCAATTTTAGATTCCTCCCTATTTGGTCTAACAAATTTTTTAAAACTTATCCCCAAATATGCAAAACTTTGAATAAGATATATTAAGGAATAAAATAGCAATGCCCACTCCACATATATTTTGCTTGATGGTAATAATACAACCACTGATAACCAGCATATAGCTGCACCAATAGATAAGACTGTTGTGAATTTAGTAACAAAATGACCAAATGCCAAGCTTTCAGCAAGATCTGAAGTAAGGGTAGCAAGAACTATAAACGATCCACCAACTAGTATTATTGGTTGGGTTTCTTTTGCATAAAATTGATAAGCGATCAAGACCGCGAGACTCAAAAGCAATGAAGCAATCCTAATTGGTAAAACAATTTTAAAAATACTACGGGTAGCTTTAGGATGCAAAGTTACCTCACGAATGATTACCTGATTGGAACTAACACTCATTGCAAAAACAGAGAACAAGGAGGCTAATGCAAAAATGGCATTTAATGTTCCATACCCTTCGGGTGACAACTTACGGGCAAGGAACATAAATACGAAGAAGCTAATTGCCAATTGTCCCAAATCCGAAAAAAGCAAATACGACCAGTTTTTTATTAGCTTCGACATTAATATTTTATCAAAGGATTTTCATTTTGGAGAATTACAATTGAAATTATCATCAAAGTCAATAACATAAAATGTCTGAAATAAGACAAAAGTACTCTTCATTTAATCTCCCGAATTAAAATGGAATTCCAAGGAATTCTAAATGTTGAAATATACCATTCCAATTGAAAATCATTGTTTCAATTGATTCATTATTAAACGAAAGAGTAACCTTTTTTCTCTCTATTAATAACCAGTTATTTATGCTATAAAAGGCCACTAAAGATTTTTTGCAGAAAAGGAGACCAATTTTATTTTTTTCCTTTAAAATCAAATTGATTTGAGTCATTATTATTTTCCCCCAACCTTTGCCTTTTTCGCTGGAACAAACATTGCCTAATCCATATCCATTCTTTAAGTATCCGTCAATACTAAATTCTATTTCAATTAAATTAAGATAAGCAATGATCTGTTTGTCGAATGACAACAAAACGTGAATGTCATTTTTTTTTAGATTAGAATTAATCCATTCAAGTTGCTTATCAAAACTATAAGGCCAAGATTTAGACTTTATCTTAATAATTTCATTGAGTTGCTGACTTGTAACTTCCTTATTAGGAATTAGCAATAAATTGTACATCAAGTTTTATTTAGTTGAAACCACCACCCACAAGGAATAGCTATAAACTTTGAAAAGAATTCATCAACCCCTTTAAGTTCATGTTGTTTTCCAAAGATTGAATTATAGTTGTTAGGCGAATGAACACCTGATGCATAATATCCCTTATCGCGGAATTTCTTTATTGCATCTATTTTATTATCTGTTAATATTCCGTAGACCCAAAAATTTGGAGAAATTTCACTTCGTTGGCTCAATAGTTTATATTTAGGAAAATTCTCGAAAATCCATTCAGTCCATCTTCCGGCATTTACGCGTTGTTTTTCAATCAGCATTTCTACGTCATTCATTTGCTGCAAACCTATGTAACTATTTACTTCGCTCATAGTTGCACCAAACCCGGACACAGAAATATCGTAGTTGGGGTTAATTTCTCCTAAATTATTACGAAAATACCTTCGATCGATTCCTGAATCTCGTACAAGCAAACTTTTTTCATACAGTACTTTATCTTTAAAGATAATAGCACCCCCATCAATCGTAGTAGGTAAACGAACCGCTTGAAATGAATAAATTGTTACATCGGTGTCAGTATTACCTATTTTTTTTCCTTGATATTCTGAACCGAACGCTTCAATTGCATCGTCTACCACTGGTATGCCATATTCTTTGCCAATCGAATTAATTTCATCAATATAACCCGGATATCCGCAAAAATGATTGTGGAAAATAGCCTTAGTTTTAGAAGTAATCTTTTGTTTCACGCTTTCAGGATTAAGAGTGCCAGTAGTTGGATCAACATCTGCCCAAACAACTCTAATACCCATTGTTACATGAGGCTGATTTGAGGCCAAACACGCCATAGGAGATGCTATCACTTCATCTGCTGGTTTTAAACCAAGTGAAGTAAGTGCAACTAAAACGGCGGAATTGAATGAGTTTACTAAAGTTAATCGCTCAACTCCAAAATATGAGTTTAATTTTTGTTCAAATTCTTTGCCATGCTTTCCATATGCAAGCGCTCCCGAGTTCAATATCACATTCAACTCAGGCAATTCAGCAGGCATGTATGGTTTATATAGTGGAATCATGATGCATTTGTGTTACATTTTAAAAAAACAGAAAATGTATTGAAAATTTTTGAAAGAATAAATTACCACCCTTCTTTTATTGTTTTGCGAATTTTTTCACGGTCTTCTGTACTAACCCACCATCCACATGGAATATGAACTAATCTTTTGTAGAAACGATCCATTGTGGGAAGTTCTTCATTAAAATCGTTTAAATAGGTATGTGAATCATTCCTTTTATGAAGTTCAGAAGCAATAATACCATTGTCTGCAAGTTTCTTTATAAAGCCATCCCGGTTTTCAACTTTCATCGTATAGAGCCAATAAGAAGGCTCACTAAAAGGATAGTATGTAAGTAATTCAATTCCGAAAATATCTTTTAAGGCATCATCATAAAACTTCCCATTTGAAATATATGAATCAACAATTTTATTTATTCCTTTTAACTGCACCAAGCCGATTGTAGCATTAATATTATTCATATGGTATTTAAAGCCTTGATATTTTATATCGTTTTCAAGGCGAGTAAGTTTTTTATCAATACCAAACCACCGAATTAATTTTCCTTTTTCATACTCCTCTTGATTTCGAATCTGTAAGATACCTCCATCAATCGTAGTTAAATGCTTGATTGCTTGAAAAGAGAAGATAGTATAAGGAAAGTGCCCACCAGTCAGTTTTTCATTAAATTTAGCGCCAAGTGCATGCGCGGCATCTTCTATAACAGGTATTTTGTATTTTTCTGAAATTTCTTGAAGTTTGGTTACATCAACTGGCGTGCCAGCATAATCTACAACGAGTATAGCTCTTGTTTTGCTGTTTATTTTAGTTTCAACAGAAGATGGGTCAATGTTTCCTGTATTATAATCAATATCGGCATACCTGATTTTAGCCCCTACCATTTTAATTGCAACATTAGTTGGCTCTGCAGTTAAAGGAGTTGAAATAACTTCATCACCAGGTCTGATTCCTGCAAGAATTAATGCAACATGCAATGCAGCAGTTCCGGAATTTAATGATAGAGAATAACCTTCACCGATGTATTCCTCGAAAGCCCTTTCAAATTCTTCAACTTTTTCCCCTTGGGCGACATAGCCACTATATAGCACTTTTTCCAGTTCGGGCATCAGAACTTCACGTGCGGGGATATTTGTTTTTATTAATGGTATCATTCCTAAGTTTCTATTGAGATATTAATTGTCAAGTTTATGAAGTTGCTAATAAAGTGATTGATTAGTTTACCGCAAAAAAGGCAAGATTACATCTGGGATCTTGAAACATACTTAAATCCCTTAACACTATTAAAATATTGTCAATGCAAAGTTAGCTATTCCCCAGCTACAGTTAAGTAAAGAAGAGACATTTTTAGTATTATTTCGATTGTAGTATTATTTCGATATGCTTATCCTTTAAAAAAATTTCTCAAGCCCTTTTTATCAGTATCTTCTGCATAACCGTATCCATAGCCATATCCATATTTATTCACTCCTTTACCCCTGATCCCATTATAAACAATTGCCAGTTTCTTAATGGTTTTAGTTTTTGATTTTTCTTCGAATTGTTCTAAAAATACCCTTGAAGTATAAGCATATCTCGCTACATATAAGGTAACGTCACATAAGGGTAATAAACTTAATGCATCGGTAACAGGGTCAATGGGAGTCTTATCAACCAAGAAGTGATCAAATTAATTATTTAAGGTAAGTTATCAGTTCTTTAGCCTGCCATTGTAAATTAATTCTGATGGGTTAGGCGCAATGGGACCTGATACCTGCCCGGTTATCAAATTGAAAATATCCTATGTTATGGAACAAAAATGCCTGAATTATGGATATCAAATATTTTTTCTTTCTAATTATTTTGAATTCTTAACAATAATCTACAAACCAGATCAACTTCTTCAAAAGTAAGATCATAATATAATGGTAAACACATTACCCTTCTTGAAATATCATCTGTAACAGGAAGTTCTTTGTGTAATACATAAGGTAAAGAATTAGCCAGAGATGGATAAAAATAGCGTCTGGTAAAAATTTCATGCACTTTTAACTGCTCGATACATTTCAGCATTAATTCTTCACTTTCAAAAATAACAGGATAATAGGCATGATTATTTTCAGACAATGTATGCCAAACGGGTTTTTTCACTTTTAAATTCTTAAGATTCTCATCGTATCTTTCAGTAATAAGTTTTATTTTACGATCTATACTGCCAACGTAGTTTAGATTTGCAAGGCCCATGGCAGCATGAAATTCCGAGTTTTTACCATTAATTCCTAACTCTGCAAAAGCCTCTGGTCCATCAAAACCAAAATTTCGCATGTAAGCAATTTTCTTTAATAAATGGGTATCTTTTGTAATCACCAGGCCCCCTTCAATAGAATGATAGAATTTGGTAGCATGTAAACTGCAAATAGAAATATCACCATATTCAAAAATTGATCTGCCACTTATCTTTACTCCAAAACCATGAGCCCCGTCATAAATAACTTTTAGATTATGCTTCTCTGCAATTTTTGCTATCGCTTCTACATCACAAGGATTGCCATACACATGGGTGGCGAGGATAGCACTTGTCTTTTCTGTAATCGATAGCTCAATTTTCGAAGCATCAATATTCAAGCTGCTGGGATCTATATCTACAAATACCGGTTCGCAGCCTTCCCAAACTATACTACTGGTAGTAGCCACAAAAGAAAAAGGCGTAGTTATTATTTCTCCTTTCAGTGCTAATGCCTTAATCGCCATCTGTAATGCAACGGTGCCATTGGTAACGAACAATAATTGCCTAACCTTCAAATACTCTTTTAGTTTCATTTCCAGTTCAATGGTTAATGGTCCCATATTAGTAAGCCATTGCCTTTCCCATATTCCTGAAAGGTATTTTTCGTATTCTGGCATAGGCGGAAGAAAAGGTTTAGTAATTGGTATCATTATCTTAGAATCATTTTTTTGAACTCTCCAAAACTTTCAATTTTAAATAGCAGAGACGAACCGAAATAAATTAGCAATCCCACTAAATCTGTACGTATCAATCTAAAAATATCAGGATAATTATGAAATTCATCATCCAGGCAGCGTACAAAAAAACCTGCTACGAAAGCCAAAAGTATCAACGGCATTGTATCCTTTATTTGCTGCCTTGCATTATACTTAAAAAAAGTTTGCGGGAAACAAGAATTACTATGGTTACTAAAATCTCCTTGATAATTTCTAATTTCAAAAAAGGTCATTTTTTCCCTTCACATTAAGAATGTTGCAATTATAAGCATGTAAAAGATATAAAATACCTTGGTAAACAATTTGAAAGTATTTGATAAATAAAATGTTCATTTAAAAAACTTCTTAAACACCAAAGCCGGAATTGATTTTGTTAGTTTCTTTTCATTTTGATTCATTCCCAAAAAATAAATAGAAATGATTAATCCCAAAACAGAAAAGAAACTAATTTCTATGAATCCAAGGAAATCGGATTTTAAAAAAGGCCTGATTAAAAAGAAAGGAATAATTGAAACTGATACCAATAAAATAGGCAAATAGACTTTCTTAAAAAAATCTATCACATCAAAATCGATAATTCTTCGCAGTAAAACCTGGCCAACAAAAAAATTGATAATAGCAATAACCGTATAAGTAATCAGAAGCACCTGAGGCGGGTATCCCAATTTAAAAAGAGTATATGAAACCGGAAGCCCCGCTAATGTGATGACGCTTAAAATTATTTGGAAATATTTAATTTTTCCGGTCGCATGAATGACGACGGGAATTCCGGCATTGGCTGCCGCGATTAGAGAATTGATAATCATTAGCTGTATAAAGATCGCAGTACCTGGCGGAACTTCTTTAAGCCATAGCTTTAATAAATAATCTGTACTTAGTAATATAGGCAATGCAGGTAGAAGCATTAACAGGAAAGAATATTTTGACGAAGAAACCATAAGTTGGTTTGTCCTGGTTTCATTTCCTCCGCTATAACTTTTTGTAATTTGAGGAACGAAAGCCTGGTTGATACTACTGGAAAACATAAGGACTAGTTTATTAAGCTGGTTCGCAATACCGTAACCAGCGTTTAATAATGTTCCAAAAAATATATTTATCAGAAGCGCAGATCCCTGAATTTCGGCAGCGCTTGCTGAAGCGCCAAACAAAATCCATCCTGAAAAGGCAAACATTTCCTTATATTTTTTCTTATTTCTTTGGAATTTCCACTTTATAAGCAAAGTGTAGTATTTCCTTGAATAAAAAAAATAGAGCATCGGAGGGATCAGGGATACCAGCGCAATTAAAAAAGCATATAAACGAAGGCGATCTCCGGGATAAAAAAGTAGAAAAACTACCATACTCAAAGCGAGGAAACTTCTTAGAATTTCTATTAAAGCGCTAATTCTAAAATTTTCTTTTGCAATAATTAATCCCTGAAAAGGAACACTAACCACTGAAAAAAGAATGGAAAAAACGGAAAGGTGAAAAACAAAAAGCGCGTCCCGCATTTTGCCGGCCGGAACATTTAAGAAATGTTTTATGTAATACACTCCGATCGTTTCAGCAAATAAAATAACCAGTAAAGCAAGAAATAAATGAATTATTAAACTTATATTGAACAGTTTATTTACCTTTTCATTATCTCCTGTTCCCGTCTCAAATGCAATAAACCGAAAGGTAGTAGATACCATTACATTGTTTAGAAATGCCATCATAAAAACAATGCCTCCGATTACACTATACAATCCAAAATCCGAAATGCCTAATGCCTGAAGAACAAACCTGGACGAGAATAAGCCAACTAAAGAAACAATAAATAGTCTCACATAAAGAATAAGACTGTTTTTAACTATTTTTGAATTATCACTCATTCCGGCAATAGCGATTCATAAAACCTTAATAACTCACCTTCTGGATATTATAAAAAATACAAAGGTTAGTTTCTGTTTATTTTGTAAACTTGATGAATCCAAGATTTAATAGAAACAATTTCACCAGGTTTTTGATGTTTGCTTTTTTATCTCTCTTAAAATAATCTTTAAGAACACTATCTATTTTACTATCACGAGTAATATTGGCAGGTAATTGATAATCATTTTGGACTTCGTATATTTCTTGTTCTGCATAAATGCTATAATCGTTAAAACCACAATTTAATCCACTTCCATCACGCCCCATATTACGCACCCTGCTAACAGTTGGAAAAACAGAATACATATTATGTAAGACCTGGTGCATACAAACATAGATATCCCCGTGAATTTGATTCTTTTTAATCATAAGAAGCAATGCCGGAAGATAAGTATCAGCAACTGCATTTATTTTTCTTATACTTTGATAATCTTTAAGGAACTCCCTGACTTTTAAAAAAGCTGTATTATCACTAAAGTCAATTTTGTCCAATTTTTCTTTCCAGGTCGCACATCCCCATGCTGAAAAACCGGACCACATATACACATCCTTTTGATTTAATTCCGGCATGACCACCGGATACTGATATCCTGAAATTGAAAAAATATCTTCCCTGTCTTTATAAGCTTCCAGCCCCTTATTAACAAATGGAAGAAAATCCTCACTGAAAATATTATCATCTTCAGAAAAAATTAAAGTATCATATATAGAAAGTAGCTGTTCCCGTGCCTTATGTAAGTTCTTGTTTAGTCCAAAATTCTTTTCTCTTATAATCAGCGTTACCTCTTTAAAGCCGTTTATTTTTTTTGCATATTCAAGTACCCTATCGTTATTCTTTTGATGCTCTTTCTTATAAGGAGCATCAATTGCTACAAATAAATGGGTTTCCGACGCATACCTGTTTCGCTTCAGTGATTCAATACATTGTTGAAAATGAACCGGCCTGTCATAAACAGAAATTAAAACAGGTGCTTTATTCATTTTTTTCTTTTAAAACGCTCTCTTAATTCAATTATTTCCGTATTCTAAAAAATTAACCATCATAAAAATAGGATAAATTAATGTGAATCGAACCAAATTTATTCGAGGTTGATTTCCATATTGCCCAGGTTTTTTCGCGTGGTGTAAATAACAAAAACTGTTATAAAGATACGGTGCTGTTCGATTTGCTATCTTAACAAGAATATAAAAATAGAGAAGTATTTTTGAACAAGCCGATCCGCAATACTTTCTTCAACCTTTACAAAACCCAATGCTATTCTTTGCCACTCAGGTTTACCTATTCCTGCTTCTTGAAAATCCTTCTCCACCATTTCTTTCTTACTTCCTCTGTATAGCCGTAGCCGTAGCCGTAGCCGTAACCGTAGCCATATCTATAGCCATACTTACCAAATCCCTTACCCCTAATTCCGTTATAAACTATTGCAGGGTTCTTAAGATTTTTGGTTTTTAGTTTTCCATCTAATTGTTGCAAAAATACTTTCGGAGTACGCGCATGCCTTACCACATAAAGGGTAACATCACATAGAGGAGATAAAATAAAAGCATCCGTAACCGGGTTGACTGGTGCAGTGTCAATCAAAATATAATCAAATTGAGCATCCAGGTAAGTGAGCATTTCCTTCAGCCTGCCATTGGAAATTAATTCTGACGGATTAGGGGGAATAGGACCCGATGACACTAAAAATAAATTGTTGATACCGGTGGGTTTCACCGTTTCTTCCATTGACGCTTTTCCAATAAGGAAATTAGAAAGACCGGCGTGACGTGACACATTAAATTTTTCACTTAGTTTGGGCTTTCGAAGATCCAGCTCTAATAATACCACTTTTTTATCCATTAAAGAAAGACTGATTCCCAGGTTAATTGCTATAAAACTTTTTCCCTCGCTGGTAATGCTGGAGGTAATCATTATTTTTTTATGGGTCTCATCTACGCCCATATAAGCGAGCGAAGTTCTTAACTGGCGAAACTCTTCCGAGATAAAACTTCGTTTGCCTTCAGCAACAACAATAGGTGACCTTGAGCGATCATACACCACTTCTCCCAACACAGGTATGGTTGTATATTTTTCAATTTCTGACCGGTCATGAATCGTACGGGTGAGCAGGTCCTTGACATAAATAATAGCTATCCCCAGAAACATTGCTATGAACAAAGCGATGAGGTAGATCAGGTCCCTTTTGGGGCTAATGGGATTATCCGAAGACTCGGCCTTATCAATGACCCTGCTATCCGCTACGGTGGAAGCAAAAGATAAAGCAGTTTCTTCCCTCTTTTGTAACAAAAAAGTATAAATACCGTTTTTAATGCTCTGTTGCCGGCTAATGCTTAGTAATTCCTTTTCCTTTTCTGGAATAGTGGTGAGCATCGAAGAATAACGGCTATTTGTCAATGACAGGTCGTTCCGTCCCGCCAAAAGATTTTTGCGTTGGCTTTCTATGTTTTCCAGGATACCAGGTTTCAGCTTATTAATACCATCCACTAATGCTATCATAGCCGGGTTATTTTCCGGCGCTATTTTCTTAGTTTGAGTATATTGCAGTTCCAGGTCAGATAATTTCTGCAATAGTTCTGTCAAGACCGGGTCTGCTACTCCCAATGTGCCAGGGGCAATACCACCAATGCCACCTTTACTTTTCACATAAATCTCTACCTGGTCCAACACGGCTAACTGCATATTGATCGTACTGATCTGCTGATCGTTGGATGCTACAGTTTGTAAATAGATCTGCCCTTGTGCACTGATGTCTACTATTTTATTGCGTGCTTTGAATCGCTGTAAATCGCCTTCCACAGAGTCCAGGTCAGCGGCCACCAGCTTCAGGCGGTCTTCTACGAATTTTAAGGTATTGGCTGACAATGCATTTTTATCCATTATAGCGGCTCTATTATACACAGCAAGCAATTCATTTAAAATATCTTCCCCTTTTTTAGGCACTTCTCCCACAATACTAAGATCAATCACTGTTGATTGCTTGCTTGAAGGAGCTATTGTCACATGTCCCAGGATACCGTTAGCAGCGTTTTTTACAGTTACTAAAGAAAAATAGAAACTATTATCCTTATTCCAATTAGCTCTCATAATTTGATAGTTCTTATTAGGAAGAAACTGAAGGACACCAAAAGGAGTAACCTCCCATTGATTTAAGGGATATGTTTTACCATCTATCGTGATTGAAAATGCATTTTCATTATAGGTAAATTCAATTCCTTTCGCTGGTCTGATGGAGTCAGGATCTTTGGCTTCTATCACTATAGGAGAAAGCTCGTAGGCCGATTGATCCGTAACCCTGCCCTGAATGGTAACAGGTGCATAGAGATGTAAATTCTTTACCACTTCCTGCATCAGCGTTTTGGATTGTAAAACTTCCGTTTCGTTTTCCACTGATTTTTTAGCGCCAAACATGTCGAACGCCTTCATCATTTCATCAGCAGGTGTACTACTTTTATCATCTTTAATCAGTAAAGTAGCAATCGTCTGATACACCGGCATTGTATAACGCAAATAAACCCATGCAGCAGACAGGCTAATGATCAGAAGCAACACAAAAAGAGGCCAATAGGGAAGAAATTTGTATAAAAGTTCTCCCAGGGAAGCGTCTTTTTTTTCTTCAGATTCAGAATGATTGTTTGATTGAAGCATTCGGATATGATTAGCGTTTAATAGTGTTTAATAGTGTCGATCAGTAAGATTATTACGGTAATGGCGCTCAAAACAATAGGCAATAAAATCAAAGTGCGGTCGCTTGACGTTATTTTCGCCTTGTCCGGCTCCACGTAGATCACGTCATTGGATTTCAAAAAGAAGTAGGGAGATTGCAATAAGTTGGCAGAGGTAAGATCGAATCGCTTCACCAATTTATTCGGGCCTTCCTGCCTAATTAGTACTACGTTGTCGCGACGGCCGTAAATGGTGAGGTCACCTGCCGCCCCGATTGCCTCGAGGATACTGATCTGTTCACTCGGTGCATATACTACACCTGGGGCATGGACTTCTCCCAATACCGTCACCCGAAAATTTAAAAACCGGGCGGTTACTATTGGGTCGAATAGTAGTTTTTTTTCTTTGAGCGAATCAGTAATATTTTTTTCTAATTGTTTTTGAGTAAGTCCTGCAGCAGGTATATCGCCCAAAATAGGAAACTTAATAATACCGTCGTCGTTTACTAAGTAACCGGCTGTCTGAGGCGCGGTATTGGTTGTTGATGCGCTTGGAGTAATCGGCAAATTGGGCATATTAAAAAGAACGGTTGCCTCCGGGCTAAGACTGCTAACAGAAATACTAAGAATGTCTTTCTTTTGTATAACCGGTTCCAGAGCTGCCTTAGAAGCAATGAGTGCAGAATCTTGTACATTTCCGAAATAGGCAATTTTTTTTGTGTTCGCACAGGAAGAAATCATGGCGACAAAACATAAAATACCAATAACATATAGCAGCCTGTGGTGGATATTTGATGGTATCATAAATTATAAAAAGATAGAAATAAAATAAATTGACCGAATCATACTTTTAAAGACGAGGCCTGGAGTTTTAGAAAATATTTTTACGAAACAAATTACGAACCATTTCAGAATTCAAGGATAAAAAATAAAAAGAACCTAATCTATGAAACTGGCTGAAGATAAAAGATACCCGGAAAACTATTTTAATTTGGTATTCTATCTCTTTGGCCGTCTTCAAATAAATTAAAGGCTTCGCCTTTCCTGAGCCACATAGCGAACCATTGAACAGCTAATTTCTTACGGTAAGATTAGCTGAAAAAATGTTTAAAAAACATGCTACCGGGCCAGGAGGAGCTTATACAATCAGTAATTATTTAGCTTTCCGCGTTCCAAATTGGCAGCGAAATTAATTCTTTATTAGGGAAATGTTTTACCTGTGGTTTCAATTTTACCAATCCATAGTATTTTTTCTTTTAATTTCTAATAAAAGTGTTTTGATTTCACTCAATCGATAGAATACACCCCAGTTTTTTATGACCTACCGTGTAGATGCAACTCGGGAATACGCTACTATTTAGTTTCATTTATCTGGATACCCAAGTCAAATCCCTTGTGCCTTTACTATCTGCCTGTAATTGCTAACTAAATTATATAAATTGTTATGGTATTGAAATAATTTCTTGCACTCAAACTTTTTAGTTGTAAAAATATTAACTTAGATGTCTTTCATATCAAATGGACTTCGTTACAATACGCACATTTCAGAATAATTTTTCCGCGCATTTAGTGCTTACCAAGCTACGAAGCGCAGGAATCACCTGTTTTTTAAAAGATGAATTCACTGTAACGGTAGATCCTATTTTAAGCAATGCAATTGGCGGTATTAAGTTAGTAGTAAAAAAAGAAGAACTGGAAGAGGCTGTCGAATTGTTGCGTATTATTGATGAAGATTACATAAAAAGCGCTGTGTGCCCCCAATGCGGAAACCATACCATAGAGCTTGTCCCAAAAAATACAACAAAAAATTTGGCAACAGTCTTATTGAGTTGGCTATTGGGGAGCTATGCGGTTTCACCTAAAAATATGTATCAGTGCTCTTCCTGTAAATACGAAAGTGAAACACTTCCTGAAAGTTTCAATAATGATATAGAAGGATACGATGAAGAAAATTTGAATTAAAAAAGAAAGAAAAAACATGAAATCAATAGCACTTATCCCTGCGCGATACGCGGCTACCCGCTTTCCGGGAAAGCTGATGCAAAAGCTGGGAGATAAAACAATCATAAGACGTGTGTATGAAAACACAAAGAACACTTTTTTGTTTGACGAAGTAATTGTGGTGACAGACAGTGATATCATTTTTAATGAGATTGTGCAAAACGGGGGCTATGCTGTAATGAGCAAAAAGGAACACGAAAGTGGCAGCGATCGTATTGCTGAGGCTGTTGCAGAAATTGATGTGGACATTATAGTAAACGTACAGGGTGATGAACCTTTCGTAAAAAAAGAGTTGCTCAAAAATTTATTAAATGCTTTTGAAAATGATCCGACACATAAAACTGAAGTAGCTTCATTGATGTTTCCTATAGCAGATGAACAAATAATTGATAATCCCAATCACGTAAAAGTAGTGGTGGATAGAAACAACAATGCCTTACTGTTTTCACGAAGTGTGATTCCTTTTCAAAGAGATAAAAGTATAAAACCGGCTTATTATAAACATATCGGTATCTACGGCTACCGGAAAAAAACGCTTATGAATTTCACCAGGTGGGAAATGACGCCGCTTGAATCGATAGAAAAACTCGAACAGCTTCGGTATCTTGAAAATGGTGTTAAGATCAAAATGGTGCTTACTGACGAAAGTCCTATTTCTATAGATACTCCCGAAGATTATGAAATGGCAAAAAAATTAATAGTTCAGTAAATGAACAAATTATTCTAATTCCTATTTTGGGGTGTGGGATCCCAAGAATCAATATCCCCTCTCGTTCTTTCCTTCCATGTAGTTTAAAAAGGCTTTATTCACCACGCGGTTGCCGCCAGGGGTAGGATAGTTGCCGGTAAAATACCAGTCGCCCAGGTTGGTCGGGCAGCATTCGTGCAGATCTTCTATGGTTTGGTAGATCACTTCTACCGGAATATCGATTTCTGGTGGCGTAATTAGTTCAGCGATTTTACGATCAAGTTCGTCTAAAGTAAATGGCTTGTAAATTTCCCTGACCACGTTCTCTGTGTGTAACTGGTTATTTCGTTTTAATTCATTGCATTTATCAACAAGGCATTTCAGCATGGATTCCATGCCTCGTTCTTTTATCAGTGCCATCGCGGCTTTGAATGCTACAAATTCTCCCAGTTTGCTCATATCTATCCCATAACAATCGGGATATCTTATTTGCGGTGCGGAGGAAACCACAATTATTTTTTTGGGACCAAGGCGTGACAGCATCCTGATAATGCTTTCGCGCAATGTAGTTCCTCTTACTATAGAATCGTCAATTACCACAAGCGTGTCTATTCCTTTTCTTACGGTTCCATAAGTAATATCGTAAACGTGCTGTACCAGCTCGTTGCGGTTGACATCTTCCGTTATAAACGTTCGAAGTTTTACATCCTTGATGGCAATTTTTTCCATCCGGATTTTTCGGTTAACCATTGCCGAAAGCTTTTCTTCATCAAAATCTTTTCCCCAGCTTAAAATTCTTTCTATTTTTATTTTATTCAGGTAATCCTCAGCTCCCTTTATCAATCCGTTAAAAGCGGTTTCCGCTGTATTAGGAATAAAAGAAAAAATGGTATTCTTCAAATCGTAATCTATTAATTTCAGCACCCGTTCGCTAAGATGATAACCAAGAGCAATTCTTTCGCGATAAATCTTTTCATCGCTTCCGCGCGAAAAATAAATACGTTCAAAGCTGCATGCTCTTCTTTCTTTAGGTTCCAAAATTTGCTGAATAGAAAAATTTCCATCGGGTTCTGTAATTAACGCCGTGCCCGGCATCAATTCCTTCACCTCATATTCGCCCACATTAAATACAGTTCGAATTGCCGGACGCTCGCTGGCAGCAACAATTACTTCATCGTCAGCATAATAATAACACGGTCTTATTCCATGCGCATCTCTTACTACAAAACCTTTTCCGTCGCCGGTGAGGCCACCAAAAGTAAATCCTCCATCAAAATAGGGTACTGATTTCTTAAGGACGCCCACTATATCTGTATTCTCTGGATTCGCCTCATCCGCCTTTATTAAAAAGTGAAGGATCATATCAATCATGGCGCCAAGGTCGCTTCCTTTGTCCTGTTCATCACGCGGGCTGTTGATAATAGCAAATAATTCATCTTTATTGATCAGGTTAAAATTCCCTGCCAGTGCGAGGTTGCGCGCTGGAATAGTATTTCTTTGAATATACGGATGACAAAAAAGAATATTATTTTTCCCCTGTGTTCCATATCGCAAATGCCCGAGCATCAATTCGCCGAGAAAATCTACATGCCCTTTCATAAGACCTGGATGCTGCTCAATATCAGGATGATACTTTTTTAGTTCACTTACCTGGTTTCCTATCTGAGAAAAAATATCGGCAATGGCCTGGTGGGCAACGCTTCGTGTCCGATGCAAAAAGGGATAGCCGGGCTCTGTATTTAATTTGATAGTCGCAATTCCTGCGCCGTCCTGGCCGCGATTGTGCTGCTTTTCCATAAGCAGGTATAGCTTATTTAAGCCATACAAGACAGTTCCGTATTTTTGCTTATAATATGAAAAGGGCTTTCTTAATCTGATAAAAGCAAGGCCGCATTCATGTTTTATTTCATCGCTCATGTGCTGGAAAAGGATGCAAATTTACAATTTATCTGGTCGAATTTCACCCAGAAGTTGTTTTTATTCTGTTATAAATATTGCATTATTTTAAATATTTCTGTGGTAAAATTCCTTGTATTAACAAGTCAATCCGAAGCAAATAAAAAAAATTTTTGTACAAGATGAGTTTTTGTATTTAATTTCATACTTTGAACTAAAATTTTACAATTATGGCACGCCCTGTAAGAAACAATGAAGTAGCCGGAAAGCTGAGAACATTAAAGGATCAATTGGCCGATTATAAAGCTGAGTTGAAAACGGTACACCCAACTTTCAAAATATCTAAAAATGGTAAGCGCTTAAGCAATATTGAAGCCACTATCAACAGGTTAGAAAGAGAAATAGATACCCTTAAAAAAAGAGAGGTCTGATCAAAATATTTTAGGCAGTAACCACCATTTTTCCTGATTACGCATTCGGTAAAGTCAGATAGATTTCTATTTGACTTTATTGTTTTTGGGAGTGCGGGGAATAAGAATCTTCGTTATTTATTCGTTTGCTTCGTGTTTTATTTTTATAATTTTCAAGCGTCAATTCAAACAAAAGCGTTCCTACAATCATTTATTAATCAAAAAAGAATCAGCGTCTCTGCGAAAAGGGAATTGATTTCTAACTTGTAATACGCGTTTTTTTTCCAGAGTACAGGTAAATATCTCTTCGTCCTTGTTTTTATCATAAATAACGTCACCCATCGGGTCAATAATAGTGCTGCCTCCATCGTAATATATTTTATTGCCATCTTCTCCCACACAATTTACACCAATAGCATAAGACTGATTTTCAATAGCCCTGGCCTGTAATAATGTTTTCCAGGCATGTTTTCTTTTATCAGGCCAATTGGCCACATAAATCAACATGTCGTATTCATGCTCTTCTCCGGGAGATTGTCGTGCCCACACAGGGAACCTTAAATCATAACAAACCTGCAGATTGATTTTCCAGCCTTTTACAGAAGCAATTAGCTTTTTATTTCCCGCAGAATAATGCTCGTTTTCGTTCGCATACCCAAACAAATGCCTTTTATCATAAACGCCAAACTCTCCATTAGGCAACATCCATATCAAGCGGTTAAAATATTTGCCGCCCTGAGCTTTTGCCGAAGGGTCTTCAATCATTATGCTTCCTGTAAGGACTATCTTTTTTTCCGCCGCAATTTTTCTCATCCATTGTACGGTCTCGCCATCCATTTTTTCCGCGAGAAATTCTGGTTTCATGCTAAATCCTGTATTAAACATTTCAGGAAGAATGACCAATTCGGTTTTCTCTTTTATGCTTTCAATTTTTTGCTGAAGCATTTCAAGATTCGCTTTTTTATTTTCCCAGTGAAGACGGGTTTGAATGATTGTTACGGTGAGTGAGGACACGGTTATTAAATTTAAGAAAACTAATTTTAAAAATCGGCTGCTTGTAATCCGGACTGCTTCAATATGGATTTAAAAGTCCCAAAAGGGATTTGTTTTCTATCGGCGGGGACTATGGCGGTCAAAGTTGGATTCCCTGTTTTACGATATTTTCTATGACTCCCTTTTTGTGAAATAAATTCAAACCCGTGTAAAAGCAGAATCTTAATTATGCGATCCGAAGAATAGAGTTTAGGCATGTTCAATCTGAGAGTAAGTGATTTCAGGAGAATCTATTTCGGGTAAATTATCAAAAGAAGCGTCTTCCATATAAAGCTCTATTGCCTCGTTAAGATTTCTTAGTGCTTCTTCTTTACTTTCTCCAAATGAAGACACTTCAATATTTAAACATTGTGCAACGTAAAATTTGCCTTCCTTCCAAACTACGTTTTTAAATTCTGTTTTCATGCCAATTTTCTTTTATCAAATTTAATTAATTATTCTGATAGATAAATTGAGCGTTTTAAAAATCTTTTTTCATTTCAAATCTTTCTCACTGCGTCTTTCACCAATTCTCCTTCATATCCTTTTTGCAACAAATAATCCTGTAATTTTCTTTTCTTGATAAAAATATTTTTTTCGCCTTTTAAAGTTTTCAATTTCTGCGCGGCCAGTTTTTGAAACGTTCTTTCATATGCTTCGGCGTCAATTTCTTTCAACGCTTTTTTGATACAATAATCACTAACCTGTTTAAATTTTAATGATTGCTTTATTTTAATCTTTCCCCATTGTTTCATTCGAAATTTTCCACCTGCATAGTGAATCGCAAATCTTTCTTCATTGAGATAATTTTCACTTATTAAGTCAGAAATGATGTTTTCCACTTCCATTTTATTTAAGCCGAATGAATATAATTTATCACGCACTTCTGCATGGCATCTTTCCTGGTACGCGCAGTATTGTTTTATTTTTGGAACTGATTGTTGTGGAGTAAAATGTTGAAACGCCATGAATCAAAAATATCATTTATGGCATTGAAAAAAATAAATTTGTTTTATAGAAATAATAAGTCGTTGAAACATTAAGAAGTTAAGGTCCATTAAGGAAATTTTTAACTACCCTTAATTCTTTAATAGTTTGCTTTAAAACTGGCGAGGGCCTGTCGGCCTGTGTCTGCACGTTACTGCCCTTCTGCAACCAAATATGTTTTTGATAACCCGCTGTCTGACCTTCGGTACCGACCGCTAATAATCAATCACCTGCTCTTCTATCAACTCTGGCATTTCTCTGAATTGGTATTGCTGGTTTCTTAATTGTGGTTCAAACCCTGCTTCCCTTATAGCATCCTGAATTCCGTTGGCAGTAAAGCGATGTGGTGCGCCTGCAGCGCTCACAACATTTTCTTCAATCATAATGCTCCCAAAATCGTTGGCACCCGCGTGAAGACAAATCTGCGCTATTTGTTTGCCTACCGTAAGCCAGCTCGCCTGTATATTTTTTACGTTAGGCAGCATAATACGACTCATTGCTATCATCCTGATATATTCTTCCGGCGTAGTAAGATTGTGTACACCACGAATTCTTGTAAGCAAAGTATCTACATCCTGGAACGTCCAGGGAATAAAATTTAAAAAACCAACGGCGCCTTCGGGCTTTCTTTCCTGAACGTCTCTGAGTTTTACCAAATGTTCAAACCGTTCTTCAATAGTTTCTACGTGACCAAACATCATCGTGGCAGATGTGGTGAGTCCCAGCTTGTGGGCCTCTACCATTATGTCGAGCCATTCCTGCGCACCACATTTTCCTTTACTTATTAATCGTCTAACCCTATCCGTTAAAATCTCAGCGCCCGGACCAGGCATCGAATCGAGGCCCGCGTCTTTCAAAGCTTTTAGAACCTCCCGATGAGTAGATTTTGAAATCTTGGTAATATGAGCCACTTCCGGTGGCCCCAGCGCATGAAGTTTAAGTTTAGGAAATAACTTTTTTAGTTCTTTAAAAAGATTCACATAATAATTTAAATCCAGTTCGGGATGATGACCTCCCTGTAGCAATAGCTGTTCCCCACCATATTTAAAGGTTTCTTCAATCTTTCTTTTGTACGTTTCGATGTCGGTGATATACGCTTCTTTGTGCCCGGGAATTCTGTAAAAATTACAAAACTTGCAATTAGCAATACAAACATTGGTTGTGTTTACATTCCTGTCAATGATCCAGGTTACTTTACCATGGGGCACCTGTATCTTTCTGAGTTCATCGGCTACGGCCATCAATTCTGATAATGCCGCATATCTAAATAAATAACTTCCCTCTTCTACACTGAGGAATTCAAAGCGCATGGCCTTTTCCAATAATTGAGATGTATTCATTGATTATTTTTTCACTAGCAAATATTTCCATTAACAAAAAACTTGTACAAAAATACATTCATAAATCTTAAATTTAGGTATTGCAAATTATGAGATATTTATTTTACATCATACCGCTCCTTGTAACCCACAGCGTTTTTGGCCAGGAAATGTATTGGCCAAAGCCCGCAAAATTCATTACTAATTTCGATTTTAGGCAACTAAGCGGAGGCGTTATCCTGGTAAAAGCGAAATTTAATAATCTTCCCGATTCGTTTAATTTTATACTGGACACGGGAAGTGGAGGTATTTCTTTGGATTCAAATACAATAGAGCAATTTCATATTCCGCATGTCCCGTCCGGAAAATATATTTATGGTATTGCCGGTGTTCGTAAAGTTGATTTCGCGCAACATAATTCTCTTTCGTTTCCGGGGCTTACAGTCGATAGTCTTGATTTTTACATCAACAATTACGATATCCTTGCGGACGTTTATGGAATCAAAATAGATGGCATCATCGGGTATAGCTTTTTTAGCCGGTATATTGTAGAAATAAATTTCGATAGTTCAAAGATCAATGTTTTTCACCCTGGATTTATTAAATATCCAGCACATGGGTTTCTATTACATCCACGATTCAGAGGATTACCTATCATTCCGTTAACCGCAAGAGATGCAAGGGTTGTCAACGCTCATTATTATTTTGATACCGGTGCGGGATTGTGTTTTCTAGTCAGCCATCAGTTTAACGAAGACAGTTCTCTGATAAGAAGAAAACGGAAACCTGTGCCCATAGCAGTGCAGGGGTTAGGAGGCACAAAGCAGATGCATCTGACGTTTATAAAAGAGTTACAATTAGGACCATACAAATTCAAAAAAGTTCCTACCTATATCCTGGAAGACGAGAACAATATTCTTGCTTATCCTTCCCAGGGAGGGCTCGTGGGAGATGACATTCTGCGTCGGTTTAATATCATTTTAAATTATCCTCAAAACGAAATTCATTTGATTCCCAACACTCATTTTCGGGATTTATTCGACTATTCTTACACCGGTATGACGATGTATTCTATTGACGGGCATGTTGTGATTGATGATATCATTAAAGGTTCTCCTGCTGATAAGTCCGGTCTTAAAAATGGTGATATCGTTGTTTCAGTTGATAATAATTTTTCTAACGTTATAGAAATTTATAAAACTCTTTTGCAAAAAACTGGAAGTCGCGTTAAGGTTTTGGTAATGAGAGAAAATGTTCCTGTCATTATTTCGCTTCGTATCGGGCGAATCGGCTGAGAAAATAAAAATCATCATTATTTATTGGTTTACTATCGCATAGCGGAAAAAACAAGAATACAATGTGTGTATATTTGTTTGAAATCGCCGACTTTTAAATCTTTTTTGAAAAAAAGGTAGTCAAAAAGGCGAATAACACTTTGTCAGATAGCACAGAGATTTAGCTTTATGACTTTTAAAAATATTGTACCAATATGTTGTCTAAAAATCTTTTTATTTTTTATTTGATTTCGTGTCTTCTCTTTTTTGCATGTAACGAACAGGACAAACTGGAAATAGAAAAATCAGCTTCCGCTTTTGACATAAAACAGGGCGAGGCTTCTATTTTACAAAGCAATAAGCATTTTATGAAATCTTTTGAAGCGGGCGATTCCACTGAAGTTGGCGATAGCTACACCACCAATGCTGCATTAATGGTCCCTAATCAGGCCACGGTGAACGGACGAAAAAATATCATTCATTATTATTCGTTGGAATTAGCTCATGGAATTACACACATCGATTTAAACACAATTAAAATTTGGGGCGATAGCAGTATCCTGGCCGAAGAAGGAACTTACAAGGTTTCGGACATGAAAAAAAATAATTTAGACCAGGGGAAATATATAGTGCTGTGGAAACAGGAAACCGGTAATTGGAAAATGTACCGCGACATCTGGGCAAGCGATCTTCCCGTTAACACTATCAAAGTAGATTCTTCCGATGCAAAATCTAAGTTTTCAAAACGGGTAAAAAAATAATTTCATTAAATTGTATTTATGACACACAAAAGGTATTTATCCTTACTGAAACCTTTTGAAATTCGGGCAACAAAAAAAGTATTACAGGTAAACCCCACCATTGCTCCCTCCAGGAAGGAACCTGCAAAAACGTTGATTTCAGTTTATGAATTCAATAATTCCGAAGTAAGCTTTGAACAACTCGAAAAGGTAGAAGATTGTTATAAATATTTGACATCTCCAAATATTTCCTGGATAAACTTTGATGGGTTAAAAAAGGAAGATATAGACAAAATTTGCTTCCAATTTAATATCCATCCTCTTATAGCCGAGGATATTTTCAGCTCGGGCCAACGCCCCAAAATGGATGAATTAAATCAAATATTATTTTGCCTGCTAAACATGCTTTATTTTAATGAAGAATTTCTCTCAGTAGAAAGTGAGCAAATAAGCATCGCTTTGGGGTTCAATTTTGTAATAAGTTTCCAGGAAGATGCCTCGAGGGATGTGTTTAATCCTTTGAGAGAAAAAATAAAAGCTTCTGGGAGTAAAATAAGGCAAAGTGGCGCGGATTATTTGTTCTATTCATTACTAGATCTGATCGTGGATAGCTACTTTATAATCATGGAAAAATTAGGTGAGAAAATTGAAGACGTGGAAGAAGATATCACCGAAAGACCCGATACGCATACCTTGGCAAAGATCAACATGCTTCGTAAAGAAATGATTTTTCTAAAGAGAAATATTTCCCCGGTGCGCGAAATCATCAATGGCATTTTGCGGAGTGAATGTGAAATTATAGAAGATAAAACAGAAAAATATTTTAAAGATATTTACGATCATATTATTCAGGCCAACGAACTTGCTGAAAATTATCGCGATATGATGATCAACCTTCAGGATCTTTATCTCAGTAATGTGAATCTTAAAATGAATGAGGTGATGAAGGTAATGGCTGTAGTTACCTGTCTGCTAGCTCCGGCTACTGTTATTGGGGGCATTTTTGGGATGAATTTTAACCGAATTCCATGGCTTCACAATCCATATGGATTTTTTATTGCTGTGAGTTTAATGCTTATTATTCCTGTTTGGATGATTTGGATCTTTAGGAAGCGCGGTTGGTTTTAATTTTATCGAACGGTCCACAGCTGATAAAAGACGTTCATGACAAAAAAAATGCGATTTCTTTTTCGCTTTTTTCAGTGAAAAAGAAAATGTCAAACCGACATGGTCAGACGTTTTTTGGCGCCTTAAAGATAGGCACCGTGCTACATGGCTCACCAAACATAATACTCTTTGCCACCGGTCGTAAAACTTTTGTAATTTCTATATACGCAGATTCCGGAATTTTTTTATCGCCACACCCTTTTACCACTATTCTTTTTCCTTCAAATTCATTCAAGTCAATTTTCTGAATGTTTCTTAGCAATAAAATATCCAACACTTCTGAATCTTTTCCGTATAAAATCTCTTTTGCATACGGTTGCAGGTAAGTAACCGCAAGCATATAGGCCCAAAGAGGAATAATTGCATCAGTAGAACAACAAACAGCAACTATTTTGTTCCGATAAATATTCCATTCTTTATTTTTTAACGCTTCCCTGTAGTCTTTCTCTTTCAAAATAAGCTCCATAAATAGATAATCTTTCAGATCAAAAATGACTATTTCTTCTTCTGGTAAATATTTTTCCAGATCAAGGGTTATTAGTCCGCTTTCGGTAACCTTATTTAGTATTATTTCTTCCATCAGTATCCTGTTGTTTATGTAAAGTTACAAAATCATTATGCGATCCGTTAGCGTTACGCTCTTTGATTCTTCATGTGACATAGTAAAGCAACAAATAACGAAGATTTTCCTTTTACAAAAAAAGCCATCAAAAATTTTGATGGCTTTTTTAAAAAATTTTTAAACTATTATCAGAAAAACCGGCTTCTGTCGTCTTTAATATCAGCCATTTCTTTCAGCGCATTAAATGACTGTCCAAGTGCAGCTTGTGTGTTTTTACTGTTTTCTTCATTTGCCTGAAGTTGTTCAAGCACAGGAGAAATAGTTGCTTTCGGAGCAATACTATTTACCTTAACTACAAAAACACCTGAGTTTCCTGCAAAAGCGGGAGACACTTTAGCCTGATAATCTTTATTAAATGCAGCACCAGCCACCGTTGGTTCGTTACCGATACCATTGATTATTTCCGCCTGAAAAGTCAGCGTAGAGTCGGCGCCACTGGTCAGTACCTGTAAATGATATGGTGCTGCTGCTGCGTCTAAAGTTGTCGGATTATTAAGCTTCTTTTTAATTTCATCAGCCTTCTTATTATTCATTATGATGCCTGCTACCATTGCCCTGGCCATAGTTACATCAGGAACGCCTTCGGTTATTCTTTTATCCACTATCGCTACGATGTAATCATCTTTCACAGAATAAGGTTCCGAAATCTGGCCTTCTTTTGCATCAGAAGCCCATTTAACGATGGTTCTGGCATCCTGCAAGGCGCCCAATTGAAAATCACCACTCTTAATTACATTCGGCACATCTATTTTTTTCAGTCCGTTTTTAGCCACATATTCATCAAATGATTTAGCATCTTTAGCCAGGCCAGATAATTTTATAGCTGCTGTATTGGCTGCATTTATTGTTTCATCGCTTGGTACTATTTCTTTGCCCATATAAGCTACTTTATATGCTGGCCCGGGATTTAATTTATCTAAAATTTCGATATAGTGCCACCCAAATTGAGTTTTTACTACTTTTTTGGTTTGTCCGCTATCATTCATTAAAAAGTCTCCGAATTCTTTTGCGAAGCTATCACCTTGAATAGTAGTTATATCAAATGTCATTACTCCTTTATCTTGCTTAGCAGCCTGGTCTGTAGAATATTTTTCTTCAAGTGCATCAAAATCAGCCCCATTTTTTATGGCGAGTGCTATACTATCTGCAAGCCTGTGAGCGGTACTATCAGGCATCAACGGTTGCTGCGTTTGTGGGTCAACAGTACCTAATAATATATGGCGGCATTTAATACTATCCGGCAACACTTTTGTTGAAATCTTCTTGGCAAGAACATAACTACTTCCATCCTGGTAAGGACCATAAACTCCACCGTTCGGCAAATCTATAATTGAATCTTTATTAGGTACCTGTATTTTTGATTTAGGAACATAGCCATCAAAGTAGGGAATAGAGGAAGCGTTTCGTCCAAGGAAAAATTTTGCGTTGGAATCAGTTTCAAACTGTGGTTTCAATTCTGTTACAGAGGCGAGAATTTTAGCGCTATCGGCAGCGCTGGCTGCGGCGCTAAATGCTACATAAGAAACTTTTACACCGGGCTCTTGTTTGTATTTAAGCTTATTGTTGTCAAGAAAAGTTTGTATATCCTGATCGGTAACTTTTACTGCGCTATCGCTTATTACTGTATAAGGAACCGCTACATAAGATATAGTAGCAAAATTATTTTTCTCTTCCGTCTGTTCTTTCGTCAACCATTTAGGTTGATAAACACTGGCTGAAATCATTGAGGTATACTTATTATATAAACTATTTAGACGCATAGGATCTATTACCTGCGAAATAACAAGGTTCCTTTTTTCTTCACTTTTATCTTTTTTGGTTTGCGCCCACCACTGTTGCGCCTGAGCTATATCATATTGGCCAGTTTCTTTGTTAGTAAAGGCTTGTTTTAATTGAGGGGGCGCATCCTGGCTAAACATAATGGAACTCATCTCATCCGGTG
Source organism: Hanamia sp. (assembly GCA_036509585.1). Classification (GTDB taxonomy): domain Bacteria; phylum Bacteroidota; class Bacteroidia; order Chitinophagales; family Chitinophagaceae; genus Ginsengibacter. Next base: position 5,956 of record DATCFI010000062.1, on the reverse strand, counting down.
TAAATGTGATACCTAATTTTTTAAATTGTCCATCGACAACTCTTTCTGCAACCATCTGGTTCCATACAGATTCCATTATCTGGTTGTTTTGCGCAGATCCCGCATTAGGATATTGCTGTTGAACTTCCTTTACCTTATTATTAAAGTCATCGAGCTGTATTTTTTCTCCATTTACCACACCTACAGTAGATGTATTATTATCACCAAATAATGAACCTCCACGCCTGCTGCTCATAGAGTCCATTAATATAAAAGCCACGAGGCTTATACCGATCAGTGCAATCACTATTACAGCTCCTTTTTCACGGATAGTCTGAATTATTGACATTTTCTTTTTTGCTTAAAATTTTAAATAAGGCGGCAAAAATAGTGCAAAATAGAATAGGAACAAACTGTGGATAAGCTATTAAGATCAGCACTGGCAGGGATTTTTATTAATCAGATTCAAATAAAAAAATTTATTTTAAAAAACACACAATATTATTTTCCTCAAAGCGTTGTGCATATTTTCTATTTCCTGTTAATAACAAAAGATTCCTACCGATTTTGTCTTAATAAATTCTAACAACTTTCCCGTTTTTCAGGAGATTTGAATTTTTTAGAAAGAACCTTACATTTTGTTCGAGCTCAATTAACAACATTCAAGAAAAAATGACACTTTTTTTTATCAACCCTTTTTCTTGTTAACGTATGTTAAAAACTTAGTTTAAACAATACGAGGATTGAAAAATAAGTGTTGGTAAACATGTTAATTACCGTGGATAAAAAGTTAGTTTTAATTTTGCTTCAACACAATAAAATTAGATTTCCACAAATCCACACTCATAATAGTAATAGGCCTTTATATAAATAATGAATTAATACTAAATACTATGGCAGATATCAACATTGAAATGGCAAAAAGAAATTTACAAAAAAAAGGTTTTCTAGATTTGGATATTGATGTTAACTTAGACCTATTCTCAGAAATAGAACGTTTAAAAAAAGAAAAAAATGCGATCATACTTGCCCACTATTACCAGGAACCGGATATCCAGGATATCGCCGATTTTATTGGCGACAGCCTTGCACTTGCACAAAAAGCCGCGTCCACCGATGCTGATATAATTGTGTTTGCCGGTGTGCATTTTATGGCTGAGACCGCTAAAATTTTAAATCCTGAAAAGAAGGTTTTATTACCTGATCTCAAAGCCGGATGCTCTCTGGCTGATTCAGCGCCAGCCGATGCCTTTAAAAAATTTAAGGACCAATATCCCGAGCACCTGGTGATTACATACATCAATTGTTCGGCAGGAATGAAAGCGTTGAGCGATATTATTTGCACTTCTTCCAATGCAGAAACAATCATTAACAGCCTGCCGAAGGAACAAAAGATCATATTTGCGCCCGATAAGAATCTTGGCGCGTATTTGATAAAAAAAACAGGGCGAGACATGGTGCTTTGGAATGGGTCCTGTATGGTTCATGAAATCTTTAGCCTGGAGAAAATTACTAAATTGAAAATGCGTCATCCTAATGCTAAAGTAATCGCCCATCCTGAGTGTGAAGACCCGATTCTGAAGATGGCGGATTATATCGGAAGCACTTCAGGGTTATTAAAATATTCTTTTGAAAATCCAGCTACTGAATTTATTGTTGCCACCGAATCAGGGATCATTCACCAGATGCAATTAAGTTCGCCTTTAAAGACATTTATTCCTGCGCCTCCCGATAATATGTGTGCCTGCAATGATTGTCCCTATATGAAGCTGAATACACTGGAGAAATTGTATTTGTGTATGGAATATGAGGAACCCGAAATTATTATGGATGAAAAATTGAGAATCGCTTCAAAAAAGCCAATTGAAAGAATGCTGGAGATAAGCGCAAGGTTTGGATTATAAATGGAAATACGGTACTTAAAGTAAGTACCGCATTTTAAAAGTTTCAAAATTAAAATTAATAAATTCGTGGATTAAGTGAAGTAACTGCTATTACTACCGCAAGCAGTAACACGACGTAGACACCAAATCCAATCCAGGCCCATTTTCGTCTGTTTCTATCAACTTCTTCATCTCCCCTGATCATGTAAGCGATTAAGACACCAATAAGTCCTACAAAAAAGCCCAGCGCAAATCCTCCTAAATGAAAACCCCTTGAATGGTCCGCGCCATACATTGCTTTAATTAGCCTTTTGTTCGTGATAGTACCATCTGCAGCGATACTGTTTTTTAGTTTCTTTTGGCCGGCCTTAAAGGTTATTTTATCAAAGAAATTTAAATGTTTTCCACTTAGTTTTTCATAATCCTGTATCTTCATTTTAGAAACTTCCAATAAAGAAATTTGGTTATTATTTCCTACAGGAATGTATATCTCTGTAGCTTTTTTTGGTAAATAAGAATAGCTGGAAGCTGCAAACGAAGTAGCGAATAGAGTAAACGTTAAGAAAAGAGATAGCACTTTTTTCATAAAATTTTAGTTTTGGTTAATTGTGACTTAGGTTGATAACGAAGTATTTTATAAATGAAAATAGTAGATCGCTATTTATTTTAGGGAGTTAAAAAAAACGCTGCCTTTTTAATGACAGCATTGTAATAGATGAAATTAATTTAAACGTATTTAGAGAAGCCAATTAAATAATAGATATAATAATTATTAATACCGAAACTCCGAAGCCTATCCACGCCCATTTTTGCCTGTTTCTCTTAACATCTTCATCCCCGTTGATGATATACGAAAGTAATACCCCGATAAGGCCTAAAAAGAAACCCAACGCAAACCACCCAATATTGAAACCGGATGTAATTCCATCGCTTGATACAGCTTTTAAGAGTTTCTTGTTAGTAATGGTACCATCAGCAGAGAAACTGTTTCTTAGTTTTTTCTGGCCAGCCTTAAAAGTCAGTTTCTGAAAGAAATTCAAATGTTTTCCGGATAGTTGTTCATAATCTTTTACTTTCATTGTTGAAAGTTCCATTAATGAAATTTGATTATTTTGCCCGACAGGTAAGTAAATCTCTGTGGCTTTTTTTGGAAAAGAGGAATAGCTTGATGCTGCAAATGAGGTTGCGAATAGGCCAAAAGCTACTAAAAGTAAAAATGCTTTTTCATAAATTGTTTGTTTTTGTGTTGATAAATAAAAAGTGAAGATATTTTATTTAACGAAAATTTTACAAAAAAATTATATTCTTGTGAAACAAATTAGCGAAACGTGTTGCTATATCTTTTACACTAGGAGAATTTATTTGCAAATCTTATTTTGTTCGGACGGTTACAGTAAAAGAATAAAAATGGCTGATTTCTATTTTTTATTAAAAATTATATAATCCAGGTATAAAGTTTTTAAAACTATGTTTAAATAAAAAGTGCTTGTTCAATGGGAGCAAGCACTTTTATTTATTTCAAGAACATTTTTTTTATACAGCAATTCCTTCAGCAATTTTCGCTCTTATTTTTGCTTCTATTTCATTTGCCAGATCAGGATTATCAATTAAAAGTTGCTTTACTGCCTCGCGGCCCTGGCCCAGTTTAGTGGTGTCATAGCTAAACCAGCTTCCGCTTTTTTGAACAATACCCATATCTACTCCCATATCTACTATTTCGCCTGTTTTAGATATACCGGCCCCGAAAATAATATCAAATTCTGCTATGCGAAACGGTGGTGCCATTTTATTTTTTACAACTTTTACTTTTACGCGGTTGCCTATTGATTGGTCACCATCTTTTATTTGAGCCAAACGGCGAATATCAAGTCTTACGGACGAGTAGAATTTTAGTGCATTTCCACCAGTTGTCGTTTCAGGACTTCCAAACATCACCCCTATTTTATCGCGAAGCTGATTTATAAAAATGCAACAACAATTTGTTTTACTAATCGTAGCTGTTAATTTTCTCATGGCCTGGCTCATCAATCTTGCCTGTAATCCCATTTTGCTATCGCCCATCTCACCTTCCAGTTCGCCCTTAGGAACTAAAGCGGCGACAGAATCTATTACTACTACATCCACCGCCCCCGAGAGAATTAATCTGTCTGCAATTTCCAAACCCTGCTCGCCATAGTCGGGCTGGCTGATTAACAGACTATCTACGTCAACGCCTAATCTTTTTGCATAGGTGCTGTCAAATGCATGTTCTGCATCAATAATAGCACACATACCACCCTTCTTTTGCGCTTCGGCTATTACATGAATTGCCAGTGTGGTTTTACCGGAAGATTCCGGGCCATAGATTTCCACTACTCTGCCCTTAGGAAGTCCGCCAATACCTAACGCGACGTCTAAACCAATAGACCCTGTTGAAATGACTTCATGTGGTTCCTGAGAACGTTCATTCATCATCATCACACTGCCTTTACCGAAGTCTTTATCTATTTTATCGATCGTTAATTTTAGAGCCTTTAATTTTTCAGATGTTTTATCTATGTTGGTTTTATCTGCTGCCATTGTTATTTTTATTAGTGTTGAATTTGTGTTGTAAAGTTATAGGTTGGGCAAATATAGAAATTTATATTTATCAACACTAATAAAATTAGTAATGTTTAGTTAATAATTTTAGTTAAGAGCGTTCTGAAAGTTTAAAAATGGCTGCTAGCGAAAGGATTTTTTCAGTAAGAAATTTGTATTTCATGCTTCTACCAATTTTGTAAGTATTTTCTTGGGTTTCTACCTAGATAGAATGAAATGGTGATTTGATAATTAACCTTGTGGTATGCCAAAATGGTTTTTTAATCGGATTACCGCTTCAGCTAAAGTTGATTCCTTTTTTGCAAAGCAAAAGCGAAGGATTTTATTTTCTTGTCCGGATTGGTAGAAAGCCGATAGTGGAATCGCCGTTACCCCACAATCAATGGTTAATTTTTTAGCGAAGTCAAGTTCTTTTTCACCGCTTATATCTTCGTAGCTGTATAGTTGAAAATAGCTGCCTTGCGATGGAAGGCTTTTGAATTTTGTTTCACACATAAGATTATTAAAAAGATCTCTTTTTGCCTGGAATAAATTTCCCAATGATAAGTATTCACTTTTTCGAAGAAGAAAAGTTGACAAAGCATATTGTATTGGTGTGTTACAACTAAAGCAATTATATTGATGAACTTTTAAAAATTCTTTCATTAAAAGATCGGGAGCAATGCAATAGCCAATTTTCCATCCTGTACAATGGTAAACTTTTCCAAACGAAAATGTTACAAAGCTCCGCTGAAGAAGATCTGGATATTTCAACATACTCTCATGCTGTTGGCCATCAAAAATGATCGGTTCATAAACTTCATCACTAAGAATCAGGATGTTGGTATTGGCTACTATATTTTTTAACTGAAGGATGTCATTAAGATCAAGAATTTTGCCGGTTGGGTTATGTGGAGAATTGACAATAATCATCCTGGTTGCCGGTGATATTTTCTCTTTTACAATATTCCAATCGATTTTATATTCCGGAAACGAAAGCGGAATTAGGATGGGAATGGCGCCATTAAGTTCGATATTGGGAATATAACTGTCGTACGCTGGCTCAAAAACAATCACCTCATCGCCGGGGCGCAAAACAGAAGTTAAAGCCGTGTAAATAGCATAAGTGCCGCCAGGCGTGATAGTGATTTCTATAGTGGGGTCTAAGGTGGCCTGATACAAGAAATTTACTTTTTCAGCAATTGCTTCCCGTAATTTTAAAAGTCCGTTTTTGTGTGCATATTGGTTGTGGCCATCTTTCATGGCTTTAGTAACAAGATCAATGAGCCCCTGGTTCATTTCAAAATCTGGCGAACCTTGCCCGAGGTTAATCGCTTTATGTTTTGCGGCAAGGGAACTCATTTTCGTGAAAATGGTTTCACCGGTGTCCGGAAGTTTACTTTTGATTTCGGTTAAGGACAAAATTTTCGATTTGATACCAAAACCGAAATTATACAATCATTTAGAGATTGGCGATAATTTTCCTTTGCGCGGAAATGCTGCAAGTGAAAATGGAACGAGCCACAAAAGTCTTG
>DATCFI010000061.1:0-5866 GCA_036509585.1 Hanamia sp. | reverse complement strand
TCTGAAACTTTTTTGTAAATTCTATTAAACTCATTCCTGTAAACATGGCTAATAATTTTAGCTCAAATATACTAATATTATTAGCTTAAAACAAATACTATTCAATTCATCACGACCTATCTGCTTTATTCTAAAATTTTATTTATGAGAAGACAATTAATCTGCCGCTTACCGTTGTATATTTAAATTATAAAACTATATCCCGGTTTCTTATCTCCTAAAATATTTTTAAAAATATTTTTGATTCATTCCGAACCATCAAATAAAAATACAAATCACCATTATAAGTCTGAATGACTTTATTTACACGAAATAGATAGTTTTAAAATACTTACCTGTTATACAAGAACACGCCGCCAGGCGCGGGCTTTAACTAAAGCCGAAGCCAATTAATTATCCCAAAACCATTTCTTTAAAACCTACCTGTTTATGCCCTGAATGCATAAATAGGAGCCAATAATTACAGATGCCTGCCGGGAACTTCCGGATGTTTGGCAATAAGCTTTGGCTATGAACAAAGTATGTTTGGCGGCCTGCATCGTTTCTTTAGATAAAAGCAAAGCAGCGCCGGATATCTGTCAATATCATGCAGATATGTTGTAATAAAGTGCAGATAACTGCCAATAAGCGCTGATTATGAGTACAAAAGACCCAGATAAATACACAGGATTAAAGCATAAAGTTCCATTCTTTAGAAATGTTTTTCTATTTGGTTTATTTATGCGCCCCGGAGTTATGGGTATTTGGCTTATTCACTCAGAGTACCTGGTAATATTGGCATAGTTGAAGCCTGTTGAAATAAAAGCGTGCATAATGCGTTTTGTATAAACAACTGATTGATTGTTAAAACTATTGCCATGAAAGAAAAGAATAAAAAATACAATGTTCCGCAGGAGATACTGTATTCCGTTTGCCTGTCTGCATGGAATGTGTGTAGCGAAAACATTGAAAAATTTGCCGGGTTTAAGGGCTATTATACAAAAACATTTATTGCTGAGGCGGTAGAATCGGTACAGAAAGCAAAGGAGCTTCCGGGAATATGCCAAAACAAGGCCGGCCGCAAAGAAGCGCGCATTTACTTAAAAGGGGCTGCCAGGCAGGTAATGGACAATTGGCAATTGCTTAAGCTTTATATTTCCAAAGCGTTTGATAAAGACATGGTAAACACCATGCTGGAGGAGGCAGGCGCATCATTTTATAACAAAGCCGCTTTGTATAACTGGAGTGCGGTTCGCAGCCTGGCACATACTGCTGATACTTTTATAAGAAATAACATGGAGGCGCTTACTGCCAACAACAATATGCCCGAAGGTTTCCAAGCCAAATATGGGGCAGATGGTGACAAATGCATAGAGCTATCAAGAGAATTCGGGCGCATCAATATGGATAAAGAAATGGCCACACAACTAAAAACAGAGGCCAACAATGCCATATATGCAAGCGCCATAGAAATGCTGAAAGATGGCCAGCAAATATTTAGATATGATGCCGCCGTTAAAAAGCAGTTTATTTTTAATTACCTCGTTTCTATCCACCGCGGCGAAGGCTCAGCCAGCCTCAGGGGCTATATTACTGATGAGCTTAACCTGCCCGTCGAAGGTGTAACCATCATCTCCCAAAATCAAAAATATACAGCCACTACTGATAGCAAAGGTTATTACCGCATTTCCCGGATTGCACAAGGAACTTATACATTCCATATCACAAGGCCGGGCTACCAATCTATTGATCAGGCAATCATTTTTAGCGCAGGCACAGCAGGCAAAGGAGATTTTATAATGAAAAAACAAATGCAAATGGTTGCATAAAAAATAGTGGCCGGCGCCAAAGGCCATGCCGCGGTATTAGGGGACAATTTTGAATTAAGAATTGAAAATTGGAAAATTTTAGTCTCATCTTGGCGCTAAGTTTCTTCGCTTGTTGGTCTTCCGAAAAAGGAAAGAGCCTTTGTTGGGTTCCAACTCCTTGGCTCGTGTCAGAAAAGATAGATCCGACATTCTAACGAAGAACAAATAACTTTAGAAAAAGTAACGTCCGGAAATAAAGCATTTGAAATCCGTTATTTTGATCCCGCAAGATGATTGTAAACTATACAAAAAAAGGCTGGCAGGTTGTAACGCAAAGAGCGCACGGAATACTCGCAGCACAGTTCGCGGCAGAATGGAAAATCTCAGAACGCCCCGGACGCTGGACGGAAACTCTCTTAGCAATAGCAGAGCATGATGATGCAGAAGTGGAATTAGACGGACAAAACCTGCTGACTCAAAGTGGTGGACCTGTAAATTTTAATATGAAGGTATTTGATCAGGCCTATTATGAAAAACTTTCTCTGCTGACGATCACAAAGAACAGGTATATAGCCCTTTTGATTTCTTTGCATATTGAGTTTCTTTGTCGTAAAGAGGCTGAAACGAATACCAAGGCAAAATCTTTTTTAAAAGAACAAAGTGGTCTCCGCAAAAAATGGATGCATGAATTAAATCTCAAGGAAAAAGAAGTTTTGCGTATTTACGATCTCCTGGAGTGGTGTGATGCCTGTTCGCTCCTTCTTTGCCAGGACTTGGTGCAACCTGAGAAACGCAAATTGGAAATAAGTACCGGCCCGAACAAAAAACCCTACTTTGTTCGTCAAGTCGCAGATGAAAAACTTACGGTAAACCCATGGCCTTTTGAAACGGATAAATTTGTTGTACACTTTGAATGGAGGCTAATAAATCAATTGCAGTTTACATCTTCCGCCGAATTCCGGAAGGAATTCTTAAAGGCAGAAGTTAGAGAAATAACATGGGAAGTTGTCCGTAAAAAAGCATCAAAGGAAGAAAACAAAATATGATGCGGGTAACGATATCTTTACACTTTTGAATTCAGAATCGATACATGGCACAATGATGAGGTGCACGAGGTTCTAAAAAAATACAAGTATGCTTTTTGTATTTTCGAATTAGATAGGGACCATAAGCCGCTATATAAATATCAAACATAAGTCTGGCATAGATTTTTATATAATCATAATCCGGAATGGCCGATTGATTTAAATCTGTATAAAATTTACGAAATACATGATTATACTACAAATATCTGCAGATACTATCACGCATCGTTTATCCCGTGAAGGAGTTCACTGGATTTTAAGCACAGGCCCCAGGATCATCATAGCAATTGTTATTTTTTTTATAGGCCAATTGATCATCAGATTTGTGAATAAGGGTTTTAAAGAAATCCTTTCTACCAGGCGCTTCAGTTCAACACTTCGGCCTTTTTTACAAAATTTATTAAAAATTGTTCTGCAAGCCGTACAGATTTTTGCGATCATGCAGCTACTGGGAATAAGAATGACGCTCTTTGCTGCTGTGTTAGGCGCAATGGGTGTTGCCGCAGGCTTAGCGCTATCGGGTACCTTACAAAATTTTGCAAGCGGAATATTAATAATTTTATTAAAGCCTTTCGTAGTAGGTGATAATATAAAAACGCAGGGAGAGGAAGGAACCGTTACCGAAATCCGGCTTTTCTACACTGTTGTTCGCACATTTACAAATGTTACTCTTATCGTTCCAAACAATCAGTTATCTAACAATGTGATCTTTAATTATTCAAGAGAAAGCACCCTCAGAGTGGATGTTTCCATTAAGTTTAGCTATGCAATAAATTTTACCGAAGTGAAAAAAATCGCCACGGACACCATTGTTTCGTTTGAAAAGGGTTTGAAAACGCCACCAGTACGCGTCGGCATAGATAATATAGAGCCTGATGGTTACACTGTGATCATCAATACCTGGATTAATTCTCACGGCTTCCAGGATACAAGGTTAGAGTTAAATGAAAAACTGATGAATTGCTTTGAGCCGATCTTTAATCCAAAAAAATAAACGGGTCTGATTCAGTAAAGCGATTTAAAAAGCTATTTGCTTTTTTCCTTTTTTATCTTTGCTTCCGCCACCAAAAATTTTCTGCAAAAATGATTTTTTCTCAGGTTTTACCTTATTTACAGAATTCAAGTTGATCTGGTTATCTATTCCGGGTATAACCTTTCGCGATCTGGTTTTCCGACGCTTTTTTTATTGTCTGGCATAATTTACGTTTTTGAAAATAACACAAGTGTTATGCCAAATTTGGCATGAATTTTTATAGCAATAAAGTCGTGTGCTTATCCAAATATAAACAACAGCTTTCCTTCGATTAAACACCGAAAACTGATAAAATTCTTTCAGGATTGTTTTGGGAACTTTTATTTTCACATTACGCAAAATAGTTTTCTGTAATTTTAATAACTGTATTCTTCAACTTGATGGTAAGCTGAAAACATATTATACCGGCGAACGAGTTTTGTATATTTAATTTTAATTTATATTAATAGAATGGAAGACAAGGAACCGTCTATACACGATCTCTTATTAAAGGCCGAAGAAGCGCGGAAGAACAAGGATAACCCGATAGCTACTGGATTGTATAACGAGATCTTAAAAATAGATCCGCTGCAAATCCCGGCGTATAATGCATTGATGAAAATATTAAGGCAGGAGAAAGCCTATAAAAAGGAATTGAAAATAATTAATTCTGCGATAAAAGTTTACGAAAAATATTACAATGATAATTCCGGAAAACATTCAAAGCAAGTGAAGATGATAAGCGAAAAATTAAATAAGTCTTTCGGGTTTGTAGATAAAAAAGGGGCTAAACTTTATTATCCGGAACCAATCGGTAAATGGCAAAAAAGAAAAGGAATAGTGAATAAGAAGCTTGCAATATGATATGTCTCAATATTCCGACTGATACGAGAATTCATTTTTTCTCGGAAAATCAATAAATCATTTTAAAATAACCAGATGCAAAGACTTGCCGGCGATTCCCTTTTCAAAGTTTTTAGTAAAGTAATTGCTTTTACGGCTTTAATGATCGTGCTGCTGTGGTTGCTTTTCAAGGTATCAGGGATCTTGCTTGTATTTCTTTTGGCAATGGTTTTTGCGTTAATACTCAATGCCCCTGTTAGCTGGTTAGAAAAAAGAAATATAAAAAGAGTGTGGGCAAGCACGATCGTGTTTTCATGCCTGGTGCTGGTAATAAGCTTAATCAGTTGGTTAATTATTCCGAAAATTGCCAAACAATTTCAAACATTAATCAACAATTTACCCGTTTACATTTCGCAGATCAATGTCCAATTAAATTCATGGTTAAAAAACTATCCCGATCTGGCAAAACAAATTACGAGAGACGGTGATAATCTTTCTCAAATAATTCCAAGTGCGTCCCTGGTAATTACAAAAGCCGGTAACATTTCAATTTATGTCGCCGGTTCCATATTCTTATTCATCCTCTTTATCTGCATCATTGCTTATACGGTAGCAAGACCGGCGCCCTTGCTGGAAATTTATTTTTCATTGTTCAATATTGACAAACGGGAAAAAGCAGAAAAGGCATTATTGCATACCAGTACCATGCTGATTGGATGGATAAAGGCCAACCTGATTGGAGGTACCATCGAAGCCGTACTTACTACTACTTTTTTGTCAATTATGGGTGTACCCGGCGCATGGGTATGGGGAGCATTAGTAATCGTTGCGGCCATGATACCGAACCTCGGTTTTTATATTATGTCTCTGCCGCCAACTTTGGTCGCCCTTTCTGTAGGACCTTATACTGCGTTGTGGGTAATAATATTCTTTATCGCAATGAGTGAATTGATGTCGGATTTTGTAATGCCTCGTTTATTATCCTCAAAAATGAATATTCATCCTGTATCACTTTTGTTTATGTTATTAGTGATGGGCGTTGCTTTCGGATTGGTGGGCGCATTTTTAACCGTACCCGTAACCGCAATCATTAAAGCCTATTACGAGGCATTCTTTAAAGTTGAGCAGGAAAATGATCC
>DATCFI010000060.1:0-49414 GCA_036509585.1 Hanamia sp. | reverse complement strand
TAGTTGCCAGGCCTTTAATAATTTCGCCATCAGATGGAATAAGATCACCCGCCTCACATAAAAAAATATCGCCTTTTTTTAATTGGGAAGAAGGGACAATTTTTATTTCGTGTACATACATTTCACCAACTGCCTGTATCCACTTGGCAGGTGTTTCTTCTCTTGTTTTTCGAAGACTGTCTGCCTGCGCTTTACCTCTTGCTTCGGCGATAGCTTCCGCAAAATTTGCAAATAGTAAAGTGATGAGAAGAACAGCAGTGACGATAATATTATAGGTAAGGCCTCCCTGGTTTGTTTCGCCTGTGGCAATCCAAATACAAACACCTGTCATTACCAAAGTCCCTATCCATACGGTAAACATTACCGGGTTGCGAAACATTTTAACGGGGCTAAGTTTCATGAAAGACTGTTTAATCGCTTCACTTATCAAGGATGACTGAAACAGTTTATTACTGGTATCTCGTTTCATTGTTGTATGATTAATAAATTGAAAAATATTCCGAAATAGGGCCTAATGTCAATGCAGGAAAGAACGACAACGCCGCCACAATTGCAATTACCGCAAACACCATCAGTCCGAACGTGGGATTATCTGTTTTTAATGTGCCTGCACTTTCAGGAATATATTTTTTACTGGCCAGACTTCCTGCAATGGCCACCGGGCCAATAATCGGTATATAGCGCGCTAATAACATAATGATACCATCGGCAATATTCCAAAATGGCGTATTGGCTCCCAGACCTGCAAACTCTGATCCGTTATTGGCGCTTGCTGATGTGAATTCATACAACATCTCACTGAAACCATGATAGCCCGGATTGCTGAGCCAGCTTGCATAAGCGGCAGGGTTATGTGCATATAAATGGCTTGCGATTGCTGTGCCTGTAAGAATTAAAAGGGGATGCAGTAAAGCAACAATCATGGCGATTTTCATCTCTCGCGCTTCAATTTTTTTACCGAGAAATTCGGGCGTTCGTCCTACCATTAACCCACTAATAAAAACGGCGAGGATAATGAAAATGTAAAAATTTAAAAAACCTACTCCCACGCCGCCGTAAAAACAATTCACCATCATACCCAATAAAGCAAACATGCCTGAAAGTGGCGTAAGACTATCATGTGCGGCATTTACGGAGCCATTGCTGGTAACGGTTGTATTGATTGCCCAATAGGCAGAAGCCGCTGAACCAAACCTCACTTCTTTTCCTTCCATGTTGCCCATGCGTTGACTGATACCCATTTTTGTAATTGCAGGATTTCCATTCATTTCATTGATAACTGTTGGTATGACGAGCAATAAAAAACCAATGGTCATCACACCAAAAATTGTCCATGCCAATCGTCTTCTTTTCAAAACATAGCCTAATGAAAAAATCAATGCAATAGGAATTAAGAAAATGGAAATAGTTTCTATAATATTGGTAAAGTAGCTGGGATTTTCCAATGGGTGAGCAGAATTAGCTCCGAAGAAACCGCCGCCATTTGTGCCTAGTTGTTTAATGGCAACAAAAGCTGCTACCGGGCCACGACTCACGTGCACTGTGTCGCCTTGTAAACTGGTGATGGTATCTTTTACTGCAAAAGTCATGGGCGTGCCGTTGAATACTAACAGCAGTGCAACCAATAATGCAATAGGGAATAAAATCCTGGTACAACTTCTTACAAACAGAAAATAAAAATTGCCCAACTTATCTGTTGATTTTTCTTTCATCGCAAATAATACTACCGCGGCTATTGCTATACCGCAACCTGCACTAATAAACTGGAAAAGCATCAGAACGAGCTGTCCTAAATATGAAATGCCTGTTTCGCCAGAGTAATGTTGTAAATTGGTATTACTTATAAAACTGACGGAAGTATTAAAAGCAAGATCTGCACTCATGGAAGGATTCGCATCGGGATTGAGTGGCAACCAACTCATATTTGTGAGTACAAACATGGCAAGCAAAAACCAAACGAGGTTGATAGTAAGCAACGCAATAAGATGTTGCTTCCAGTTCATTTGTTTAGTATAATTAATGCCACTTAGTTTGTAAAATATTCTATCAACAGGATTGAAAATTTTATCCAACCATGTTTTCTCGCTGTTGAATACTTTGCCAATGTATTTGCCCAACGGAATTGCCAGCAATACAACGATTAAATACATTAAAACAATTCCTGTAATTTCTGTGTTCATGTTTTAAAATTTTTCCGGTTTTATCAATACATAGCACATATAGGCAAATACACAAATGGCTATAATGAATAGAGCTGTCATAACTTTCAGATTTTTTCAAAATATTTAATGACTAAAAAAAAGACCAGAAAAAGGATAATGCCTGATATGATTAGTATTGCTGTCATATAAATACTTTAGTGCACCAGGATATGGCAATACCAAGACCAGATTATTGCTATCGGGATGAAACGCTTTACTGTATTATATTACAGACATTCTGCAAAAATGAGGGCAAAATGAAACCCTTTCGTTTTGAAAGGGTAAAGACTATCGTTTTGCTATGGTTTAGCTGATTTGATAGTCGTCCAACTTCCGGTATAAAGTGGTTAAAGCAATATTGAGTAACCGGGCTGTTTCAGTTTTGTTGCCATTGCTATAGTTCAATACTTTTTGAATATGTATCTTTTCTGCACTGGCAAGTTCAAAGGCCGACAATATTTTCATTTTGTTGTTACCGATATTGTATTGTTGCAACTCAATTGGTAACGTATCAAATGTTAATTGGGCATCATCACTTAATATGACACTGCGTTCAATCACATTTTTCAATTCACGTATATTCCCTTTCCATGAATGTTGTTTCAGCGCTTCAAGATAGGGTTGGGGTATCGTTGTAATTTTCTTATTTGTTTTATCAGCAAAACTTTGCAAAAAGAATATGGCCAATTCTTCAATATCAGTCACTCGTTCCCGCAGTGCAGGTAACGCAATTTGAAAAACAGCTATCCGATAAAATAAATCTTCCCTGAAATTTCCGGCCTCCATTTCCTTTTGCAAATCCCTGTTGGTAGCCGCAATGATGCGTACATTGATTTTTGTTGTTTTGCTATCGCCGACTTTTAAGAACTCTCCTGTTTCTAAAACCCTTAATAATTTGGCTTGCAAATCCAACGGCATTTCTCCAATCTCATCTAAAAAGACAGTACCGTTATTGGCTTCTTCAAAAATTCCTTTGGCATCTTTTATTGCGCCCGTAAATGCTCCGGCCTTATGGCCAAACAATTCATTTTCCAATAATTCTTTACTGAAAGCAGAACAGTTCACCGCAATAAAATTTTGTTTGCTTCTGCTGCCGGCATTGTGAATCGCCTGTGCAAACACTTCTTTGCCAGTGCCTGTTTCGCCTGTAAGCAGAACAGTCGCATCCGTTGCGGCCACTTTCTTTGCGCCATCAATGGCGGCTTTGATCGCTTTAGATTTACCGATAATAAGCTCAAAAGAATATTTATTGCCTATTTTTTTTTCTAACTGAATTACCCGTTTTGCCAACGATACTTTTTCCGCTGCTTTATAAAGCATCGGAATTATTTTATTGTTGTCGTCCCCTTTCGTAATATAATCGAAAGCACCATTTTTTATCGCCTGCACACTGTCCGGAATATTTCCATAAGCAGTAAGCAAAATAATTTCTATACGCGGAAATTTTTCTTTGATGATTTTGGATAATTCCACCCCGCTTCCATCCGGGAGTTTTACATCGCAAATCACCACATCAATATCACTGGTTTCTAATTTTTGAAAAGCTCTTTTCCCATCTCCTGCCTCAATTACTTCAAAACCTTCAAGGCTAATAATTTTTGAAAGTAGCGTCCTTAGCTTTTCTTCATCATCTATGATCAGTACTTTATTCATTATGAAATTGGCAAAATTTAAAATGCAAATATAGAATGATTGGGCTGTGAGGGTTTACCTATTATGTGACGATTGTGTAAAGAGATATTCAAGTGTCAGTGTTTGAAGTTCCATTCTTAAAATCTAATTCGCTAATTCAATAACTTTATAAAATGGCCTCCTTGTAGCGGGATTTTCCGATAACCGTTTCCGATAAAAAAGATAAGCGCCAACAATGAGCAATCCAATAACACCCTCCATGGCAACTAATTCACGTGGATTCATCCATTCCGCCAACACGCCAATCATCAAGCTGCCAATAGGCGAGATACCTAAATACGCCATCACATAATAACCGATCGCTCTGCTGCGCATTTCCGGCCGGGCATGCGTTTGTATATAGGTGTTGATGGATGAGCTTTGAGCCATCATGCCACAGCCGCCTACTACCATTCCCAGCAACGCAAAAGAAATATTCCCGGCTACGCCTATCACGATGATGCCAACACTGAAAATCAAACTTGCCACGATCGTTACTCTAATCAATTTATTGATCGCTGTAAGCCGCGCCATATAAATGGCGCTGATCACTGAACCCACACCTATGGCACTTTCAAATAAACTAAACGTGCCGGCTGTGCCATGAAAAAGGTCTTTAGCGAAAATGGGCATCAGCGTTGTAAAAGGCGCTAAAAGGAGACTGCTGGCGGATAGTAACATAATCAAACCAATCATTTCTTTGTCTGAAGTAATATATTTAAATCCGGCTTTAAGGTCGTCCATGATATTGTTTACAGGAACGTTATTCTCCCGGGGATTTATTTTCATCAGGTACAAACAAAACAATACCGGCAGATAACTTAAAAAATTACTCACAAAACAGAAATCTTCGCCTAAAGTAGTCAGCATAACGCCGGCAAATGCAGGTCCAACCACGCGGGCCATATTACTCATCGTAGAGTTCATTGCTATTGCGTTGGGAAGATCCGCTTTATCATCCACCATTTCTACCATCATCGACTGGCGGCAGATCACATCGAAGGCATTTATAATTCCCTGTGCCAGGCTTAAAAAAATAATGGCCGCTACATTATAAAACCCAAAATATACAATACCGGCTAAGGCTCCTGCCTGCAGCAGCGACGCTTTCTGCGTATTTTTCATCACCTTAAAACCGTCGTGCCTGTCAATATAGCTTCCCGCGTAAGGAGATAAAATCAACGTAGGAATCAGGCTGACAAAAGTAACAACGCCCAGTAAAAGGGCAGAGCCTGTTAAACGATATACCAGCCAAACCACCGCTGTCTTTTGTATCCACGTTGCTAAAAGAGATACGGACTGGCCGTAAAAAAACAACTTGAAATTCCTGTGTTTAAAAGCCCTGAATGTATTCATATTTATGTGTGGCAAAAGATTTTTGCGGTTCTTTTCTTTGCGGACACAAAATTCCAGCGAATTCGTTAATTTGTAAAACGGTATCTTTCTATCATATCAATCGATAAAACCGATAACGAAAATGGAACTAAGACAACTCAGGTATTTTACCAGGGCAAAAGAATTACTAAATTTTACAGAAGCAGCCTCCCAGCTCTTCATCAGCCAGAGCACGCTTTCCCAACAAATCAAATCGTTGGAAGATGAATTGGGTATCCCGCTTTTTAACCGCGTGGGCAAGCATATTTATATTACGGAAGCCGGGGAACTATTTTATAATTATGCACTCAAATGCGTGCATTTAGCCAATGACGGGTATCTTTTAGTACAAGACCTGGGAAATCTTCATACTGGAAAACTGGTGATTGGGGTAACTTTTGGTTTAAAACATGTACTCATACCGGCAATTATTGAGTTTAACAAGCAATATCCTCTCGTTCAGATCCAAGTGATTTTCGGCACATCTACCGAAATGGCTGAACAATTGTATCAATTCAAAATGGATTTTTTATTGACTTATGACAACGTAGTTAACAGCAATTCCAGGCAGCTGAAATATCAACCATTGTTCAGCTCAGAATTAAGTTTAATCGTTTCATCAAAATCAAAGATTGCGCAAAAGAATTCCATTACTTTGAAAGACTTGAATTCATTGCCACTGGCTTTGCCCGCACAAGGCTTTAGCACCCGTCGTTTTATTGATGAAGTTTTTAGAAAAAACGAAATCACTCCAACAGTAAGCCTTGAGATCAATGATATACCCACTTTACTGGAATTGGTGGAAGCGGGCTCATGGAGTTCTATTCTAACGCGCGCTACCGTAAGTGATCAGAAAAACCTGGTGGCGGTTCCTATCCGGGGAATTAATACTTTACAAAAGGCAGCGGTGGTTTCATTAAAAGAAGTTTATGAGAAGCAAGCTGTAAAGGCATTTTTAGCGATATTGATGAAAAAATAAAACAGCGGGGATAACATTTCATAAACTGGAAATAATTTTCTTCGCCTCAGGAACTACAAAACTTAGAAGTGATGTATTATCAAACTTTCACCATCTGCTTTCCGATATTTTCACCTGTAAACAACCCAATAAATGCAGACCGAAGATTTTCAAATCCCTCAACCAGGTTTTCTCTATATTTTAATTTGCCTTCATGATAAAAAAATAGGATGTAAAAAGAGATTTACCCGGTAAACAAACAAATAGCAACGATTTTTATTTGCGGATCTAAAAATCATATATGCATTACTGATAGGTTAGCAGTAAATCAATAACCCCCATTGCCATTGGGACTGCTTGGGAATAATTGTAATCAATCTGTCATATTTTAAAGGCTTATTAAACCTTCTTACATTTTATTGTCATTTATTGGGGAAAAATATAATTAGTAACAGTTAGAGCGTTAACTGCAAATCAAATTGAACAACTGCTTCCTGGAATAAAATATAAACTGAGAGAAATTATGAAAAGAAATTACAGGTTGCTTTTAGTTTGTGCAACTTTTTTTTGTATGCTTCCAAATGTGAAAGCCCAGGATTCAACTAAAAGCGACGGATCTGACAAATCTTATTTTGAAGCAGGTTTAAGTTACTTAAGTAACAACGTGTACCTTGGCCGGCACGACTCACTGAAGATTCCCTACCTGACCCCTTCGTTCAATTATTATAATAAGTCGGGCTTCTACGCAGGCACTTCGCTTTCCTATCTAAACAGCGCGGGTAATAGCCGTATTGATCTTGTGGAAATAGAAGCAGGATACGCGTTTACAAAGGATAAACTTTCAGGTATTTTGTCTGCTGAAAAAGATTTCTATAATAGCCAAAGCAAGAATGTAAAGGCGGAAACCAAAGGAAGTTTAAATGGAACATTGTCATACGATTTTGGCTTTATAAAACCTTTGTTGCAGGGAGGAATTGATTTTAATGCAAGAGATGATTATTCCGCAGGGTTTGGACTTAGCCATTCCTTCTTTTTCGCGGATGATAATTTTGAGATTAATCCCACTTTTTTAATAAATGCAAGTACACAAAACTATTACAACTCGTATTATACTAAAAGAAAATTTGCGACCAAACGAAAGGGTCAAACAGTCGACGTTACTACCACAAAAGCTTATTTGCCCAATGCATCCGAGTTTAAAATAATGGATTATGAATTCAGTTTGCCTGTGGATTATTCTTTGGGGAAATTTATATTTGATATTACACCCACTGATGCATTACCTGTGAATCCTAATGTAGATGTGGTAACGGTTACGCCGCCGTCTGGAATTTCCGTCACGAGGAGGCAGACCGAAAAATTAAGTAACATTTTCTTCTGCTCTTTAGGAATCACCTACGATTTTTAATCAATAAATAAAGAGTTCAACATCCATCATAACGTTTATATATAACTACACCAGATATTCCCTTTTTGACTTATTCGATTTGACACCCTTTTGTCATTTTATAGAGATGATTTAAACGAAAGATAACATTTCAAATCTCAGTTTCTCAATAACCATTTATTACTTAAAAAAAACAAACAAAATGAAAAAGTCAATTTTAACGCTATTCGTAGCACTGATTACCGCAGGCGCATTTGCACAAACTACCACACCTGCAACTGCCGCATCTACAGACAAAAGCAAAGACATGAAAGATTTAAGAAAGGATGTAAGAGACGAACGTCATGATAAAAAATTACGAACTTACGAAGTAAAACATCATGACAAGGCAGAGGCCAAAGCAGAAACAAAAGATATAAACGCAGACAATAAAGACATTCATGGTGATGTAAAAGATTTAAAGAGTGATGGAGTAAAACATCCGCTCAAGCGTGCCGACAAGCAAATTCACAGGCAAAATGTGCATCGTAAGCATTAAATAGAACCCTTTCGATGTATGATGGCTCAGCATCAACATCAAATGAAGTTTTATAAAAAGGTTGCCCGTAAGGCAACCTTTTTTATAATCACGATTGGTAGCAATTTTTTTCCATGGTTTAGTAAACCAACAAATTCCCACGATTCTTATTTTCGGCATCTGCCGGTGTTTCGTTCATTTGAAAGCTATCTAATTTAGGCCAACACTTCAATTCATTTTATCATTTATTTCGTACAAACACAATTTTCGCAAGTGTGAACTTATTGCGTTCTGCTGTTGTTTTAAACCTGAAAGAAATGGTTTGATTCAATTGATTTGAAATTGTTTAAGAAGTGAAATATAAAATTTCACAAAGCTTAGTTTTTCTTCGTTAGTTCCTGAAAGTTTGAACCACAGAAATGAAATCAAGATGGCACTGTGGCGTCGTTAAAAGTACCTGCATTAATTTAAACTGTGTAATTTCGTGACAGTTATGAAAAAAATATATGCATCACGCTCTGCGGGTCTTCGTTTCCGCGAGGCTTTGAAAAAAGAAAAGCCGCTTCAAATTGTAGGAGCCATTAATGCCCAACATGCGTTAATTGCTGAACAGGCAGGATTCAATGCCATCTATCTTTCAGGCGGCGGTGTGGCAGCGGGCTCATTAGGTATTCCTGATTTGGGAATTACCACTTTGGAAGATGTGTTAATTGACATAAACCGGATTACCAATGTAACGGATTGTCCTTTGATGGTAGATATCGATACCGGTTTTGGTCCTTCTGCTTTTAATGTGGAGCGTACCGTAAAGTCGTTGATTAAAGCAGGTGCTGCAGCGCTTCACATGGAAGACCAGGTAGGCGCCAAACGCTGCGGCCATCGACCGGGAAAAGAATTGGTGAGTAAAGACGAAATGTCTGACAGGTTGAAAGCGGCCGTGGATGCAAGAACGGATGAACATTTTGTAATTGGCGCCAGGACCGATGCTTTTGCCAGTGAAGGTTTGGATAAAACTTTGGAAAGAGCAGTTGCTTATAAAGATGCGGGCGCCGATTTCATTTTTGCAGAAGCCGTCCCGGATTTATCCTACTATCAAAAATTTGTAGATGCCACAGGGATCCCTGTATTGGGCAATATCACTGAGTTTGGAATGATACCTATGTACACTTTGGATGAATTGCGTAAAGCAGGTGTTGGAATAGTTTTGTATCCTCTTTCTGCTTTTCGCGCTGCGAACAAAGCCGCTGAAAATGTGTATCAGCATATCCGAAAAGACGGAACTCAAAAGAATGTTTTGGATACGATGCAAACCAGGGAGGAACTCTATAAGACTATTGGCTACCACGATTACGAACAAAAATTAGATAAACTTTTTAAAGAAAATAAAAATGGCTGATACTAAAGAAACACCAACCTTCAAACCCAAGAAAAGTGTAGCGCTTTCGGGCGTTGTAGCTGGCAACACTGCTTTATGTACCGTCGGAAAAAGCGGCAATGACTTGCATTACCGTGGCTATAATATTCTTGACCTTGCAGAGAAAGCCGAATTTGAAGAAGTCGCTTACCTGCTTATTTATGGCTCTTTACCCACGAAGTCTGAATTATCAAATTATAAAACTAAATCAAAATCTTTACGCGGACTACCAAAACCGGTTAAAAATATTTTACAACAGATTCCTGCTACCGCACATCCAATGGACGTGTTGCGCTCATACGTTTCGGCGCTTGGTTGCGTGGAACCGGAAAAAGATGACCATAATGTTTCAGGCGCAAGAGATATTACGGATAAATTATTGGCCAGCTTTAGTTCGGCGTTATTGTATTGGTATCATTATTCGCACAATGGAAAAAAGATTGAAGTAGAAACAGATGATGATTCAATTGGCGGCCATTTTTTACACTTGCTTCACGGAAAGAAACCTTCGGAATCTTGGGTAAGTGCAATGCAAATTTCATTGAACCTGTATGCAGAACATGAATTCAATGCTTCTACATTTACGAGCAGAGTAATTGCAGGCACAGGTTCTGATATGTATTCGGCCATAACAGGCGCGATAGGTGCATTGCGTGGGCCCAAACATGGTGGTGCCAATGAAGTTGCTTATGAAATTCAAAGCAGGTATCAATCTCCTGAATCAGCAGAAGAAGATATTCGCAAACGTTTAGAAAAGAAAGAAGTCATTATTGGTTTTGGTCACCCGGTTTACACCATCTCCGACCCACGCAATGTGGTGATAAAAAAAGTATCGAAACAACTTTCAGAAGAAGCAGGCGATATGCATTTATACAATATCGCCGAACGCCTGGAAACCGTGATGTGGAATGAGAAAAAAATGTTTCCGAATCTCGATTGGTTTTCTGCAGTTTCCTATCATCTGATGGGAGTTCCCACCTTGATGTTTACGCCTCTCTTTGTTGTAGCAAGAGTTACAGGATGGAGCGCTCATATTATAGAACAAAGAGAAGATGGAAAAATAATTCGTCCGAGCGCAAATTATATTGGACCAGAGAATAGGGAATTTGTTAGCATTGAAGAAAGATAATCAACAAAGAATGGCAAAGAACAAAAAGATATCTGTCCAAGGTGTAGATATTATTTTATACCAAAACAAAAATGAGGATTTTATTTCACTCACTGATATTGCACGCCATAAAGACGCTGCGCATACAGATGACATAGTAAAAAACTGGATGAGGAATCGCAACACCATTGAACTTTTAGGCTTTTGGGAGACTATGTACAATCCGAATTTTAAACCCGTCGAATTCGACGGGTTTAGAAAACAAGCAGGGATGAACAGTTTTGTTATGACGCCCAAGCGTTGGATAGAAAATACAAATGCGATTGGCATTGTGTCTAAATCAGGCAGATACGGAGGCACTTTTGCTCATAAGGATATTGCTTTGGAATTTGCTTCATGGATTTCCATTGAATTTAAGCTTTATATTATTAAAGAATTTCAACGATTAAAAACCGAAGAAAATGACAGGCAAAAATTAGATTGGAACCTGCAACGGACTATTTCAAAAATTAATTATCGCATACATACGGATGCCATTAAGGAAAACCTGGTACCTAAAGAAATTACCAAAGAACAGACAAACTTTATTTACGCCAATGAAGCCGATATTTTGAACGTAGCGCTTTTTGGAAAAACTGCGAAAGAATGGCGCGAAAAAAATCCCGGAAAAGATGGAAATACCAGGGATTATGCAACCCTGGAACAATTGGTTGTATTGAGTAACATGGAAAGTATTAATGCTTTACTCATCCAACAGGAGATACCTAAAAATGAACGCCTTTTACAATTAAATAAAATAGCGATTACCCAAATGAAATCATTGCTATCAAACAAATCAATTAATAACCTTCTGAAATAAATATCTAAACCAATAATCAAAATAAAAAATGTCATCTGCTATTTCAAATGAAAGACCGCAACCGGATAAAGTATTAACCGACATCGTGGATTATGTATTGAATTATGAAATCAAAAATGAACTTGCCTGGAAAACAGCGCACTACAGTTTGTTGGATACATTAGGTTGTGGCCTGGAAGCGCTAACTTATCCTGCTTGTACCAAATTATTAGGACCTATTGTGCATGGAACGATTGTTCCAAATGGCGCAAAAGTTCTGGGAACGCAATTTCAGTTAGACCCGGTGCAAGCCGCATTTAATATCGGTGCTATTATTCGCTGGCTCGATTTTAACGATACCTGGCTGGCTGCTGAATGGGGACATCCTTCGGATAATCTGGGCGGAATACTTGCCACTGCAGACTGGCTTTCGAGAACGGCGATTGCAAATGGAAAGCCCCCGTTGACCATGAAAGAAGTTTTGGAGGCGATGATAAAAGCGCATGAAATCCAGGGTGTGCTGGCATTGGAAAACTCGTTCAACAAAGTTGGTTTAGACCATGTTATTTTAGTGAAGGTAGCTTCTACGGCCGTAGTTGGAAAATTAATCGGGCTTACCCGCGATGAATTAATCAATGCAGTTTCATTGGCTTTTGTAGATGGGCAATCGCTAAGAACCTATCGCCATTCTCCGAATACAGGTAGCCGTAAGTCGTGGGCTGCCGGCGATGCTACTTCGCGTGCTGTTCGTTTGGCATTAATTGCAAAAACGGGTGAGATGGGTTATCCATCTGTATTAACTGCAAAGACGTGGGGCTTCTATGATGTGTTGTTCAAAGGAAATGAATTTAAATTCCAAAGAGATTATGGTTCTTACGTGATGGAAAATGTATTGTTCAAAATTTCTTTCCCTGCAGAATTTCATTCACAAACCGCAGTGGAAGCGGCCATGACGTTGCATGCAAAATTAAAAGCGTTAGGTAAGACAACCAACGATATTAAGAAAATAACCATTCGCACACACGAAGCAGCTATTCGCATTATAGATAAAAAAGGAGCGTTGAATAATCCCGCAGACAGGGACCATTGCATTCAATATATGATTGCTGTGCCATTGATTTTTGGACGATTAACCGCTGCAGATTATGAAGACAACATCGCTTCTGATGCAAGAATTGATGTGTTGCGGGACAAAATGATTTGTGTAGAGGATCAACAATTTACCAAAGATTATCATGACCCCGAAAAACGTTCCATTGCTAATGCATTGACAGTTGAATTAAATGATGGAACTATTTTGGATGAAGTAGTTGTTGAGTATCCTATCGGTCACAAGCGCCGGAGAGACGAAGGGATACCCGAGTTGGTGAATAAATTTAAAATTAATCTTGCAAGAAAATTTCCTAAAAAACAACAGAGAACAATTTTAGAAACTTCGCTGGATTACAGTAAACTAATAAATATGCCAGTTAATGAATTTGTGGATTCGATGGTAATTTAAATCAATGGAGAATGAAAAATGGAAAATTGAGAATTGAGAATGAAAAATTTTCAATTAAAACACTTTCAATTAAAAAGAATGGATTTACAACTTAAAGACAAATTCGTATTTATAAGTGGATCTACTGCGGGGATTGGTTACGCAATCGCTGAGAGATTTTTGATGGAGGGCACAGAAGTTATTATTAATGGCAGAACTCAGGAGAGTTTAGATAATTCTATCAAGGAACTTAAAAAGTCAGTGCCGGATTCTAAAGTGTCTGGCATCTTTGCTGATTTTTCAAAAGTGGAAGAAGTAAATAATCTAATCAAACAATTACCTGACGTTGACATCCTGGTAAATAATGTGGGCATTTTTGAACCAAAGGAATTTAAGGACATTCCGGATGCAGACTGGTTTAAATTTTTTGAAGTGAATGTAATGAGTGGCGTTCGTTTATCACGGTATTTGCTTCCTAAAATGCTTGAAAGAAATGAGGGTAGAATTTTATTTATTTCCAGTGAATCAGCCGTTTTTATTCCTGATGAAATGATACATTACGGAATGACCAAAACCGCTATGCTATCCGTCAGCAGGGGATTGGCACAATTAACCAAGGGAACCAATGTGACGGTAAATACAATTTTGCCCGGACCAACAAAATCAAGAGGCGTTGGTGGTTTTATCAATGATTTATCCAAAGCCAATGATAGGTCCGTCGACGAAGTTGAAAGAGATTTTTTCAAAAATATGCGCCCGACTTCTCTCCTGCAGCATTTTACATCGATTGAAGAAATTGCCAATACAGTTGTTTATTTTGCAAGCCCACTTGCTTCGGCCACCAATGGAGCTTCCATTAGGGCAGAAGGTGGATTGATAAGATCTATTTTATAGTCGTGAGATGTTCCTATTCTAAAACGAAAGGTAAGAATTGACATTAATCAGACTGGTATAATATCTCTTTCATACGCTTATTATTCAATAGAATTATTCTACAACGTCTCGATTCGGCTATTCCCGAACCGTTTTAAAAAAGAAAAGAATTAATTTAGCAATACCCCTAAAATGATTCTATGAAGTATTTTGTTTTATTAGCCTGCATGGCAATTACATTCCCTACATTATCCTACGGCCAGGGATCAAAAAAAGTTGAATTCAGGAGCGGAATAAAAGTACCCGATCATATAATAATCGTTATAGAAGAAAATCATGGTTATGATCAGATAATAGGATCGGACAGTGCCATCTATATTAATAAATTAGCTCGTGAAGGAGCTGTGTTTACTAACTCTCATGGCGTAACACATCCCAGCCAGCCGAATTACTTAGCTATATTTTCAGGAACGACCCAAGGTGTTACAGGCGATCAATGTCTTGAGGATTCAACATCATTTACTACGCCGAACCTCGCCGCCTCTTTAATTAAAAAGGGATATACTTTTAAAGGATTTGGACAAACCATGCTATCGCCCGGCTTCCTTAAATGTTACTATAAAAAAAGTAAGATCACCGATCAAATGCTATATGGAAGAAAACATTGCCCTTGGGTAAACTGGCAGGGAACCAAAGAGAATCAAATACCTGCTTCTTTAAGTCAGCCCATGACTGAATTTCCGAAAGACTTTAATAAATTACCCACGGTAGCTTTTGTTATTCCAGACATGGACTATGATATGCATAATGTTGGTGGGCCGGGAGATTCGGCAGCTATAGTGCGAGGTGATAAGTGGCTAAGGAAAAATTTAGACGCTTATGTCAAATGGGCGAAGAAACATAATAGTTTACTCATTATTACTTATGATGAAGATCAGTTTACTGCTAAGAATCAGATACCCACTATTTTTATCGGGGCCAATATCAAACCCGGGAAATATGCCGAGAAGATCACTCATTATAGCGTGCTCAAAACGATTGAAGCCATGTATGGTTTAGACTTTACCCATAACGATGATGCTTTTGTAATAAAAGATATCTGGAAAAAATAATTTGCCAGGCTACCTTTTGTTATAGAAATCAGGAAAGATTTTTATTTCACATTAAAATAAGATTGAGAACAGGAATAATGAAGTAACAGTCCAATCTTTTATTTTTGTCTCCTCAAATTCATTCTCATGCGCAAATATTTTTTACGTCTTATCTTATTGGCAACTGTTTATGCGAGCATTACTTTTACCGTTTCCGCACAAAAAATAATCGAACCAAAAACTAAAGAAGAATGGTCAAGACCTTATGAGCCTTTCAGGATAGCGGACAACCTTTATTATGTTGGTACTTACGATTTAGGTTGTTATCTTATTACAACTTCACAGGGAAATATATTGATCAACACAGGACTGGCAGCATCTGCACAGCAGATCAAACGTAATGTTGAGAAACTAGGTTTTAAATTTAATAGGATAAAAATTCTGCTAATAACCCATGCACATTATGATCACGTAGGTGCGCTTGCAGCGATAAAAAAAATGACAGGTGCGAAATTGATGGTGAATGAAAATGACGCCGCAGTTCTCGCCGATGGTGGCATGTCTGATTATGCACTGGGTATTTATGGTCGAAGTTTTGCGCCCGTAAAAGCAGACCGCTTATTACACGATCATGATACCATCAGCCTTGGCGACATGCATCTTGTGATGCTTCACCATCCGGGACATACAAAAGGCTCGTGTAGTTATTTATTTAATGTGAAGGATGAGAAAAGAACTTACAGGGTGCTCGTCGCAAATATGCCTTCCATTATTATTGATAAAAAATTTTCAGAAGAAACAACTTACCCCAACATTGCTAACGACTATGCTTACACGTTATCTCACATGAAAAAACTTTCGTTGGATATTTGGGTAGCCTCTCATGCCAGCCAGTTCGATCTTCATGATAAACATCACCCTGGCGATGCTTACAATCCTGAGGCTTTTATGGATAGAAACGGATATGACGCTGAACTAAATGATCTTCAAACGCAGTATGATCAAAAGATGAAAGAAGAATAGAAAATATATTCAATCCCAATTGGTTTTTTATACAGTTGGTAATCTTCTTCGTTTCATTTTTTGCGGCGGGCGGATTTATCTTTTAGACTGAAATTCCTGTAGTGGGCCTTTTTTTTCACTACATGGCAAGTAAACTTTATAGGCAATAGTTTTTAATCTAATTTTAGTCGAAAATACGGGTAGTGAAAATTTCGATTAATACTAACTTTCTTTTTGCGATATGCTTTCTATCCTTATTTATTTATTTTCAATTCCCGATAAACAGCATTGCTCAAACATGCAATGGCAGCCTGGGAGATCCAGTCGTAGATGCTTCGTTTGATTCAAGTGCAGCATCTATTTATATGCCTGCGAATTCTTATACCTATTCCGGTTCTACATGCCCTGATAGCGAGTTTTATACAATAACAAAAGCGACATCCGGTTGCTTTAACGACAGTGGGATTACCATCAACTCAGACCATACCGGCAATGGAAATTTTATGTTGGTGAATGCTTCTAATAATGTCTGGAATTTTTTTGAAACTACCGTCACCAATCTTTGTCCAAATACTAATTATCAGTTCGCGGCTTGGCTACTCAACGCCTTTAAGGTAAACGACTATATACCTGAGATTACATTTAGTGCTGAAACCATTGACGGCACTTTGCTCGGCGAGTATTCAACTGGAGAAATTCACGCGGATTCTCATATTTGGACACAATATGGTTTTTTCTTTACAATACCACCAGGTAACCCGGTTATAGTATTACGGATGTGGGATCACACGCCAGCAGGTACCGGAAATGTTTTTGCTGTGGACGATGTTACCCTAAGGCCATGTGGCCCGCCCGTCACGGCTTCTGTTACCGGCAATGGGGATACCGTAAATGTTTGCGAAGGAAATACTAATGTATATTCTTTTACCGGATCTGTTTCTTCGGACTTTACTAATCCCGTTTATCAATGGCAGGCAAGTACAAACAGTGGAAAATCCTGGCAGGATATAGCGGGCGCTAATACTACCTCATTTGTGCGGTCGCCAACTTCTACGGGCTCCTATCTGTACAGACTATCGGCGGTAGAAAGTACATCTGCCTCCATACCAAACTGCCGGGTAGCTTCCGATCCAGTAGCGATAAATGTACATGCCAATCCCATAGTGAGTGCGGGCCCGGATAAGATTGAAATTGCGGGCACACCTGTACAGTTACAAGGATCAGTTGTTGGTGAATCCCCAATATACCTGTGGACACCGCCTGCCTATCTTGACAACGACACCTTGCTTTCGCCGTTTGCTTCTCCACCAAATGATTTTACTTACACGCTATTTGCAACTACGCTATACGGCTGCAAAAATGAAGATACCGTACAAGTAAAAGTGTTGAAATCTATTTTGGTACCTAACGCTTTTACGCCTAACGGCGACGGGATAAACGATACCTGGACCGTTCCCTCTTTAATTAATATACCGGATGCATCTGTTTATGTCTACAATAGATTAGGAAACCTCGTTTACCATGTAATAGGCGAGCCTGTTAACTGGGATGGAGATTATAATGGGAAAAACCAGCCGACCGGAATTTATGTTTACTATATAAAATTCAAATCAACTTATCCGAATATGAAGGGAACTGTTACGCTTATAAGATAAGTAGCACAAGCAACTTTTTCGCTCATGGCTAATCAACAAAGTTTGCAACAGAGGCTATTCATATTGCAAATTAAATCTGACAGGAGCATCATCTAAAAAAATTCATTTTTAAAAAAACACTTATCATTGAACAAGGTAAGAGTGCTGTACCTTCGGGTGCAGGTATAACGGCATAAACATCATTAGAAGCAAAGGCCGTACAATAACAATTACCTAAATATGAAGGTATTAATAACCATATTATTATTATTTTGTTTTCTGCAAAACTCTTTTGCAACAAACTATTATTTAAGTAACAGCGGTAATGACAGCAATACCGGCACATCTGCGTCCTTTGCGTGGCAGAATTTAAGCAAATTAAATTCTACAATACTTAACGCGGGAGACAGTGTGCTCTTTAACCGGGGAGATGTATTTTATGGCGGTATTATTTCGGCCAACACGGGAGTAGCCAGCGCTCCAATCACTTATGGTGCGTATGGTACCGGCGATAAACCTATTATCACAGGCTTTTCCACTGTGTCCGGGTGGACCAATAAGGGTCGGAATATTTGGGAAAGCACCAGCGCTGTATCTACCTTACCCAATTTGAAAATCGTAGTCATAAACGGAGAAAGTACTCCTATGGGAAGATACCCGAATGGTGATGCTTCTTATCCTTTTCTTCCTAATTTTTATAAATTTCAATCCTGTACAGGAGCGGGTTCAGGTGTTTCTTCTATAACCAGTAGCCTATTAAATAGTAGCACTGATTGGACGGGTGCTGATGTAGTAATACGGATTAGTCAATGGGCCTTTCATCGTGAGTTAATTACAAGGCAATCCGGAAGAACTTTAGATTTTACCGGAGATGCCGGAGGGTTAGAATCGGGCTGGGGCTTCTTTATACAAAATGACATTAGAACGTTAGACCAACAAGGTGAATGGTATTATAATCCTTCAACTAAAAAGATAAGTATGTACAGTACAGGAATGCCAACTGACGTTCAGGTATCTACAGTAGATACCTTGTTTAATTTTTCTTCCAAGTCACCCAGAGTTAAATATGCAAATATTGACAATATAAACTTCACGGGCGCCAATACCAATGGATTATTCATAAGTGGTCATTTGGTTTTTTCTGTTACAAATTGCAATGTTTCCTATTCTGGTTTTGAGGGCTTAATGTTATACGGCGGAGGCATCCTAGGCGGAACAATAGTGAACAGTACTTTTTACGGAAACGGGAGTAGTGGAATATTTGCAACCGGTGATGTGCGCGATCTTATTGTAACAAATAACTATGTAAATGTTTCCGGTGTTATATCAGCGTATAAACAAAATGATTACTCAAGTGGTGGATTGAATCTGAATGCTCCTGGTTCATTAATACAATACAATATTGTTGATAGCTGTGCCTATTGTGGGATTAATTTTAGAGGATCTGGCATACACGTTAAGAATAATTTCTTCAATCATTCTGCGATGGTCAGGGGTGATGCAGCAGGTATATATACGGGCTTTGCAGGTGAAACCGGCAAGATGATAGATAGCAATATAGTGATCAATTCAATGGGGAACCCACGAGGATCAGGCAGTAACGACTACTTTGCTTTTGGGATATACATTGATGATTTAGGTACAGACATAAGCGTAGCCGCTAACACAATAGTAAATTGCAGAACGGGCGGCATATATCTACACAACTCAAATCACCTCAAAGTAAGGGGTAATACCATTTTTAATTGCGGCTCTCTTGCGGGCGAAATCATGTGGGCAAACGGGGGCGTTTCCTTTGATGCAAGTAGAAGTGAAGCGGAGAGTTTGCATGATAATGTTTTCACTAATAATACCATTTTCGCGATTACTCCTTCTCAATATGCGTTAAATTATTATGCGGCAAGTGGAAGTAGTGGAGAAGTAAGTCATTTCGGCAATATTGATTCTAATTATTATGTAAAAATAAACTCGCCTTCTACATTAATTAAAAGCCAACAAACCGGACTTAACGGTACAGTTACTTTGAGCTCCTGGCAATCATTCAGCGCACAGGATATACATTCAAAAGAATCCATTAATACTGTTGTAAGCCAGCACGACGTGAGAATTGTGTACAATATGAATAATTATGATAGCACCCTTTCATTAACGAATAAGTGTATAGATGTAAAAGGGAACATCTACGACGGAAGTGTTACCCTCCATCCGTACAGCAGTGCAGTTCTCATTTATGCAGGCAAGGTTACTTCGCCTATTGTTCCAACTGCAAATAAAAATAATTAAAAAAAGCAGCAGAATCCGACGAATTTCTTTGTTTGCTATTCGATAAGTTTTTGCGTATTGGCCATTCTTATGTGTTTTGCAAAAAAACTGCCACGAACGTATCTCCGTGGCAGTCTTTTTAATGAATGAAATTCCTAATTATAAATGTAATAAACAGGCAATCCCGTTTATTTTACATATTCTTTATGACCGTTTTGAGTAAGATAATATTTGCCACCTCTTGGTCCCTGATAGATAGTTCTTCCCCTCGAATCAGTTCCAATTGATTTATCAGCAACTTTAGTGGCACTTGCGCTTGCCATATGGTTATTCGTTTTATTGGTTGATATCGAAGAAGAGGGCGGTGCCTGTGTGGGAACAGTTGGTTGTGCTTGTGTTGGAGTATTAACAGTGGTTGGCTGTTGTTGGGCTTTAAAACGTTTGTCGGTTGTACCGTTCTTATTCAAATGCGCTGTTGATGTTGAAGAAGTCGAAGTTGGTGTCTGTACCTTGGTTGGAGTATTGACAGTTGCTTGCTGTTTATTGCCTTTGAATCGTTTGTCGGGTGTGCCGTTCTTATTCAAATGCGCTGTTGATGTAGCAGAAGTCGCGGCGCTGGCATTAGTTGATGCCTGGTTGGAAGCTTTTGCCTCTTTTTTTGCTAACGCTTTGGCCTGCTTGTCTGCTTTTTTTTGAGCGGCAATCGCAGCCTTGTCTTGCTTACTGGTCGTGCTAGTGTTTGCTGGTGCAGAAGTAGTCTGAGCCAGGCTTACTGTAAATGCAGCACACACAAAAAGGAGAATCATTGTAATCTTTTTCATAATAACATTTTTTAAGGGTGAAATCTTTAGTACCCTTATTATCTACAAATTACGCCGCAAATCATATTTAACACGCTTGGATTGTAATATTTGCGTCATTTTTTTACATTTTATTTGGATAATGGTCCACAATATCTTTGAAACTTCTTACGAACCAATTTCGGCCGTTTCTGAAAGCAGCAACAATTCATTGAAAATTCTGAACAATTCGGCCATAAACAAATAGTAACGACCTTGAGTAATAAATAAAAAAATGTATGCAAATAATTCATGAAATATTTGGTCAAGGCAGCGATCTTACAATGCTGCAAATGGCCGTGAGGGCAATCCTTATATTTTTTATTGCGCTTGTTCTTATCCGTTTCACCGGCATGAGAATGTTTGGGATAAAATCTGCTTTTGATATCTGTGTAACGATTATATTCGGTGCAGTTTTAGCCCGGGCAATCGTCGGCGCATCTCCATTTGTTCCAACCATTGTTGCCTCCGCTGCAATTATGGCCGTTCATAAAATTATTGGTTCAATACGCGTAAAAAACGACTGGGTAAGTCATCTTGTTAAAGGCACAGCATATTCTTTATACAAAGACGGCCAACTAAATAAGAAAAATGTCGATAAATGTCTTTTAAGCCACGGCGATATTATGGAGGAAGTAAGACTGAACCTGCACCAAAACGATCTCGAAGGTATTGACGAGATTTTTATGGAAAGAAATGGCAAAATAAGTTTTATTAAAAAGACTGATTAAAAGTGTTTCCGGCGTTGATGGTTTGCTTCGCAAATTGGTTGAATTATTAATCGAACATAAAAAACGGTCGCTTAGAAAAGCTGACTGTCAATTACAACAAAAATGTTTGAAAAATTTTGTAACCGGTTTTAATGCCATAGTTAACAGCCTTCGAAAAAAAACCCTCCGACCTTAAAATGTTACCAGCAACTTTTCTGTCGTCGGCCGGGCCCGTGTCAACTGAGGGTCTGGTAGCAAAGTCCTTTTGTGCGTCAGCCCCACTAGTGCCTTTATAAAATCTTCATTGATAAACATTCAAACAGTAAAACAACATATACCCTCTATTCCTATTTTGCAAAGCATCTTTCTGACGTTTATTTCCATCCGTCAAATGATATGATTCATTATTCCAAAGTGTATGCAGATTAATCAGCCGATTTCTACTCACGCATAACAACCGCCGCCGCCCGCGTCAAAATTCGGCGAAAGAAAATCAAATTAGTAATCCAACGAATTTTCTAAATTCTTATTTTTTATAATCATTCAGCAACAAGAATAAAATCACTGTAATTATTTTGCCTTCAAAGTATATCTCAGATTCGAGAGCATGTTTACTTCACCACTCCACTACTTAACTTCCCAAATATTATTTTACGATCTGATTTTATTTTAATTTGTCGCTTTGGAATTGTTTACTTTCTTTTAAGACGACAAACGCTATTTCAAAATTCCATCAATTTTTGTTTATCCGTATCAATCACTTTTTTCAAAATTTACATCCACCGTTTTCATTTTAAAACTATCCAACCTTTTGCGTACACTGCGAAAGATAAAAAATGGTGATGATTTCTATTTGCCCTGATGCAATAGGATTAAATTTGTATAATATTAAAAAGGCAGAATAATGATAAAAAGAATAAAAATATTCGAGTGTAACCTTGCTCTTATAGTTTGCATTTTGGGTGCTGCACTTCTTTCTCTTGGTTGTATGGAAAACCCGGTGACTTTAAAAAATGGTTACTGGCGCGCAACGATCCAGCGCCCTGACGGACAGCAAATAGTTTTTAACTTTGAAACAAAAGATAGTCTTGGCAAAAAAATCATTTATGTAATTAATGGCAAAGAACATTTATTGGTTGATAGCATTAAAATCGTGGATGATTCTGTATTTATCCAAATGCCTTTTTTTGAATCAGACTTCCGCGCAAGAATTATGGATAATGGAAACCTCGAAGGAACATGGGTCAAATATTTTGGAAACAGAGTTCGAAGAATGCCTTTTAATGCGGAGTACCATAACAAAGTAAGATTTACAATTTCCACTCCTCCGGTTGCAAATATTTCCGGCCGATGGGTAACAGAATTTCAGGCCGAAAAAAAAGCCTCTACAATGGTAGCAGAATTTGAACAGAATGGATCCTATTTAACCGGAACTTTTCTGGACCCGACAGGCGATACCCGTTTTTTGCAAGGAGTGGTTAGCGGAGATAGTTTAAAGCTTTCCACTTTTGATGGTGCCAACGCATATTTATTTACTGCTAAAATTGATAATAAAAATAAAATTTCCGGTGGCAAATTTTATGCCGGCGAAACAGGCGTTGAAGATTGGAATGCCGTAAGGAATGCCAATGCAAAAACAACCGATCCATTTAGTGAAACAAAAATAAAACCCAACTCAGGAAAGCTTAATTTCAGTTTCAGAGATAGTAAAGACGGGCATATAGTATCCATCAATGATAAAAGGTTTAAAGGCAAAGTACTTATCATTCAGATCCTTGGTTCATGGTGCCCTAATTGTATGGATGAAACCAGGTTTTTAAGCGATTATTATAATAAAAATCACCAGAGAGGAGTTGAGATAATTGGCCTTGCATATGAGCGGACTACTGACTTTGAAAATTCTCAGAAAGCGCTTGAACCGTTTATGAAAAAATTACATGTCCAATACCCGGTTTTAATTACAGGGGCTGCTGTTTCAGATTCATTGCTTACTCAAAAAACACTGCCCCAATTAGAAAAAATAATGGCATTCCCTACCAGCATTTTTGTTGATAAAAATGGAAATATCAGAAAGATAGATACTGGCTTCAGTGGACCTGCTACCGGTGAACATTATACTGAATTTAAAAAGGAATTTAATAAAATTATAAATCATTTGTTAGCCGAAAAATAAAGATGTTGATGTCCCTCGGGAACACCAACATCTGAAAAAGGCTATTCGTAAATAATTATTATTTCAATGCAGCCAAAGCAGCCGCATAATCAGGCTCCTGGGCTATTTCAGGTACTTGTTCTTCATAAACAATTTTACCTTCAGGATTTATGACAATTACTGCGCGGCTTAACAAACCTCTCATCGGGCCATCGGCCATCAGTACTCCATACGCGTGGCCAAAATCATTTCTGAAGTCAGAAAGCATCACGACGTTGTCAATGCCTTCAGCGCCACAAAATGCCTTCTGTGCAAAGGGTAAATCTTTAGAGATACAAAGTACGGTCGTATTATTTAAGCTCGCGGCATCTTTATTAAATTCCCGAACTGACTTAGCACATACGCCCGTGTTTACGCTAGGGAAAATATTCAGTATTAAATTTTTCCCTTTAAAGTCTGCCAGCGTTTTTTCATTAAGGGAAGTGTCTGTCAAAGTAAAATCTTTAATTACTGTTCCAACGGCAGGTAATTTTCCTACGGTATGAAGGATGTTGCCGTGTAATGTGATGGAAGTGCCTTGGATGTTTTCAACGTTTGAATTTGCCATGTCTTATGTTTTTTTATTTTCCGATTAATTATTTTGCGTGTTACAACTTGTTTCTGATAAAATCACATCTACCGCGAGGTATAAGATACTAAAGATTTATGCCGGGTTATGTTTTGTAACTGGGTACATTGTGGTACAGATTAAAATTGAGTACGAAGGTACTAAAAAAAGGAGGCCGTTTAATGCTTACACATCGCTGCATTTCTTCTTGCCATTTTCATTTCAAATAAATAAAATACAGCAAACAAACTTGCTATTAGCGGACAAACACCCGTCTGAAGATTCTTTCGGGCTGGGATTCTAGGTAGCAAAATGTATTGTTTGCGTTGTTTTTTATCCGGGTATCTGTTCTACCAGTATTTCATTTCCCGCTTTGTCAAAATAAGTACAGGTCATTTTCTCCAGAGAAGCAAGCCATTTTTCCATGCCGGTTTCCGCGCAATCTCTGCAGAACGTGATATAATCAGTTTTACCCTGCTGGTGTATTTTTAGGCAGTCTGTGAATTTTGCTTTATCGCTTTTTTTTGATATAACCAGGCTTTCATACATCGGTTTAGATTTAGTCTGAAAGCCTTCTTTGCCAAAATATTCGGTATGACTATCAACTACCCATGTTTCAAAAGCGATTACGCCTAACTGTTTTATGTCTTGAATATAAGTTGGAAAATCTGCCCCGCTCTTTACTTTTGAATGGGCTTCTTTAATTTGTTCTACTGTAAACATTCTTTAATTTTTATAGTTATGAATGTTTACAAATATCGAACAAGTTAACAAGGCAGGATTGTAAAAAATCGTTTTCCTATACAAATCGTTGGAAATTTTCACGGCCATACCCAACCTTAACTTCTCTTGCTAAGAACAATGCGCTTCAAACCTGGGAAACTCTACTCACTGCTTTGTATAAGTGAAATTAGTTGTATACGGCGCTGCTCCTAAATTGTAACTTGTAACAACGGAAATAATTTTACCTTCCGAATCGAAAGAGTAGCTATAATCAGTTTTATTACTTCCGCTTTCGTATGATTTCTTTAAATGCTTATTTCTATAATAGAACGCACCATAAGTTAGTAATTGGTAAAAATCGTCGAGGTTCCCTATTACAGAAGTCTTTTCGGTAAAATAAGTAGTTGTATCAGATACCCCTTGTGAGGTAGTATTCGTAATATCCCCGTTGGTAGTGGTATAGGTTATTGCAGGATAAGTATAGCTGCCGGCTTGCGCAGTCAAAGAAACAATCTGGCCGCTGGCATCATAATTATAAGAGACATCATTTACCGATTGTTGGAAAGTTATATTGCGGGTAGAAATTAATTTGAAACTATTTAATGTAATGATAGCGTTTGACGCATGCGCACCTTCGTGAATGGTTACATAAATCGTATCTCCCTTATAGGAAAATGTTTTTGTGAAGGGATCCAACCCTATAGAAACTATCTGTGAAATCCTCCCACTGTCATCGTAAGAAAACGTATAGTTAGCATTGACGGAATTTCCGATTTCGCTAACGGTAGCAATTTTATAGGATGGAGCCGTCTGAGCAGTTGTATTATCTTTTTTACACGCGGCGAATAAAATTATCAAAGAAATAAAAAATAATAACCTCATTGTTTTAAATCTGATTTGTTGAAAGAAGAATAACGAATTGTTTTCGGAGTAATTGTAACCGATAGGGAATTTTGAACTAATAAATTTGCATTCGTCAGTATTTTTCAACTGCGAACAAATAATTTCAAAAAATTAAAATTTTGGTTATTTTTTGTTTTACTGGCAATGAGCTGCGTAAGACTAAATTAGAAAAGTAGTGAGTTTGCAACTATTACTGTCCGGAAAAAGTATGGCTTCTCAACTAAAATTTTTTCTCAAATCAATATTAATTCCTTTCACCAATCATTCCCATACTAATACAATCTTACCTGTATGTTCGCTCTCTTCCAGCAGGCGATGCG
The DNA here is from genome assembly GCA_036509585.1 of Hanamia sp. Lineage (GTDB taxonomy): Bacteria > Bacteroidota > Bacteroidia > Chitinophagales > Chitinophagaceae > Ginsengibacter. The sequence goes on along the minus strand of DATCFI010000060.1, from coordinate 23,350 downwards.
CAGCGGCCGCTTCAGTAAAAGGCAATATTTTATAAATAATGGTTTTAAACTTTCCTTCTTGTATCAAAGGCCATACATGCTGTAATACTGATTGCGCCAGTTTTTTCTTAAAGCTGTATTCCCTGCCTCTCAAAGTGCTACCGGTTATGGTTAATCGCTTATTCATTACCTGGTGTATACTGAAACTTACCTGGTCACTTTTTACAGAATTAATTTGCACTAATCGCCCATCAGGTTTTAGAATATTCAAAAAAATTTGAAAGTAGTCAGCGCCAATCATATCAAGAATTACATCTACGCCTTCTTGTTGTAATATTTTTTCAAAGTCCTGATTTTTATAGTTGATGGCTTGATCAGCGCCCAATTCCAGGCAGGTCTTCCCTTTTCCATCTGTGCCTACTGTTACAATAACTTTGGAATTTAGTGCATGTGCAATTTGTACCCGGTAATGCCAATGCCACTATTGCCGCCATGTATCAGCAATGTTTCACCTGGTTGCAACACGCCACGCTCAAATACATTATTCCACACAGTAAATACCGTTTCAGGAAGACTCGAGGCTTCCGCAAAACTAAATCCTTTGGGCACAGGCAGGCACTGGCCTTCTTTCACAGTTATCAGTTCGGAATAGCCGCCGCCTGGCAGTAATGCGCATATTTTGTCACCTGGCTTCCACATCGTTACGCCTGGCCCGCTTGCGGTAACGATACCCGAAACTTCCATACCCGGGATAATCGCGGATACTCCTGCAGGTGCAGGATAATTTCCTTTACGCTGAAAAACATCGGCACGGTTAAGCCCGGACGCTTTCACCTGTATCAACACTTCTTCAACCCCTGGAACCGGCGTTGCATAATCTTTCAACTGCAACACTTCCGGGCCACCGGGCTTTGTTATTACTATCGCTTTCATAACTATTTATTAAAATGATAGATAGAATTTTTCGCACTTTGTTTTGTCTCCAATATTACCTACAAAGTTGGGTTTTATTTTTCTGCTAATTGAAAGATGAAATCACAAATCTGGAAGATTAGAATATTCCAGTTTTTCCATAGGAACTCTCAGCGCATTATGGCGCAAGATTACACTGGCGTTATTTCTTAGTTGTAAGGAAGTTATTTTTCGCATTCTGTCATACTCAAACAAAAAATAAAAATTCCGATTATTTATTTGTTTACTGTACATTCACTTTATAATTTCCTCATTGGTGCAATCTCCTGTTGGTTATCCTTAACCGAAGTTTAAACAATTAATATTATCTTAGAAAATACGGAGAGTTTTTAAATATTCAGAAGGACAAGAACATATGTGGCCCAGCGGCGACACCTACTTTGTTTATCCGGGTGGCAGAAGTTCCATTCGCTTTGAACGCCTTAGAGAAGGAATCCAGGATTATGAAAAATTTAAAATTTTGCGGGCGCAATTAGAAAAAGCAGGTAAATCAAATGAAGCAAAAACTGAATGATGTCTTAAAAGATTTCGAGATCGAAAATCTGAATGGTACCAATTCAAATGTAGCATTGGAAAACGCGCGGCATATTTTGAATTCTTTTTGATACGCTCAATTCAATTTCCTGAAGAATGTTCTAACCTTCCTAAATGATTGATTTAATCCCGGTAAAATTTACAGACAACACGTAGAGAAAATCCTTTTTTTGTTTTGCTTATAAAAGTATTTCTGCTGTTAGTAACTCTATTTTCTCACTGTAATTTCTCTTTAAAAAAATCAATTGTCCTTTGCCACGCAAGTTCTGCCGCCGCTTTATCATAGCGGGGCGTGGTATCATTATGAAATCCATGGTTTACATTGGGATAAACATAAACCGTGTATTCTTTTCCGTTAGCTTTTAATTCTGCTTCGTACGCTGCCGCGCCTTCATTGACGCGGGTATCGAGGCCTGCATATTGAAGAAGGAGTGGCGCTTGTATTTTTGGGACATCTTCCGCGGCAGGTTGGGTGCCATAAAAGGGTACCGCTGCCGACAGATCAGGAATACGCACTGCCATCATGTTGGCAATCCATCCGCCAAAACAAAAACCAACTACACCCACTTTACCATTGCAATCTTTGTCGCTTTTCAGATATCCGTAAGCGGAAATAAAATCTTCCAGCATTTTATTCCTGTCCAGTTTAGCCTGCATTTCGCGACCTGTATCGTCATTACCCGGATAGCCACCAAGAGGAGTAAGTGCATCCGGGGCAATCGTAATAAAACCTGCAAGGGCAGCCCTTTTGGTCACATCTTCAATGTATGGATTCAAGCCGCGGTTTTCATGTACTACTACAATTCCACCAAGCTTACCTTTTGCATCAACGGGCTTTGATAATAATGCTTTTATTTTGCCACCGCCTTTTGGCGAATCGTAATAAATGTATTCGGATGTAATTCGCGGATCATCTGCCTGAACCTTTAATGTGTTTTTGTAATCAGGCATTAGGAAGCTCATGAGCGCCGATACTGTGATGCCACCAACTGCATAGAGGGACAACTTTTGCATAAAATCCCTTCTGTTGATCCGGCTGTGTGCATAATCATCATACAGATCAAACACTTCTTGCTTGATGTCTTCTTTTTTAATGTCGTTCATATAAGGTTATTTTTATGGAGGTACTAAAGTTAGCAAAATGCACTGACATGAATAAGATGAACTATGCAAAATGATTTATCAAGCGTATTTTTTGTCAATAAAAATAGGGCTGTAACCTGGGAAGAGTTATGGGTGGGTTTAATAAATGTCAAGAGAATATCAAAGAGGCAAAGAATTCACTTACTCGTTTTTCTTTCCCTCTTTTTTCGGTATTCAAAATCTTTTTTACCTGTAGAAAATAAGACGAAAGCTTTTGCAGCAATTGTTCTTATCAACCAATTATTTTCTTCTCGTTAAGGTAAATCGCTCGAAATAAAATCTCTCTGCGTTGATATTAACTTTCGCCCTTTCCGTGGCAATTTTTATATTTTTTTCCGCTACCACATGGGCAAAGATCATTGCGCCCAACTTTTGGGGCCACTCTTATCGGCTCTTGTTTTACAGTTTCTGAAGGATCATTGTATTCGTTCTCTTGTGAAAGATATTCCGGACCTCCTGCGCCTGCAAATTCTTCTTTACGCTGGCGCATTTTACTCATATCCGTTTTCCGTCTTCTTTCTTCAGTTATCCTGGTTGCCTGGTTATTTTGCTCTACCGGAATGCTGCAATGGGCAAGGAAACTCACAATGTCTTTATTTACCTGGTCGTCCATTTGTTTAAAAGCCCCAAAAGCTTCTATCTTATAAATAACCAAGGGATCTTTCTGTTCATAGCCAGCAGTTTGCACGCTCTGCCTTAGGTCATCCATCGCACGCAAGTGTTCTTTCCATGCATCATCAATTAAAGCAAGTGTGATATTGCGTTCCAATGCACTGGTAAGTTCTGTCCCATTAGATTCAATCGTTTTGTCAAGATTTGCAATCGCCTGCATTGCCTTTTTACCATCAGAGAACGGAACAGCGACGTTTACAATATGCGCACCCTGTTCCTTACGGATATTTTTTATAACCGGAAGCGTGTGTTGATTCATTAATTCATTCTTATGATTATAATGATCCTTAGCTTCATAATATAATTTGTGGGACAATTCGGTCAAATCTTCTTTCTCTAACTCTGCAGGAGTAATGGCGGTATCAATTCCAAAATTCATGATAACGGCCAGCTTAAATTCATCGTGATTATTGATTTCTTTGAATGAATTGATAATACCTTCAGCAACAGAATAGAAGGCGTTATCAAGGTCCAGCGCCAGTCTTTCTCCAAATAGGGCATGATTACGTTTTCCATAAATAACAGTACGTTGTTTATTCATCACGTCATCATACTCCAGCAATCTTTTACGGATACCGAAGTTGTTTTCTTCTACTTTCTTTTGCGCCCGTTCAATACTTTTTGAAATCATTTTATGCTGAATCACTTCGCCTTCTTTATAACCCATTCTGTCCATTAAGGAGGCAATTTTTTCACTACCAAACATGCGCATCAAATCATCTTCCAGTGACACAAAAAATTTGGATGAACCGGGATCTCCCTGGCGTCCGGCACGGCCACGTAACTGCCTGTCCACACGACGACTTTCGTGCCTTTCCGTTCCCAGAATAGCTAAGCCACCTGCCTCTTTTACACCGGGGCCAAGTTTAATATCTGTACCGCGGCCTGCCATGTTCGTTGCAATCGTAACAGCCCCTGATAATCCTGCCTCAGCAACAACCTGTGCTTCTTTAGCATGTTGCTTTGCATTCAATACATTGTGGGCCAGTCCTTTTTGCTTCATCATTCTACTGAGCAATTCACTTACCTCAACCGAGGTGGTACCTACAAGAATAGGCCTGCCCGCCTTACTCATCGCTTCTACTTCGTCAATAACCGCTTTGTATTTTTCGCGCTTTGTTTTAAAAACAAGATCCTGCTCGTCGCCTCTTATCACGGGAACATTGGTAGGAATCGTAACGACATCTAATTTATAAATGTCCCAGAATTCGGCAGCTTCTGTTTCAGCAGTACCGGTCATACCGGCCAGCTTGTGGTACATCCTGAAATAATTCTGTAATGTAATAGTAGCATACGTTTGCGTAGCGCTTTCTATTTTTACGTTTTCTTTTGCTTCTATCGCCTGATGCAGCCCATCGGAATAGCGGCGGCCTTCCATGATACGACCGGTTTGTTCATCTACAATTTTTACCTGGCCATCTATCACCACATATTCTACATCATTTTCAAAAACCGTATAGGCTTTTAATAATTGCTGAACGGTATGAATTCTCTCCGCTTTTATAGAATAGTCGTTTAATAATTTTTCTTTTTGCTCTAATTTCTCTTCGGCTGAAGCATCAGTTTTTTCTATTTCTGATAGTTTAACACCGATATCAGGAAGAATAAAAAACTCAGGATCTTCACCTGACTTTGTCATAAATGAAATTCCTTTATCTGTAAGTTGTACCTGGTTGTTTTTTTCATCAATCACAAAAAACAGTTCTTCATCTACGAAGGGCATATTTTTTTCCTGTTCAGACAAATAATGATTTTCAACTTTCTGAAGTTTTACTCTCATTCCCGGTTCACTAAGATACTTTATCAGCGCACTATTTTTAGGAAGCCCTCGATGAGAACGAAACAGCGCAAGTCCACCATCTTTTGGATCATCATTTCCTTCCGCTATTTTTTTCTTAGCGTCTATCAAAAATTGGCTGGTGACCTTTTTTTGTGCTTCTACAATTTTTTCTACCCTTGGCTTCAATTGGTCAAACTCCTGCTGATCGCCGCGCGGGATCGGACCTGAAATAATTAGTGGTGTTCTTGCATCATCTATCAACACGCTATCGACCTCATCCACCATTGCAAAATGATGTTTGCCCTGGACCATTTCTTCCGGCGTATGCACCATATTATCGCGCAGATAATCAAACCCAAATTCATTGTTAGTACCGTAAATAATGTCTTTACTATAAGCTTTCCTTCTTTCCTCACTGTTCGGTTGGTGTTTATCGATACAATCCACGGTAAGGCCAAGCCACTCGAATAAAGTTCCATTCCACTCGCTATCACGTCGCGCCAGGTAGTCATTCACCGTAACGATATGTACGCCATGCCCTGCCAAAGCATTCAGGTAAGCGGGCAAAGTAGAAACAAGTGTCTTTCCCTCACCAGTTGCCATTTCTGCAATTTTCCCCTGGTGAAGCACAATTCCTCCGATCAACTGCACATCATAGTGAAGCATATTCCAGGTAATTTCGGTACCGCCTGCGATCCATTTATTTTTATAAATGGCCTTATCTCCTTCAATGCGGATATATTTTTTTGTGAGTGCAAATTCCTTATCGAGTTCTGTAGCGGCGGATTCTAATTCGGTATTATCTTTAAACCGGCGGGCTGTTTCTTTTACTACAGCAAAAGCCTCCGGCAGAATCTCAAGAAGCACTTCTTCCAGTTTTTTATCCCTGTCACTGCGCATGTCGTCAATATGACGATAAATGGCATCACGGCCGGAGATATCAGCAGAATCCAACTTTTCCGCTTCTGACTTCTCTAACTCGATGTGGTCGTCAATTTCTTTTAGATAGTCTTTAATGCGTTCTTTAAAAATAACTGTTTTATTACGCAACTCATCGTTCGACAATGGTTGATATTGTTCAAAAAAGGAATTGATTTTTCCTACAAGCGGAGTTATTTTCTTTACGTCTTTTTCGCTTTTGTTGCCACCAAATAGTACTGAGAGAAGCCCGGCCATAGAATAAATTATTATTTAATAAAAATATTGATCAAGTTATGTTGTCAAATTTGATGCGGAAAAATATTCTTAGTCAAAATGACAGGGGTGCAAAGTTACTGAATTGTAGCTTTTGTATGGTTTACAATGTGAGATATTTATCATTATTCTAACGCCACAAATATGCCATCTTCGCTGATTTTTATTGGGTATGTTTTTAAGAAATAGCCTTCCCCGTTATTATCCAGTCCGCTATCTAAATTAAAGCGATAGCCATGAACGGGACATACGATATGGTTTCTTTTATCTAAATATCCTTCGGAAAGATCACCGCCTGCATGTGGACATTTTAGCGCGCAGGCTTTAAAACCACCAGCCGTTTTAACCACGCAAATGAGCTTTTCCTGAAGATGAATCCGTGCAATATTATTTTCTGGAAAAATAATCTCACCAGGCTTATTGGCTATTTTGATCCAATTTCTATTCTTTTCCATTTTATTGAATCAGTAAAAAAATTCTGCTTTGTAAGGATATTTTGTCTGGTACAATGTTCTTACCTGGTTCAGAACCAATTGCCGCAGCTCCTCGATATTGGTTTTCTCTGTGGCAGAAACAAAAACACAATTGCCATGAGTATGTTCCTGCCAACGCTGCTTCAAATCGTCCAATAATTGTTGCTTTACTAATGGATCCAGCCATTCGTCAAAAGTGTTTCTTTCATATTGATCCATTTTATTAAATACAGTAATAACCGGCTTGTCAAAGCTTTTCAATTCCTGCAAGGTTTTATTTACCACTTCCAATTGCTCTTCATATTTGGGGTGAGAAATATCTACTACGTGAATTAAAATATCTGCTTCTCTCACCTCATCTAATGTACTTTTAAAACTTTCGATAAGATGATGAGGAAGTTTCCTGATAAAACCAACGGTATCGCTCAAAAGAAACGGCGTATTTCCAAACACCACTTTACGGGTGGTGGTATCTAATGTGGCAAATAATTTATTTTCTGCAAAGACATCGCTCTTGCTCAACAGATTCATGATAGTTGACTTTCCCACATTAGTATATCCCACCAAAGCAACCCGTATAAATTCACCCCGATCTTTGCGTTGGGTAAATGACTGTTTATCTATTTCGGCCAATCTTTTGCGCAGAAGACTAATCTTATCTTTTACAATACGCCTGTCAGTTTCTATTTCGGTTTCACCCGGACCGCGGCTTCCTATACCTCCTCCTTGTCTTTCAAGATGCTTCCACATGCCTTTTAACCTCGGTAAAATATATTGATATTGTGCAAGTTCTACCTGCACCTTCGCTTGCGCAGTTTTAGCTCTTGAAGCAAAAATGTCCAGAATCAAATCACTTCTGTCTATTACCGTTACTTTTAATTCTTTTTCTATATTAGAAATCTGTGAACCTGTTAACTCATCATCAAAAATTACAAGTTCCACATTTTTCCGTGTAACGTAATTTTTAATTTCTTCTAATTTACCCTTTCCTACAAAGATGCGGCTATCAGGGTGATCTAGTTTTTGAGTAAAGGTTTTAAGCGTCGAGGCGCCAGCGGTTTCCGCAAGGAATTTTAATTCATCGAGATATTCTCTTATTAAATGTTCTGTCTGGCCTTGTTGAATTACTGCCACCAGAACAACATTAACCTCATTTTTATAATTGGTCTTTTTTTCTATCAACTGAAATATTTTAACAGCAAATGTACTTTATCTGATTTTTTTTAAAATACAAATAAAACACATGAAGTGATAGAAAGGGGGCCACTATAAGCCGCTGACGGTGAGGCCTATCTGAAACAAATGCATAGTTGGCCCCGTTCCGGGTTTTAGAACGCTGTTGAGTTGGTAAGAGCCGAAGACAGAAAAAATACCATAGCCAACTCTAGCGGTTCCCATAAATTGACTGCCGCTTATAAACTTTTTGCTTGCTTCTTTCTGCGTATATTGATTTCCCACCTGACCGTTTTTATCTTCCATATTCTTCCCTTTTGTGTGTGCATTCAAAAGAGTACCAACCTTTAAGCCGATTGCAGCTTTAAAGCTTTTGTTAGGCTCGCCCGGTTTAGAAAAATACCTAAATTCCAACGGTATCTGAAGATAAGTAGTAGCCATTTTATATTTTTTAAAGTGATCGCTGGATGAAAGATCGGTAAAAGGAAGTGTGGCAGACATAGCCGTCATGTCTATATTTACTTCTTTGAAGAAGATATTACTTGTACTGATACCCACACCTCCGGCCAAAGCTAATTTAGGATTCGTTTTTAAGAATTTATTATACATGAAGGCTACATTAAACCCTCTCGAAAACCCTGATTGATGGCTGCTAATACTGTCGGGCATACCCGACCAATGATCAGAGCTAACTTGCATCATAAAATGATCAGCTGCTATATTGTTTATTTTTGAACTTTTGGTAGTTGTAGCTTTATGGGTCGGAGCATCCTGTGAAAACGCCATGCTAAAAAAAAGACAAGAAATGGCCACAAAAACAATTTTCTTCATAAATAAGTTTAAGTTGGCAAATGTATCTGTTACAGGGTTAAAAAAAGGTTAAATGGAACTCTATAAAATTCAAACTGAAAAGAATAGGTCATTAAAGTCTAACTCTGTCTTGAATTACTTTTTAACCATGCAACGATTTCATCAAATGACTTTTCACCAGTGGAAATGGAGATTACGAATTCATAAAAGTCATCTTCATTGGCAGAAAAAATCATTGCTTCATCCTCCAACAACGCAACCATTGCCACGGCATCCCGTTCTTTATTTCCATCAATAAGCGGATGATTAATGATAAGTCTTTCGCCTAAAACTGTCGCCTTTTCAAAGATAGAAGTGTATAAATCTTCACCGCCAAAAGTTTGAAATGGCCTTGCCAGAGCAGATTCCAATGGACCTGAATCACGAAGCCCCTCTGAACCTCCGTATTTTCCTATGGAATATTTGTGTATTTGGAGAATGTCTTCTAAAAGAATCATTGAGCAAGCTTTTTCAAAGTCTGCTTGTAACGCTCGCTAATAGACTCAAAATGTTGGGACAGATTATGAACTTTCGAATCTGGTTTGTTTTCTTTTTTGTCTAATTGTTCCAGGATATTTTTCAAAATATCTTCATTATTAAGTGTAGCTAACTTTTCAATTACTTTTAATTTTAATTCTGCTATGCTCATAATTCCAAATTTATTTATCCAATTTACTATATTTTATGCCGATTTTCAATTCAACTTTAACCGCCCAAACATTCTTCTCTTAATTCGTGTAAATTCGTGTAATCAGATGTAATCGGATTGTAACTGAAAAATCTCTACTTAAATGAAACTCGGAAACTATATCCTCGGCAAATGGATAGAAGGAGACGGCGATGGGCAACAATTGTATAATGCAGTAAACGGAGAAATAATAGCAAAAGCCACTACAAAGGGTTTGAATTTTGACTCCGTTCTTAAATATGGTAGAAAAACAGGAAGCCTCGCGTTAAGAAAAATGACTTTTCAACAAAGAGGTAGAATGTTGAAAGCATTCGCGCCTCATCTTTTGGAACATAAAGAAAAATTCTATCAACTTAGCTTTAAAACAGGCGCAACCCGTGCCGATAGCTGGGTGGACATTGAAGGTGGAATAGGCAATCTTTTTTCCAATGCATCATTAAGAAGAAAACTGCCCGATGAAATTTTTGCATTAGATGGAGAAAATATTGGTTTGAGTAAAGGTGGCAGTTTTGCTGCTCAGCATATTTTATTACCTAAAGAAGGAGTGGTCATACACATCAACGCGTTTAATTTTCCTGTATGGGGAATGCTGGAAAAAATAGCCGTGAATTTATTAGCTGGGGTAGCCGCAGTAGTGAAGCCGGCTTCTATCACTTCTTATTTAACTGAAGCGGTTGTAAGAGAAATCATCGCTTCAAAGATTTTGCCCGAAGGCTCATTACAATTGATTTGCGGAAGCGCAGGAGATATTCTCGACCATGTTACTTCGCAGGATGTGATCACTTTCACAGGCTCAGCTTCCACAGGATTAATGCTAAAATCCAATCCGAATGTGTTACGCGAAAACGTTCTTTTTAACCTGGAGGCCGATTCATTGAACTGTATCGTTTTGGGCGATGACATAACACAGACAATGCCTGAATGGGATATTTTTATAAAAGAAGTACGTAAAGAAATGACTTCCAAATGTGGGCAAAAATGTACCGCCATCCGACGGATATTTGTTCCTGAAAATAAAATGGAAGATGTGTGGAAAGCGATCAGCAAATCTTTAGCACAAACAACTATCGGGAATCCTGAAAATGAAAAAGTTCGAATGGGATCGCTTGCCGGGCAGTCGCAAAAGAAAGAAGTATTGGAACAGGTTCAAAAATTATTGGCTTCTTCTCAAATAATTTATGGCAGCCTGGACAGCGTGGAATTGATAGATGCCGATGATAAAAAAGGCGCTTTTATGAGCCCGTTACTTTTAAAAAATGAACATCCTTTCGCGAGCGATGAAGCACACACAATAGAAGCATTCGGTCCCGTAAGCACTATCATGCCTTATAAAAATATGGATGAAGCCATTGCCCTTGCTAAACGGGGAAAGGGAAGTTTATGTAGCTCGGTAGTTACAGTAAACGAACAAATTTCGAAGAATTTCATTCTGGGGGCGGCCACTTATCATGGAAGGATTTTAGTTCTCAACAGGGATTGTGCAAAAGAAAGTACCGGTCATGGTTCACCCCTTCCCATGTTGATTCATGGTGGCCCGGGGCGCGCAGGCGGTGGTGAGGAAATGGGCGGCTTGCGCGGAATAAAACATTATATGCAAAGAGTCGCGGTACAAGGTTCACCAACCATGCTGACTGCAATTACCAATGTGTACCAACCTGGAGCATTGGGAAAAAGAGACACCATCCATCCGTTCAAAAAATATTTTGAAGAATTAAAAATCGGGGACCAGCTAATAACAGAGAAAAGAAAAATTACATCAGAAGATATTGATAAGTTCGCCGATTTAAGTGGCGATCATTTTTATGCGCATATTAAAACAACGGAGTTTACAGGTACGATGTTTGAGCAGCAGGTAGCACATGGTTATTTTATTATGAGCGCGGCTACAGGATTGTTTGTGGATAGTTTTGAAAAAAATCCGGTTTTGCTAAACTATGGAATAGAAGAATTGCGTTTTACAAAACCTGTTTATCCGGGAACTGAAATTTATATTAAATTGACCTGCAAAGAAAAGATTGAACTGGAATTAAAAGAAATAACTCGGGAAACAATGCATGTAAAAGGAATTGATATTCCGAAGGGGATTGTAAAATGGTATGTGGAAATTTTGGATGAAACAGAAGACCCGCTAATAGGTGTTGGGACTATACTTACTATGGTAAGGAAACGAATTAAATAATAAATCTTAAATAATAAACCAAAAGGAATATGGAAGGATATGTAAAATCTCATACCGAACACGGAATTACAACGATTGAATTTTTTCATCCAAGGAGTAATTCGCTACCGCTAAAAATGCTGGATGCCCTTGCCCAGGAAATACATTATGCCGGGAACCATGACACAAAAGTAGTAATTTTAAAAAGCGCAGGAGACGGGGCCTTTTGCGCAGGCGCAAGTTTTGACGAATTGATGGCAGTGAAAAATGAAAAAGAAGGGATGGAGTTTTTTTTAGGTTTTGCTAATGTAATTAATGCGATGCGAAAATGTACTAAATTAATAATTGGCCGAATCCATGGAAAATGTGTTGGCGGTGGCGTAGGCCTTGCTGCCGCCGTGGATTACGCGATAGCGGTAAAGGACACTGACGTAAAACTTAGCGAACTTGCAATCGGCATGGGGCCGTTTGTAGTCGGCTCTGCCATAGAAAGAAAAATAGGTGCTTCAGCGTTTAGCCAGCTTGCTATCGATACGACACTTTGGAGAAATTCTGACTGGGCTAAACAAAAAGGCTTATTTGCAGAGGTACATCAATCTACGCACGATATGGATGAATCTATAGATCGACTTGCTAATTCTCTGGCACATTTTAATCCCGAAGCGATGGCAGAAATGAAAAAAATGTTTTGGCATGGAACAGAGGACTGGGATGCACTTCTAAAACAAAGAGCCGCAATAAGCGGCCGACTAATCCTAAGCGATTTTTCAAAAAACGCGGTCGAGACTTTCAAAGAAAAAGTAAAAGCTAAAAAAAGAAAGTGATGCAGTTTGTTTGAAATGCTCAAACTTTCCAAAAACCGGCAAACAATTATTAGCACGATTTAAACGATGAAAAGAGGGGTGAAAATTTAAGATTCAAATCCCAGAAGGGAGATCGGCTGGGAAGAAATTAAAAAATAAAATATATTTGTTCATAGAAACGTAACTTATCTCCTAAATTTTATCGATATGCAATGGCAAGGCAGAAGAGAAAGCAGTAATGTAAATGACCGTCGGGGAGTTTCCGGCGGTGGGCTCGCGATAGGCGGCGGTGTGATCGGCGTTATATTTATTATCGCTAAATTTTTATTGGTAGATGGAGACATCAACGATCTTAGTCAAATAATACAACAACCCCAGCAACAACAAACCGAAATGACTCAGCAGCAGCAAGCTGCTGACGATAAAGAAGCCGCATTTGTAAAAGTTGTGTTGGCAGATACTGAAGATGTTTGGACTAAATTATTTAATGATATGGGCCGAACTTATACGGATCCCACATTGGTCTTATTTCGCGGTGGCGTATCTACCGGCTGTGGTAATGCAAGCGCTTCTACGGGTCCTTTCTATTGCCCTGCCGATCATAATTTATACATTGATCTTTCATTTGCACAACAGCTAAGGGAGCAATTCGGCGCCACGGGTGAATTTGCGATGGCATATGTAGTAGCACATGAAGTTGGACATCACGTGCAATACCTGTTGGAAGTTACTGACAAAATGGACAAGCTCCGGCAGCAGGTGAGCCAAACTGAATACAACAAATATTCTGTGCGATTGGAGTTGCAGGCTGATTTCTATGCCGGCGTATGGGCACATTACGATCAAAAAATGAAAAACGTAATTAAACCGGAAGACATTGATGAAGCGTTAAGTGCTGCGAATGCCATCGGCGATGATCGACTGCAACAGGAATACCAGGGAACCGTAAAACCTGACTCTTTTACTCACGGCACTTCCGCTCAAAGAATGTATTGGTTTAAAAAAGGCTATGAAACAGGAGACCTGAAACAGGGCGATACCTTTGCAGCTGGTAGCCTTTTATGATAGGTGTACTGTGTCCTGTCCCCATCTGACATAGATTCTTGCGGACCTATTTGTATAACAACTGGCAATTCTCACAAAAAAAACTTCTTCGTTTTGTTTTGCCACAATATTTTTTGATGAATGGGATATGATTGCGAGGACATATTTTTTTAGTATAGGCCAGCCAGTGTTTTTTTAAAACATATTCTTTCTTCCATTTCAAAAAATCAAAACTATAATTTCGGGCTTCCTCGATTAGTTCGTTTATTTTCTTAGCGGGTAATTGTCCGACCAAACTTTCAGGATGAATATGGGTTCTGAAAAGCACTTCATTTTTTATGATATTACCAACGCCTGTAAAAATATTCTGATCGAGCAACGCATCGCAAACTAAAGTATTCGGAATCTTTTTTAATTTTTGTTTGGCAGCTTTGGGGTTCCATAAATCATTCATCACATCTGATGTCCAGTCATATACTTCGTCTAAATTTTCTTCAATAAATTTTATAGAACAGGTGTAGAAATTTATTTCACCATTCTTAAAAATCAACTGCAGTCGAGGTGTAGCGTCTTTTTCTTCGTTGATGCGATAACTACCAAACAACATAAAATGTATGCGAACAGTAAAATCCTTAAAACAAATTAAAAAATGTTTTCCCCAACTTTTGAAGTCAATTATTTTTTGTCCGGATAAACGCTGGATATTTAGCTTACTATTGCCTTCTACCTTCACAATCTTTTTCCCTATAAAAGATTGCACTTCTTCTTTTAAAATAATTATGGTTGGTCCTTCAGGCATTCACTTTTTTTTTATCGATACTTCAAAAGTTAAACCAATTATTTCAACTTGAAAAAAATAGAAATTAATGCTATTTGTTTGTTCACTACGCATTAGAATTTATTTTTGTAAAAACTCATTTATGCCAACTGGATTGACACAACCAACCTTTTTCCCTACGCCAAAAGATTTTAGAAAATGGTTTGAAAAAAATCATGAGAAGGAAAATGAATTGTTAGTTGGATTTTATAAAGTAACCAGCGGAAAGATAAGTATTACCTGGAGCCAATCGGTCGATGAAGCCATCTGTTTTGGATGGATCGACGGAGTGAGGAAATCTATTGATGCCAAAAGTTATTGTATTCGATTTACCCCTAGAAAACCAACAAGCATCTGGTCTGCAATTAACATTAAAAAAGTTGATGAACTTACTAAAAATGGTTTAATGCACCCTTCAGGTATTTCAGCTTTTTCAAAACGGAAAGAAAACAAATCACGGATTTATTCTTATGAAAAAGAGACCGAAATATTATTGCCCGGATTGTTAAAAAAGTTGAAAGCCAATAAAATAGCATGGACATTTTTTCAATCCATGGCTCCGTCGTATCAACGAACTTGTGTTCATTGGATCATGACTGCCAAACAGGAGGCTACTAAATTGAAACGAATGGAAGAGCTGATTAATGATAGCGCTGGGGGAAGAAAAATAAAAATGTTAAATTACTGACAAATGATTTACGACACAATTATCATAGGCGGGGGATTGATTGGCTCTGCTGCGGCAAAATATATCAGTGAAGCCGAAAAAAATGTAGCGCTTATAGGTCCTGACGAGGAAAAAGTGTTGAATGAAAAAATTGTATTTGCCAGTCATTATGATAGCTCTCGGATTCAAAGAGCTTTTGGTACAGACGAGATTTCCACCTTTTTAAATCTGCAATCTGTCAGTCAATACGAGGTCATGGAAAAAGAAACGAACATTCAGTTTCATTCCAAAGAGGGTTGTCTCTATGTAAACCCTTTGGGAACAGATACCTATCTCACAAACGCCAAAGAAATGGCCAAAACTTTCGGTATAAAATACCAACGTTTTCTTTCGGAAGGATCACTAAAATCGTTCGCTCCTGATTTTAATTTCCCCGAAACAGCCAATGGAATTTTTGAATTCTCACCATCCGGGCATATCAATCCCAGGAAGTTGATCACAGCCCAACAAATACTGTTTAAAAAAAATGGAGGCATCATTTTTAACGATACCGTAAGGTCGGTGAATCATGAAAATGGAATTTTAAAAATTGAAGCACTGGACGGAAAAATATATCATTCAAAAAAAGTTTTATTATCTCCGGGTGCTTTCATCAATTTCTTCGATCTCTTAAAAAGGAAATTATTACTACGTCTAAAGAGCGAAACGACTATTTGGGCAAAAGTCAGTGCCGATGAAGCTTTCCGCTTGTCAGAGATACCTGCGCTTTTATATAACATTAATCAACCTGAAATACAGGAAATATACCTCGTGCGGCCTGTGGAATATCCGGATGGAAGTTTCTATTTAAAAATGGGCGCTAATTTTCCCGGCGATATTTATTTTAATAATCTAACTGAAATACAGGATTGGTTTAAAAATGAAAATAAACGAAATGATTTAAAAATAGCAAAGGCGGCTTTGATAAATTTAATTCCAAAACTTTCTGTCGAAGAATGCTATGAAAAAAAATGTATTGTTTCTTACACTCAGCATGGAAAGCCATACATTGGCGAAGTGGAAGATAATATTTTTGTTGCTGCAGGAGGAAACGGTTATTCCGCAATGTGCTCAGATGCTTTGGGGAAAATTGCTTCTACCTTTTTACTAAACCGGCATTTTCCCAAGAAATTTTCACAAAGTGATTTCAGGCCGGTTTTTACTGAATAGTTTTTAAATAAATAACGATCTTAAGAATGAATAACAAGAAGAAAATATTAGCTATCTCGGGAAGCACACGAAAAGACTCTACCAATCACCGACTCTTAAAAGCTATTGCGGAAATTTCAAAAAACAATTTTGACGTCATATTTTATAATGAACTTTCATTAATACCAGCCTTTAACCCTGATGAGGATAATGAAAACGTTGCAAAAGGAATTACCCGGTTTAGAAACCTCATAAGACAATCCGATGGAGTAATTATTTGTACACCTGAATATGCGCATGGCGTGCCTGGCAGTCTAAAAAACGCGATTGACTGGACGGTTGGAACAGGCGATTTTTCTCAAAAGCCAACTCTTTTAATCACTGCTTCCACAGACGGGAAATACGGACACGCTGCGTTGGTGGAAACCTTGCGAGTTATTGAAGCAAAAAACATCGGCGAACTACAGCTTCTAATCCCCTTCGCCTCCACAAAAATCAGCAACGAAAACAAGATCTCTGACATCCCAACTTTGGAAAGTGTAAAAACGCTACTCAACAAATTCGAGGTTTCCATGGATCAACCAGGCGCACAAACTGAGTAGGTGAACAGTAGGCCAACTTTTATTAAAGATTTTCATTTTATCGTGTATATATCTCTGTGAATTATTTCCCATCAATTCTTCGGTACGCGTTTTGAATAGGAGAAAAAAAATCAAAAATGGCCCAGGGAATCATCCTTCAATATTTTCATTGGTATCTGCCCAATGATGGGAACTTGTGGAAACAAATAAAAGAAGAAGCACCACGCCTCAGAGAATTAGGCTTTTCTACCATTTGGTTTCCTCCAGCTTTCAAGGGCACCAGCGGTGGTTTTAGCACAGGATATGACCCTTATGATCTTTATGATCTTGGAGAATTTGACCAGAAAGGTTCTGTCCGAACCAAGTATGGAACAAGGCAGGAATATATTGACGCAGTTAAAGTAGTGCAAGAAACAGGCATGCGCGCGATAGTAGATCTTGTTTTAAATCATAAAGCGGGAGGCGATGAAATTGAAAAAGTACGTGCAGTAAAAGTGGACCCAAACAACCGCAACAAAGTTATTTCCGCACCTTTTGAAATTGAAGCTTTTACGAAATTTACTTTTCCCGGAAGGCAAAAAAAATATTCTGACTTTGAATGGAATTACATGTGTTTTACCGGGGTGGATTATGCATACGACCGAAGTGAAAACGCCATATTCAGACTATTAAACGGCTATGGTGATTCTTGGGAAGATATGATAAGTGATGAGAAAGGTAACTATGATTACCTCATGTATAACGATGTTGAATTCAGAAATCCGAGCGTGAGAGAAGAATTGCAACGATGGGGCAAATGGTATTGGGACCAGGTTCATTTTGACGGCGTGCGACTGGATGCTGTAAAACACATTACACCGTCCTTTTATGCTGAATGGCTACCCAAATTAAGAGACAGCACAGGGAAAGATATTTTTGCAGTAGGCGAATATTGGGCACCCGGACTTTTGAATCTTCTCCTGGAATATATTAAAGCAACCAATGGCGAGATGAGCCTTTTTGATTCTTCTTTACAACAAAATTTCCACGAGGCTTCAAAAAGTGGCAATGGATATGATATGCGAAACATCTTTCAGGAAACGCTTGTAAATGCGATGCCGGAAAAGGCGGTAACCGTGGTGGCTAATCATGATACCCAACCATTACAGTCTTTGGAAGCGCCGGTAGAAAACTGGTTTAAAACAATTGCTTACGCATTAATTTTGCTTCGCGATACAGGTTATCCTAGCGTCTTTTATCCTGATCTCTATGGCGCTCATTACAAAGACAAAGGACAAGACGGAAAGGAATATGAGATATGGCTGGCACAGGTAGATGGTCTTGAAAATCTGCTGAAGGCACGTAATCTCCATGCTTACGGGATCCAGCGCGATTATATTGATCATCCCAACTGCATCGGCTGGACAAGAGAAGGCGACGATGAGCACAGCGGATGCGCGGTTGTACTATCAAATGGCGATAATGGGAATAAAAATATGGAGATCGGAAAAAGATATGCCGGGAAAAAATTTATTGACATGATGGGAAAAAATCCTGCTGAAGTGGAAATAAACAATGACGGATGGGGAAATTTTTTCGCTCCCGCCGGTTCAGTTTCGGTGTGGATTGAAAAGGACTAATCTCTTTTTGAAGATTCGGTTAAAATAAAAAATAGAATTTATTTGCGTTGCATTTATTGTATTCGATGAGTCATTCGATCCAAATATTTAGAATAGAAATACCACTTATTTGTTCGTTTACTACAAAAATATTTACTCTTCAGACACGTAAGATCAAATAAAAAACCGGGCTTAAAATAGCCCGGTTTTTTTTCGAAAATAATAATGTTTCCATTATTAGCTTACAAGCTTTGAATCCATTTAATTACTTCCTCTTTTGATTTTCCGAGTTTTTGCTGAATTTTCCCGAATATTTCATCATCTTTTCCTTCTTCTCTTTTGAGGTCATCATCACTAAGGTCGGCATATGCCTGTTTCATTTTTCCTTTTACTTCATTCCAACTTCCTTTAAGTTTTAATTCCCAATCTTCCATTTTTATAAATTTTAACTGTAAAAAAAAAATCATTTCGTTTTATGCTTTTTAAGCCCTTCTTATTACGCCCAGAATGACTGCGATGATAGCGATCACCAGTAGAATGTGAATGATTCCTCCGGTAGCATATCCGCCGAAGAAAGAAATGGCCCAGATGATCACTAGAATAACTGCGATTAGATACAATAAGTTTCCCATTGTTTTTGATTTTAATAGTTAAGAAATATTGATAGTTTAAATAAGAACATAACTGCCAGCCGGCATTGAATCAGGATTTTCTTATTACGCCTAGTATTAGAGATATAACCGCTATCACTAATAAAATATGGATCAATCCTCCAGTAACATGATATACTAAAAAAGATATTACCCAGATGATGACCAGGACAACTGCGACAATGTATAAAAGGCTTCTCATTTTTTTAAGATTTTAATTTTCAAAAAATTCTTTTAATATCTTTTTATTAATATAAAACTTTGCCAAAAAAATGTTTCTGACAAAAATCACGTCCATTACGATGATTTGTTGTGTTTAAGAGAGTTGTAAATAAACAACTCGAGTAATATACGGGGAATTAACTCTACAAAATGCGTAGTAATTTCGTTTAAGCGATGATAGAGCAACCATCGTTTGCATTCTTACTTAAAAGGTCGGAAATTGTAAAACATCAAACAGTCTTCTGTTGGATTTTACTCAAAATATCTTGCAAAAATATAGATTCAGGAAATCTTCGATTCGCCTAATCAGGTATTAGAAATCGTAAGATCGAAATGTTTCTCAGCCATTTCCCTGATATTATCGCCGATAGCAAGGGAAGCGGTAGCGGCAGGTGACGGCGCATTTAACACATGTATGCTGGTATCTTTGTATTCTATTCTAAAATCATCGCGGGTGTCCCCATCTTCGCTAAGCAACATGGCACGAACGCCGGAGCGGCCGGGTTTTATATCATCCATCGTTAACGACGGAACCAAACGTTGGAGTGTCTTCAAAAATAATTTTTTAGAAAATGCACGGCGATATTCATTGATACCAAAACTCATGTTTTGAAAAAACAATTTCCACGTTCCCCGATAAGTTAGGGCATCAAGTGTGTCTTTCCAGTTGAAATCTGTTTTACCATAGCCTTCCCTTTTAAAAGTAAAAACGGCATTGGGGCCACATTCTATTTCGCCATTGGTCATTCGAGTGAAATGCACGCCAAGGAATGGAAAATCAGGATTGGGTACCGGATAGATTAAATTTTTTATTTTGTGTTTGGCTTCTTCTGTTAGTTCGTAATAATCTCCCCTGAAGCCAACAACTTTTTCTTTAAGCGGTATATCATCTCTTCGTGCGAGCCTGTCTGCCTGCAGCCCACCGCAAAAAATTGTGTACCTGCTGCGATACGTTTCTTTATTGGTGCCAATCACGTTGATCCGGTTTTCCTTTTCAAATGAATTTGCCTCCGTACTTAATTCAAGCCTACTTGCTGGATTAATAGATAAAGCAATTTCAACCATCTTATCGGTGGCACTTACGTAATCAATAATACCGGTGCAAGGAACCCAAATGCCTGCGATACCTTCACAATACGGTTCATGATCCTTGATTTGCTGCGCATTAATTTTTTCAATCCCTTCGATTTTATTTTCTAAGCCGGTGGCAAATATTTTATCAAGATAAGGAAGTTCAGATTCATCAATTGCCACTACCACCTTACCACATACGTCGTGCGGAATGTTATTTTCTTCGGCAAATTTTACCAGCGCCTTTCTGCCTTCCACACAATTTTTTGCTTTTAAAGAACCAGGTTTGTAATACAACCCCGAATGCATCACCCCGGAATTGTTCCCGGTTTGATGAAATGCAAGCCGTTCTTCTTTTTCAATCAGGAGTATTTTTAAAGAAGGATGATGTTTTTGCAATTGATAAAAAGTAGCTGCTCCTACAATTCCTCCACCGATGATGGCAATATCAAAAATTTCGTTTTCCAAAATGCTGATTTAAATTTTGGGTTATAAGCTGGTTTACTAAAAATCTCTCGAATAATGGACTTCTGTTGATTGCAAAAATAAATCTTCTATAGAATGATTTAGTCTTTCAATCTTTGCTGATTGTTTCTATTATATTCAAAAAAACCAAAATCAAGTCGTTAATGTTCCTTTACCGACACCACAGGTGTTTTCGCCCTCTACAATTACCACTTATCAAATTTTTTTTTAAATCTTGCTATTCCTTTAGATCGTTATTTTATATTTGCTAATGCAAAAGTTTAGAATATTTATTTTTCTTCTTTGTACTGCGTTTTCTGTTGTTGCTCAAAAGAAATGGACATTGCAGGAATGTGTTCAGTATGCCATGGATAGTAATATCTCCATCAAACAATCCGGCCTGCAAGCTGATCTCGCTGCAATCACTTACAAACAAAGTAAACTATCTCAATTACCTGATGCCAGTTTTAGCAACAGTGATGGTTATCGGTTTGGTAAATCTCAAAACCCTTCAACAGGCATTCTCGTTAGTCAAAATTATTTTACAGTAGGTTTTAATTTTCAAACAAGCGCCCAGATTTTTAATTTTTTCTCAAAACGAAATACCATACTAGCTAATCAATGGTCTCTGGAAGCCGCTAAAGCCGGTAAGGATAAACTAAAAGAGGATCTTGCCCTGGAGGTTGCCAATGCGTATTTGCAAATTTTATTATCGCGCGAACAGGAGAAGATTGCAGGTGTGCAGGTGCAGCAATCGCGCACCCAATTAGACATTGTGAACAAACAGGTAGCCGCCGGATCTTTACCCGAGTTAAACGCAGTAGAATTAGAATCTCAACTGGCCAATGATACTGCTAACCTTATATCCGCCACTGGAAATGTAAAACAGGCAAAATATCAATTAATGGCATATATGGGCGTTGATGCCGGGCAAGAGTTTGATATAGATGAACCACCGATCGATAAAATCCCATTACAGCCTATCGCCGAATTGCAGCCTGCAGACGTGTACGCGTCTGCTTTACAATATCTTCCACAACAGAAACAGAACGATTTTAATATAATGGCGGCAGAAAAAAATGCGGCGGCTTCTAAAGCCCTTCTGTATCCTAGCCTTTCTGCGTATGGAAGTCTTGGAACTAACTACGGATTTTCCCGCACTCCCTATTACACACAAATACCTAATGGGTACGGCCCAAGCAGTTTTGTAGTAACTGACGCCGCAGGGAATGTTGTTCCAAATTATAATGTGCAGCAGCCAATGTTTAAGCAGGGCGAAAAACAATACCTCTCGTCTCCCAATTTTAGAAGTCAGGCGAACGATAATTTTGGCCAAACAATCGGAATCAGTCTTTCAGTGCCGATATTTAATGGATGGCAAGGAAAAGCAAGTTATCAGCGTGCAAAAATTAATACCAAAAACATGGAATATCAACGGGATTTAGATAACCAAACTTTAAAGCAAAACATTTACCAGGCTTATAATTCAGCAATAGTGGCCCTGGAGAAATTTACGTCATCACAAAAAGCGGTAGAATCGGCTCAGAAAACCTACGATTTTTCAACGTTAAGATATAATGTGGGAATGATAGGAACGCTTGAATTAATTACAAATCAAAATAGTTTGTTCACCTCCAAACTGCAATATGTTTTGAACCAGTTTGATTATGTTTTTAAAATGAAAGTATTAGAGTTTTATAAAGGCCAGGGAATAAAATTAGAATAAGGAATCCTTTCCGAAAAACCACCGAATAGAATTTTAATATTAGTAAAGCCAGTAATTTTTTTAACAATGTAAAAACTAAAGCCCACCTTTCCTGGTAAATTTTCATGGAAAGGAATGAAAGGGTTTGGGAGATCAGTTATGAATAAAACACTAAAGTGGATCATTATTATCCTGGGAATACTTATCGTACTTCTGGTGATACTGAAAAAAACAGGAGTAATCGGAAAAGAAGAGAGCATAAAAGTGACTGCTGAAAAAGTAGCCCGTCGTACAATTATAGAAACCGTAAATGCCAGTGGGAAAGTTTATCCCGTAGTGGAGGTAAAGTTAAGTCCTGATATTTCGGGGCAAATTGTAGCACTTAACGTAGCCGAAGGAGATAGCGTGAAGAAAGGACAGGTGCTTGCACAGATTTATGGAGATATTTATGTATCGCAAAGAGACCAGGCAGAAGCCGTTGTAAAGCAGCAACAGGCACAGTTGGGTGATGCCAAGGCAGCAATTGGAGCTCTGGAGGCTAACCTGAACCAGGCAAAGGAAAACTACATTATGGAAAAGAAATTGTATGATGAGAAAGTAATTTCAAAGAATGAATTTAACACATCCGTTGCAGCATACCAATCTGCCGTTGCTAATTTGAATGCGGCAAAAGAAGGTATTGCAGGAAGTAAAGCGGGAGTACAAAGTGCACAGGCAGCTCTTCTAACAGCCAATAAAAATTTAAGATTGGCAACACTTGTATCACCTATGACCGGGGTTGTTTCTTTATTGAGCGTGAAATTGGGAGAAAGAGTAGTAGGAAGTTCCATGATGGCAGGTACCGAAATGATGCGAATTGCAGACTTGGGTAAAATGGAGGTACGGGTGGACGTAGGAGAAAATGATATCCCAAAAGTTCATCTT
>DATCFI010000059.1:0-11859 GCA_036509585.1 Hanamia sp. | reverse complement strand
TGAAGCTCGGCATCGGTTGGCTTATTACTGCAAGAGGAGAAAAAGATTGCAAAAGGAATAATTGCCAAAAATCCTATTTTGAAGTTGATAGATTTCATTTTAAATTTTTAATGTGATAGGTCAGATTTGAATTTTACAATTAGAGTGCCAGAAACAAAAACAAAAACATTGCTGGAAAGTAACGGCTTTAACTTGCTGGCAACCATTACTGAACTAAAATTTTATGATGCGTCAAGCCCAATTAAGATTCGGAACACTGAAGAATTAAGGGAAAAAAAGCAGCCTTAAGATTTTTAAAAAACCATTCAATTCGTAATAAAAAATTTAAAACACTTTATAAGCTTACCAATAAATTATTTTTCGTACAGCCTGGTTGTTATTCAGATTTTGAGATCTCCAAAAGTACTTTGAAAGTAATATCTCAATACTCTTTAGCCGCAATTGAACGGGTTGATTTTTTTTTCATACGATTATTCACAGAATTTTTATTTTCCCAATTTCAGGGAATCGTAAACAATATCTTTTCAAAAGTATCCAACCGGCAGAATATTTCTGCAAAATTAAAATCCTGGATAAAAGTTCATTTACTGGTATCCTTTTTATTTTTTTTAAGGTATTTTTATTTTTATCGCGGGATTTTAATTGAATGGAAAAAAAAGTTTTTTTTATTTATAGGATAAGTTTATTTGAATTCATTATGCAGAATCAAAAGCCATTCCTCATACTTTTGAATTAATTATTATTAGGTTTTCAGTATTCTAATGCTAATCCTGCGATTTTAAAAAAGCCACAATATTATTCAGCTCATCCTTCGTTAAAATCCCACCATACGATGGCATGTTTTTCCCTCCATTCACAATCCTTACTGTTAATTCCTGGATAGATAAGCGGTTCCCGATAGTGGTAAGGTTTGGTCCATCTATACCTCCATAATCATTGATCTTATGGCAGTAGTTGCAGCCCTTTGAATAAAACAAATGCACACCTTGAATGATTGTAGAATCAGGATTTTGCGATTTAATAGCGCTCAATGGTACAGGCTTTGTATTAAAATGTGGCGACCACGGCGCTTTCAAACCGATCACCAACAAACTAATTGCAAATATTGTAACGCAAATAACTCCATATACTGCCCACGGCCTTTTTAACGGACTTCTTTCTCCCCGGTTGGAAATAAATGGAATTGAAAATAAGATAACAACGGTCAAAACGGGGCCAAGTAACATCACAATAGACTCTATTTTGTGTGGCATCAATGCAAACAATGCAAAGAACGGAACCATGTACCAGTCAGGTGTCGGGGAAGTATGTAAAACTGCCGGATCAGGTTTGCCGGAAAGTGCAGGAGGCCCGAAAATGAAAGCAACGACAACAATACAAATGATAAGAATGGCACTGAACATAGTATCACGCCACGCAGCATTAGGCCAAAAAGGAACGCCTTTTTCTTTCAATAGATTTTTATACCACGCCCGATATGTTTTTGGGTCCACCAGGCGGCCCGCTTTTGTAGGTTCTGAAATTCCGTTTTGGATAACGAGGTACAAATGAAGCCCCACAAATAAAAAAATCATGGCCGGAACAATGAATACATGATAGGAATAAAATCTGCTTAGGCTTTGGCCGCCGATCGTATCGCCGCCCAAAAGGAAGCGTGCTAAATACTTTCCAATGAAAGGTGTTCTTCCTAATTGCTCAGCAGCTACTACTGAAGACCACACACCATTAGAATCCCAGCGCAACAACTGGCCGGTAAATCCCATAAAAATAGTACATAATAAAAGAAAAACTCCGCTGATCCAATTCATTTCACGTGGAAATTTATACGAAGCCGTTATGTACACACGTATCATGTGAATGCCTACGAAAATGATCATTGCAGAAGCGCCAAAGTAATGGATACCCCGTAGCAAATTGCCAAACTTGGCCTTATTAGTGATAAACAAAAGAGACTCGTAGGCATCTTTTGATGATGGCTGGTACAACAGAGATAACCCAATACCGGTGACAACCTGCAACACAAAACTGAACAAAACGGCGGTTCCGAAAACATAGCTCCACTTTGCTTTTGGAGGTACAGGATGCCTTAGAATAGGAAGGATATTTTGAGAAATACCTATCCGGTCATCAATCCAATTCCATATTTTTTTTATAGTTTTTTTCATACTGATTTGGACCCAATATGTGTAATTGGTATCGGTGCTGTTTTTATCTCTACTTCATTATTAACTACTCTTACCTGGTATTTTGTCAAGGGAAAGGGAGGCGGTCCTGCTGCTACCGTTCCATTTGCATAATACACACCTCCATGGCAGGGGCACATAAATAAATGCGCATCTTTTTCCCATCTTACCGGGCAGCCCAAATGTGTACAATTAGCAGCAAAAGCAATAAAATCATTTTTTTCATTTCGACGCAACCAGGCAGCAGATTCTGCTGTAGTGCCAGCATAAGGTTTTGGGTCGGCATTTGTAAATCTTACTAAGGTGGTGGTGCCCTCCTGGAATTGATTCACTTTGCCAACCCCGCGCCATACTTGATTTTTCTTTTCTAATAAGGGGGCAATTAAAGCGCTCACTACCGGAACGGCTGCTGCGGCAGCGCCCAGGCCCGCAAGGCTCAGGCTTAATTTCAAAAAAAAATTTCTCCTGGTTATTTCTTTCGGTGATTCTTCAATCCTGTTTGTTGATTCTTCATTCATGGCGCAAAATATTTATCCATCCGGTGAGAGCTACTACTAATATGATAAAACCAGCCGCGGAAATCAACCAGGTGGTTAATAATCCCCAACCAAGAAACACGATGCCTAATGCAAGGAAGAAAGGCCAATAAGTGGGTTCTGGTAACACTTCGGGTTTTGCTTTTACTTTTTCCATTTGGGAGTTCATATAATTGTTCTCTTTTTTATCGTCAGTTAATAAACTATTATTTTCCACTTCTTTATGATTATATGCATCGGCCTTTAAATCACGATTACTTTGGTTAATAGATCCTATAAAAGTTTTTATGAAAGCACGTTTGAGTTGATGAGCCAATTTTTTTTTAGACAAATCACCAGATCCAAATGCCAGCGCTTCTCTAAATAAAATATAATTTGACGATGAGGATCTCTTCACGTTTTGAAGCGTATGGTCCAGGGCGTTTATAGGATTTAGATTTTCAAAAAGAATATGCGCCCTATCTTTAAAATCATCTTCCATTGCCTCCTTTTTTCTTTCAAGTTTTTCAATTGCAGTTGAAAGATTTTTAGCACCGGTAAGCCTTTTAAGTTTTTTTTCAGGTATATCTTCTTCGCTCATTTTATAAAATTTATAATTTTATTATTTGCATGCTGCAATCAATTATTTAATAACAGCCGTCTCCGGCACCGGATACAATTCCTTTTTATCAAACCAGTTTATCAAAATAGCCATTGAAGCGGTTAAATAAATAAAACAACAAGGAACCCACATGATCAATCCCGCTGCCTGCTGATCTATACCTGCAGATATTTTCCATTGATTTCTTATTAAATTTAAATATCCATAAGAGTCATTAATATTGAGGTAATGAGAATAAATGCCCAACGGAGCAAATGTTATCATCAAACCAAGAATTGTACAAAACATACATGCGGTGGAAAGATAGAGGACTGCCGATAAAGGCGGAATGCGGTACTCCCGATAGGGATTGATAACCGGCCAACAAAAAATAATACCGGCAAATAATAAACTCAACCATTGCAAATACATTAAACCCATTCCATGCATGGAAGTTGCCTGGTTAAAAATGTAGGGAATATGCCAAAACCACATTACGCTTACGCCAGTAAACCAACATAAAACGAAGATTCTTATTTTGTTGGTTGAAAGCTTAAGGAAAAACTTTTTGAATTTGTTCTCTTTCGGGTTGCCGGCTACCAGGAGTGGCGCTGCTATTAATAGCAATAATACATGCGAAACCATGTGGGCGCTGAATAAATAATTTTCAGCAAGAAAATGCAAAGGTGACGCAACACAAACAATAATCAAAAGAATTCCTCCGAAAAAATACAGCGATTGCTTTCTTAATTTAAAACTGATAATATACAAATAAAGCAGGCATAGGCCGATAAGGAAAACGGATGTTACCAGACCAAAATGCCAATAAGAAAATATAGAACGCATAATGCTAAGTTTTAAATATTCGTAAAATGCGGCAACACATAAACTACCGTGAAAACAACTATCCATACAACATCTACAAAATGCCAGTAATATCCTACGGTGGTTATTACGTTTGAATTGGGCTTATTAAAATCTCCCAGGAATGTTAAGGCAAGAATGATAGATAAAATAATTAAACCCACAAAAACATGGAACCCGTGAAATCCGGTGAGCGTATAAAAGCTGGTGCCAAAAACACCGCTGCCCAAAGTAACATGATCATTTATTAATCTCCAATATTCCTTTCCCTGCCCTATCAGAAATATGACTCCCAATAAAATGGTTATCATCAACCAGATTTTCAGATTCTTAATTTTCTCTTTTTTATAATTTCGGTCAGCCATCCAGAAAGTAAAGCTGCTGACGATTAATACAATAGTAAAAATGCCTGTTTTTTTGATGTCAAGAGCGTGTAAATCATGCGGCTCAAATCCTGAATTAAAAGCCATATATACAAACGCCAATATGAGGCATACAAAAAACATACCTTCTGTTCCGATTACCGCTTTCATCATTGTTTTGTTCATTGTCTATCAATTTATTTATCAGGGTTATCAGGATGTTTCAAATCATATAATGGCCTTCTGCCATGTACTATAGGCACTTCTTCAAAATTTTTTAATGATGGTGGCGAAGTAGTGATCCATTCGAGCGTAAATCCATCCCAGGGATCGTTACCAGCTTTCTTTCCGCTTTTTAAGCTTTTAAATATCATGTATCCCAGCTGCAAAATAGAAATGCCCATCACAAATGCCCCGATGGTGGAAATCATATTTAGAGTGCCATACCAGGGAAGATCAGGATAGGTATAAACTCTTCTTGGCATTCCAATCATCCCTAAAGCATGCTGAACTAAAAAAGTGCCATTAAACCCAATCACAAACAACCAGAAAAACCACTTCCCCATTTTTTCATCCAGAAATCTTCCGGTCATTTTTGGAAACCAATAAAACACTCCTGCTAAAATTCCAAAGATGGTTCCACCGATAAATACATAGTGAATATGAGCTACTACATAATAAGTATCTGTCAACTGCCAGTCTATCGGCACAATAGCAAATGCAATACCTGAAAGGCCACCAATAGTAAATTCAATTAAAAAGGCAATCGCAAACATCATCGAGACCGTAAACTTTATTTTACCTCCATACATCGTGGCGATCCAGGCAAAAACTTTTACACCGGTCGGGATGCCTATCAACATGCTGCTTGCAGAAAAGAAAGCGTCCGCTGTATTGCCCATGCCAACAGCAAACATGTGATGTGCCCACACTCCAAATGCAAGCAAAGCGATAGCGACAGAAGAAGCGGCAACAAAGGCAGCACCAAAAATAGGCTTACGCGAAAATACCGGAATCACCTCTGATATAATCCCAAAGGGAGGAAGGATTACAATATAAACTTCGGGATGTCCAAAAATCCAAAACAAATGCTGCCACAGTAATGCAGAACCACCCGAAGCTGTATTAAAAAAATGTGCTCCAAATTGCCTGTCTAACAATAGCATTGAAAGCGCTGCATTGAGCGCGGGGAAGGCGGCCAGCAATAAAAATGAATTTACAAATACCATCCAAACAAACATGGGTAATTTGTTCAGCCCCATGCCTTTCGCGCGATAGTGCAGTACGGTAACGATAAGATTTATAGAGACAGTTACGCTTCCAATTCCTGCAAGTAATAACCCCATGCAGTAATAATCAATACCCGGATTGATCGAATAATTTTTTTCATTGAGCGGGGCATAGTTAAACCAGCCGGCATCAGGTGCGCCACCCGCCAGGAAGCTGAAATACAACAACATTCCGCCCAGCAAAGTCATCCACAAACTAAATGCATTTAATCGTGGGAATGCCATTTCATTGGCTCCAATCATTAACGGTGTGAAATAAACAGCGAAGCCAAAAACGGCAGGCATCGCTACCAAAAAAACCATCGTAGTGCCATGCATCGTGAAGAATTGGTCATAAGTTTCGGGACCGATAAAATGATTCAATGGCTCTGCCAGTTGTATGCGCATCAGCAATGCTTCTACACCACCAATTAATAGAAACAATAACGCCAGCAATAGATACATGATGCCTATCATCTTGTGATCGACAGTAGATATCCATTGCAGCAAACCCTGGTCGCCAGTGACACTTATGCTGGGAAATGATTTTGATGGTTCGGGTATGTATATTGAGTCGCTCATCTTAATAAACAAATTGAATTTTTGTTGGCAATTACTTTTTATTTTTCTTTCTTATTGAAATTGGTTGCTAACTCATCTCAATAATTTCATTCATTCTTAGTTTTCTGATCATTAATCACTGATTTAAAAATACCTCTGAGTTTATGTCAAAATAAATAAGACGCTTCCCTGATCTCCACTGCAACTGATCATAGTATGCAATCAATATTCGTGTCAATTCACGTTATTCGTCCCTTCTTTTTTAATCATTTCAATTCTTCCAAATAATGTACGATCGCTTTTACAGAATCTTTATTCAAATTAAAATCAGGCATGTGTGCACCCGGTTTCACATCCTGCGGATGGCTGATCCATCTAAATAAATTGTTTTCATTATTTTCCATTAACCCTGTTAAGAGGCTATGCCTGCTTGCCAGGTGCGTAAGGTCGGGGCCTACAGCGGAAGTGGCAGCGGTACCTTGTATGCGATGGCAACTTGCACAACTCTTTGATTGGAATAATTCAAAACCTTTTATGGCTACACTATCAGTTGGGGGCTCTGCAGCCGTTGTATTTGACGCAAGCCATTTATTAAAATCACTTTCTGTTTGAGCAATTACGTTTATGCGCATCCAGGCATGTTGCGCGCCGCAAAATTCACTGCAGGCGCCAATGTATTTTCCCGGCTTTTGGATATTAAGCCATAAATAATTGCTTCTGCCCGGTACCAGGTCCATCTTGTTTCCCAACTGGGGGACCCACCAATCATGTATCACATCTGCAGAGCGCATCTCCATTAATAATTGTTTACCCACCGGCAAATGCACTTCATTAGCAGCTATTACATGCGCGGCAGGATAATTTACTTCCCACCACCACTGGTGGCCGGTGATAACAATATCCGGCTGCCGGTTTTTGGGAACAGCAGGAGATACCGCATTCATGGTAGATAAAGTTTGATAAAAGAAAAAGACAAGTATTAAAACTGGCCCACCAATCATCGCAGCTTCAAGCATGTTATTGTGGGATGTTTGCACCGGCTCATCGGTATCACTTTTTTTTCGCCTGAATTTAATACAGATATATACGATCAGGAAAATAACCAGCAGTAGCATCCCTCCGGCTGCCACATTGAAATAATTGAACAACCTGTTGATTCTGTCCGCTTGCTGCGATGCAGGATTTTCAACCGATTGTAAAAAAATGGGATTCAAAAAATATAGATGCAACGCAAACATTCACTAACCGGATTTTTTATTAAAAATTTCTAACAGTAACGATTATTAAACCGTCGAATCTTAAACAGTCGAAAACCTATGGGAATCCGTCGATGTGAGGATTCTTAAAGAAGAATGGTAAGAACATGTCATTATTTAAAACATTGATTTTATTAAA
This sequence comes from Hanamia sp., assembly GCA_036509585.1. Classification (GTDB taxonomy): domain Bacteria; phylum Bacteroidota; class Bacteroidia; order Chitinophagales; family Chitinophagaceae; genus Ginsengibacter. The sequence goes on along the minus strand of DATCFI010000059.1, from coordinate 4,110 downwards.
TTCCAAATTCCTGACGGACCTTAACCGGGCGTGTTTTTTTACACGAAAAGAATTGGTAAGCGTATAAAAAAATACCTCGTATTCTTAAATAGTTTCGATTTTTTTGACGGTCACGATGTAAATGCGGCATCAAACATTGTGCCCATTGATAATTTTAATAAAATAGAAATCAGGATTATTTCTTCGTTTACTGATGACCGTTAGATTGGTATTCCTGGCTACAAATAGTTCTGCATTTGTTCTCATCGCGAGCCATATTAGTTTGTCTTTTAGTCTAAAAGAGACCGTTATTGTTGGGCTAACAGATGAGATAATTATATTTAATTCTATCGCGCAACTCTATAAAAATAGGCGATGGCATAAAATAGCCCAGAGAAAAAACACCAACCATGCGTTTTTGAAATCGAAGAAAAATTTCCCCGATAAAATAAATAGAGAATTTTTTTTACCGTCATTTAATTCAAAAAATACCCGGGAAGCATTTCAGTTACTTCTTCAAATTTATCACGGCTAACCGCCCCTGAGTGTCCGGCATTTCTTATTTGCTTTTTTATATAAAATCATCCGGCTTTTACGAGATCTGCTCCTTTCTCTCCAATCATAAGCACGGCTGCATTGATATTACCTGATGAAAGAGTCGGCATCACCGATGCATCTATCACTCTGAGTTTCTTCAAACCGTGTACCCGCAACTGCGGATCAACTACAGACATGTCATCGCTGCCCATGCGCGCAGTGCCGGCAAAATGGTGGGCAATAAAAGCGTTTTTACGAATGTAATTGAGCAACCCTTCATCGGTGTCACCGTCAGATCCCGGTGCCACTTCTTTGATATTGTATTTACCCGTCATCGCATCACCAACCCGTTTAACTATTTTCAATCCTTCCATCATCGTATGAATATCTTCTTCCGCCGTTAAATGATTGAATAAACAAGACGGGCTGTCTTTCGGGTTGGTTGAGGTGATTTGAACACGTCCACGGCTGAGGGGACGAACCTGGTACATACTCAAATGGAATCCGGAAACTTTGGCAAGGTTCCAAACTTTCTTGCCTTGCATGAACGGGAGCAAATGCAGTTGGATATCCGGGGCTATCAAGCCTTCTTTTGTGTATAGAAATGCTCCGGCCATTGCTGCGCCAACCTTTAACGGGCTGTTCTTTGCTCCCAAATAATATTTGATGCCTGACCATGCCTGGGAGAATAAGTTACCGACTTGCACATTGAAGGTGTACTTGCTTGAGGTCGTGTATTTTCGGGATACCTGCGGGTGATTCATTAAGTTTTCGCCTACTCCTTTTAAATCAAGCAAGACCTCAATGCCGTACTTTTTTAATAAGTCTGCCGGGCCTACTCCTGATAATTGAAGTAATTGTGGCGTCATTAGCGCACCTGCACTTAAAATGATTTCACGATTGGCTTTTACACGGTGAAGCTTCCCACCTTGTTCATAAATAATTGCCTCCGCTGACTTATTCTCAAATTCAATTTTTGTAGCAAAGGCTTTAGTGATAATAGTTAAATTAGGGCGATCACGATTTGGTTTAATATAGCAGGCTGAAGTAGAGGATCGGTGCCCTTTCCATGTAATAAGATCCCAATACCCTGCGCCTATAAGAGTCGGCCCGTTAAAGTCGTTATTCCTGGGAACGCCGAGGCTATCCACTACAGCAGTGATAAATGTATCAGCGAGAGGATTTTTCCACTGTGCTAATTCAATTCCAATAGGGCCGCTTTCGCCATGATATTTACTTGCTCCCCGGTGATCGTGTTCATACTTTTTAAAGTAGGGTAACACATCTTCGTATGCCCAGCCTTCAGCGCCCATTTTTTCCCACGTATTATAATCAGTTGGAGAACATCGCACCTGGACCAACCCGTTGATTGAACTCGAACCACCCATTATTTTCCCATGGAGCAAAGGAAATTTTCTGTTATCCAGTCCTGGCTCAGGCTCTGAATACTGTTTCCACCACATATACTTATGCATGAAAATAATCTTTGCAAAACCGAGCGGAATTTTAGACCAGTAACTATTATTTTTAGGTCCGGCTTCGAGAAGCAGAACCTTAACATTGGGATCCTCAGACAGGCGAGTTGCAACAATTGCGCCTGCTGAACCTGCGCCTACGACTACATAATCATAGCTTTTTGAATTTGATTCTATTCGTGAATCTTTCGTTGTGTCCATTCGATTTAAATTTAAATTTTAGATCGCCCATATTCAGGTTTCGCAAAGATTAGTGTATCGAGAAAAAAGAGAATTTGGTCAACCGTTTACAAGATATTTTGCATTTTATTAAAAAATTTTAATTTTTTTTAATTTTATTGGCAGCAATTCCGTCATCAAACAATATGCCCATTGAATTGATAAGATTAAAAAACAGAAAAAGCGAATATTTGTTCGTTTACTTATCTTTCAATTTGCCTTTCCTGGTTGTTTAATATTGCATTGGATTAATATAATATTTCCTGATAATTTTTTTGATAAATAAAAGCTTTGTTATCTTTTTTCTCAAAGTAGCAGACATAAAATAAAACGTAAAAACGAAGAAAATTTTTCCCAAAAGAAAACATGCTTGTTAATCATCTTTCCCCGGGAGAAGTCTATTAAATCTATTATTGCGCCATGTTAATACCTCTATATAAGCGTTTGCACTTGCTTAATCACATTTTTGACAGGCACGCTCTTTGATTGAATTTTTATACTAAAGAATTCCCCAAATCCCCCATGCAATCAATCTGCATTTTCGGATTCTTTAATTTCTCATCAAAGTTTTAAATTTTTTTTTATGGCAAAACAAGTAAGTGATTTTTTAATTGAAAGATTATTAGAATGGAATATTAAGCGCATATTCGGTTTCCCCGGCGATGGTATCAATGGCATTCTCGGCGCACTCGATCGTGCGAAGGATAAGATGGATTTTATCCAGGTAAGACATGAGGAGAATGCTGCCTTTATGGCTTGTGCGCATTCAAAGTTTACAGGAGAAGTGGGCGTGTGTATGGCCACCTCCGGCCCTGGTGCCATCCATCTTCTAAATGGATTGTATGATGCAAAAATGGATCACCAATCGGTGGTTGCGATAGTAGGCCAATCGGCCAGGGAGTCGCAGGGCGGCGCTTTTCAGCAGGAAGTTGATTTAAACAGTTTGTACAAAGATGTGGCGCATGAATATATTCACATGGTTTCTGTGCCTTCGCAAATGCAGCAATTACTGGATCGTGCTATTCGAATTGCTAAAGCCGAAAGAACGGTTACCTGTGTGGTGATTCCTAATGATATCCAGGAGATGGACGCCAAACAGCCACCACGCGGGCACGGTACCATTCATACGGGAATTGGTTTTCCGGTAGTGCGAATAGTTCCTCCTGAATCAGAATTGATCAAAACTGCTGATTTATTAAATGCGGGTAAAAAAGTTGCGATCCTGGTCGGAGCGGGTGCGTTAGATGCTGCAGACGAAGTAATAGAAGTAGCTGAATTGTTGGGTGCCGGTGTTGCAAAAGCGCTACTTGGAAAAGCGGTTTTACCCGATGATCTTCCCTACGTAACCGGCGCAATTGGTTTGTTAGGCACGGAACCAAGTTATAAAATGATGATGGATTGCGATACGTTGTTGATGGTGGGAAGCAGTTTTCCTTATTCTGAATTTTTGCCCAAGATAGGTCAGGCAAGAGGCGTACAGATAGATATTGATGGAAAAATGTTGAGCCTTCGTTTTCCTATGGAAATAAATTTAGTGGGCGGCAGTAAAGAAACTTTAAAAGCGCTTATCCCGCATTTGAAAAAGAAGAAGGATCGTTCATGGCGCGAAGGAATTGAAAAAGGCATGAAAAAGTGGTGGGAACTTTTGGACGCAAGAGCAAAAGATTCTGCCAAACCGATTAATCCACAAAGAGTTTTCCAGGAACTTTCGCCTAAACTTCCTGATAATTGTATCCTCTCTTCCGATTCCGGCACTTCTGCAGACTGGTTTGCACGCCATCTCAAAATACGTAAAGGAATGAAAGCTTCTTTATCCGGCAATCTCGCCACGATGTGCCCGGGCGTTCCTTATGCCATAGCCGCAAAATTTGCGTATCCCGATAGAATCCCGATCGCCATG
>DATCFI010000058.1:0-6106 GCA_036509585.1 Hanamia sp. | reverse complement strand
ATTTCATATTCTGAAACCGCAAGAAAAAGATTTATTGCATGGCTGAAGAAAAAGTATTCCACTGTTGATAATCTCAACAAAGCATGGGCAACGCAACGATGGTCAAGAAGGATTAATCAATTCGACGAAATTGGGTTACCTGTTGCCACACACCCGACTGATGTTCCCGAACGAATGCTTGATTTCAGGCGTTTTAATTCTGATGAAATTAACCAGGTACTTTTTAAAGTAATTCACGTTGTAAATACCAACGCGCCCAATGCCTTGACAAATACCAATGCCTGGTATTATAGCCCGATGAAATATTTTGACTACACTCCTATCGCCTACTCTGGTAAGATGACACGGGAAGGTTGTGGCTTTTACCCGGGAAATTCTTTAACCACCAACTGGGGCATTATGAATGCTTTGTTTGGCATTTCACGCATTCAGTTTGAAAGCAACAATCCCTTCTGGTGCACTGAATTTACGACCATGACAGCAGTCCCAAATTCCATCCGAAAGTCTGCCTATGCAACACTGATGTATGGCAACCAGATGGTATGCGGCTGGACCTGGCAAAGTATGTGGGCCGGCGAGGAACAATACCTGGAAGGCATGATTGACTGGGATGGTGTGCCCAATCGTAAATACTACGAATACAAAAAAATTGCAACGGAATTTAAAAAGATTGAAAAATTTTTCCCTTATAAGCTCCAGGCAGAAGTTGGGTTGGCTTTTTCCTACCCCAGCCAGATCGCAAGCAAATATTTTCCGGAACAACACGACAGCCAACTGCAAGCCTGCTGGGATTTGTTTTTCAAACGCAACATGGACGTTCGTGTGGTTGACATAAGCAGGAGTCCTTTACCCTATAAATTGCTTTTTGTGCCCGGAGTTGCGGTGATGGATACCGCGACAGCCGATAGCATACGCAGCTTTGTTAAAAATGGCGGCACAGTAGTAATGACAAGTAATTCAGCATTTGTTGATGAACACGGTCAGGTATTTGCAAGTACCCGGCCTGGTAGATTAAACGATGTTTTTGGTATTCGGTTGGGAAGTTATGAAGAAACTGAAATGATGAATGAAATCTCGGGGAAATCCTATACAGGGGAAAAATTGGAGGTTACTTACCAGGGCAAAGTCGTCAATACAGAATCAACAAGGTTTGATATCATAGATCCAAAAGGCGCTAAAGTTCTCGGAAGCATTACCAGCCTTGACAAAGATTATCCAATCATCACATCCAATAAATATGGCAAAGGACAAGCCATTTATGTTGGACTTCCGGCAAATGGCGATGTGTTGAATCCTTTAGTTGATGAGCTTATCAATGAACTTGCTATCAAAAAAGGACCGGAAGTGCCTGGCGGCGTAATGGCAAGGCAGATTGATAAAACCCATTTTTTATACCTGAATATAAGTGGTGAAACTAAGATGATTCCAATGAAAAATGCATCAAGGAGTATTCTTTTCGATAAAGATTATTCCGGCAATATTTCAATTGCTCCGTACGAACCGGAGTTTATAGAAGTAAGATAAATCATAAGATTCTAACTAAAATGTGAACTTTAGAATAAAGTGTAATAAAATAGATTAAGTTTCAGCGATATTGAATCGAAGAATCAAATAACACATAAGCAAAAATTATACAGTGAAATTTTATCACGGCATTTTATCCCACTGTATTTATTGAAGTCGCATAATTTTTGGAAACATCATAGTATGAACCAACGTTTAAAAATATTATTACTTTTTGGGGGCACCGCAATTATAGGGTTATTTTTTTTAAATGATGGGAATGCACAAAATATACGAGCCGCAGTTTCGGCTGAAAGGACCAAAGAAAATTTTGATTTCAACTGGCAGTTCCACAAAGGCGATATTGCTATAAAACATGTGGTACAAGCCGGTGGGCAGGGAGGGTTGACAGATGCCGATGTAAAAGTTATAAAAACAAGGGATACTGTTATTGATTACACTGATGTGAAAAGCGCCGGGGTATTTTATCCTTCCGACTGGAAAGAAGTAAGTATACCACACGACTGGGCTATAGAAGGTGCTTTTGTCCACGACAATTCACTCGGTAGTCAACCTGCCGTCAGCGGATATTTGCCTACAGGTGTTGGCTTTTACAGGAAAGAATTTGAAATCCCGGAAACCGATAAAGGACGAAAAATTTCCATTGAATTTGAGGGCATTTTCAGAAACAGCACAGTTTGGGTGAATGGCCACCTGATGGGCAATCATCAAAGCGGCTACACACCGGCAAACTATGATCTGACGGATGTTTTGCGTTATGGCAATGAAGGCAAAAATGTAATATTGGTGAAGGTTGATGCCAGGGAATACGAAGGCTGGTGGTACGAGGGTGCAGGAATTTACCGGCATGTGTGGATTGTTAAAACAGACAAGCTTCATGTCGATCGATTCGGTACCTATATTACCACACCATTTGTTTCTTCTGAAGAAGCTACAATAAACATAAGAACTACGGTGAAAAACGAAAATAAAACCCCAAAGGAAGTTAAGCTTATTTCAAAAATAGTGGACAATAAAGGAAATTTGCTTGATACTGAAACTTCATCTCAGACGATTGAGCCTTTTAGCAAAATAGAAATATCCCAGGAGGGGAAAATTCAGAAGCCAATGCTTTGGTCGCCCGAAACGCCAACGCTTTACAAAATTCTAACTGAAGTCGCTGATAATGGGAATATCGTGGATACCTATGTAACCAACTTCGGTGTAAGGACAATCGAATTCAACCGCAATGGGTTCTTTCTTAACGGAAAACTTTATCCTGTAAAAGGTACAGCCAATCACGAGGATTTTGCAGGAGTTGGTGTGGCACTTCCGGATAAAATCAATGACTATAAAATAAAATTGCTTAAACAAATAGGATGTAATGGTTACCGTTGCGCACATAATCCACCTTCACCCGAATTACTTGATATTTGCGACAGCCTTGGTATGCTTGTTTTGGATGAAAACCGCCACTTGTCAAGCTCTGGAGAAAACCTTAAAGATTTGACGACTATGTTGTACAGGGACAGAAATCATCCTTCAATATTTATATGGAGCATGGAAAATGAAGAATGGCTGGAAGGTACAGTAACCGGGAAAAGAATATTAGAGACAATGGTTGAAACAACTCATCAAATTGATCCCACACGTCCGGTGACCGCTGCAATGAATCATGGTCGGAATGAATCCGGGTACAGTGATGTGTTGGATGTTGTAGGGTATAATTATGGAGATAAGGGAATGGCCTATGTAAAAGATCATGAACAATATCCGGATCGTATTGTGTTTTCAACCGAATCCACTAGTTTCGTTTCTACCCGGGGAGAATATGAGAACAACCGGGAAAAAGGTTATGTATCCAATATGAGTAAATGGGAACCCAATTGGGGGCCTTTTCCGGGAGAAGACTGGGCAGATATTGTTAAGTATCCTTTTCTCGGAGGAACCTTTGTTTGGTCAGGTTTTGATTATAGGGGCGAACCAACGCCATACCAATGGCCATGTGTTTCTTCTCATTTCGGCATTATGGATATATGCGGTTTCCCTAAAGATGGATACTATGCATATAAAGCAGCATGGACAAATATGCCGGTAGTTCATATCTTTCCGCATTGGAACTGGCCGGGAAAAGAAGGCGACAGTATTAATGTACACTGTTACACCAATTGCGAAGAAGTTGAATTATTTTTAAATGGAAAAAGTATCGGCCGGAAGAAAGCAGTGCCAAACACAAAATTGATTTGGGGATTGATTTATAAACCCGGCAAATTGGAAGCAAGAGGATATAAGGCCGGAAAACTTGTAACAAAAGATATTGTCGAAACCACCACACAGCCAGCACAAATAAGTTTGAACAGCGATGTTTATCAACTGAAAGCGGATGGTTGTGATGTTGCTGTTATAAGAGTTGCGTTAAAAGATGCTAAAGGCAGAATGGTACCAATTGCCGATGACCTGGTAACGTTTTCAATTGAAGGTCCCGGGAAAATAATTGGTACAGGTAATGGAAATCCCAGCAGCCATGAACCTGACAAAGCAAGTCAGCGCAAAGCCTTCAATGGTTATTGTTTGGTACTGGTGCAATCTGATAAAAGAGCAGGCGAAATCAGGTTAAAGGCTTTTTCCAAAACGCTTAAAGAAAACGAACTAATTATTAAAGTTCAATAAATTAAAACCATTGTTTGACATGAAAATTTATACAATGCTTTTTGGAATCCTTTTTTCCAGCACGAATAACTTGAGTACACAAAAAAAACAAGTCATCAATGTTTTAATTATTGATGGATTTAGTAACCATGACTGGAAACAAACCACAGTTGTCACAAAATGGATCTTAGAGAAATCAGGGCGGTTTAGCGTAGCTGTTTCTACAGTTCCGGCTGATAGCACTGACCGGTCAGTATGGAAACCTGATTTTAAAAAATATTCGGTTGTTATTCAGAATACTAATAATATTAATGACACAACATTGCGTTGGCCTGTAAGGGCAGAACAGGCATTAGAGAAATATGTGAAAGACGGTGGTGGCCTGTATATCCTTCATTCGGGCAATAATGCATTTCCTCACTGGAAAGAATATGATAAGATGATCGGACTGGGCTGGCGGCCACGTTCCAGTGGTTACGCGCTGGAGATTGATGCTGAAAAAAATATAATTCGTATACCTCCAAACGAAGGAGAAGGTACTGGTCATGGTAACAGGTTCAATGCAATAATCCATGTACTTAATCAACATCCCATTAACAAAGATTATCCAGAACAATGGAAAACTGCCAACACAGAAGTATATAATTATCCAAGAGGGACTGCAGAAAATATTACGGTGCTATCTTACGCCTTTGACAGTAGCGCCACAAAAAGATATTGGCCGGTTGAGTGGGTAGTTACTTATGGTAAAGGACGTGTTTACAACTCAAGTATGGGTCATCTCTGGGAAGGAGAAATTTATCCGCCGGCTTATCGTTGTGTTGGTTTTCAAACAACAATGATAAGGGCCGCTGAATGGCTGGCAACCGGTAAAGTAACTTATCCGGTACCGGTTGATTTCCCTGCAAAAGAATCAATAAGCCTCAGAAATGAAAATGAATTCCTTGATTCAGGTAAGAAATAAATGCTTAATTGAATATAATTGCAAAATAATTGGATAAAGTGAAGGTGATAAAAAAGATACTTTTAACAGCAATTTTCCTGGTGATAATAATCACAGTTGTTAATGCGCAAACAACTTTTTTTATTTCTCCCAAAGGAAAAAATACGAATCCCGGTACCAAAGAAAAACCGTTCGCCACCATAGACCATGCGAAATTGAAGGCAAGAAAAATAGCAGGGCCTGTTGTGCTTTATCTTTTAGGAGGTGTTTATTATTTAAGCCAGCCAATTGTTTTTACCCGGGAAGATTCACGAAAAAAAGATAAGACACTCACCATTAAAAATTTCAACAATCAAAAAGTTATCATTAGTGGAGCGGTGGCTTTAAATTTAAAATGGGAAAAATACAAAAATGGAATCTGGCAATCCACTTTAAAACAGGATCTCATTTTTGATCAGTTATTTGTGAACGGACAATTACAGCGAATGGCCCGCTACCCCAACTATACTTCCAACGCACATTATTATGGAGGTACGGCAGATGATGTACTTTCTCCTGAGCGTGTGGCAAGTTGGAAATCGCCCGCAGGTGGATATGTGCATGCGTTGCATCGTTCTGAATGGGGCGACTTTCATTACCTCATCAAGGGGAAAAATGCAGCAGGACAAGCTGATCTTGAGGGCGGCTGGCAAAACAATCGCCGAATGGGTATGAGCGAGAAATACCGTTTTGTTGAAAATATTTTTGAGGAACTTGATACCGCCAACGAATGGTTTTATAATAAAGAAACAAGAACACTTTATTATTATCCGCCTGCAGGATTGGATTTAGCCACGGCAAAATTTGAAACGCCCCAGATTGCGCGCCTGTTTGAATTCAGGGGCGCTGAAAAAGAACCGGTAAGTAATATTTCCATCGAAGGCATAAAGTTCACTCAAACATTACGGACATTCATGGAAAACAAGGAGCCACTGCTTCGCAGCGACTGGACCATTTACCGCGGCGGAGCGG
>DATCFI010000057.1:0-17837 GCA_036509585.1 Hanamia sp. | reverse complement strand
CATGGCGATCGGGATTCTATCGGGATACGCAAATTTTGCGGCTATGGCATAAGGAACGCCCGGGCACATCGTGGCGAGATTGCCGGATAAAGAAGCTTTCATTCCTTTACGTATTTTGAGATGGCGTGCAAACCAGTCTGCGGAAGTGCCGGAATCAGAAGAGAGGATACAATTATCAGGAAGTTTAGGCGATAATTCCTGAAAGACTCTTTGTGGATTAATAGGTTTGGCAGAATCCTTTGCTCTCGCATCCAAAAGTTCCCACCACTTTTTCATTCCTTTTTCAATTCCTTCGCGCCATGAACGATCCTCTTTTCTTTTCAAATGAGGAATAAGCGCTTTTAAAGTTTCCTTACTACCGCCCACTAAATTTATTTCCATAGGAAAACGAAGACTTAACATTTTGCCATCAATATCTATCTGCACGCCCCTTGCCTGTCCAATCTTTGGCAAAAATTCAGAATACGGAAAACTGCTTCCTACCATCAGTAACGTATCGCAATCCATCATCATTTTATAACTCGGTTCCGTACCTAATAAACCAATCGCTCCAGTCACATAAGGAAGGTCATCAGGCAGTACTGCTTTTCCGAGCAGCGCTTTTGCAACACCTGCACCCAATAATTCGGCTACTTGTATTACTTCGTCCGCAGCATCTAACGCGCCTGCTCCAACCAAGATCGCAACTTTTTTCCCCTCATTTAATAAATCAGCAGTCTTCACCAATTCTGATTCAGGTGGTACGATTCGTACTTCCGGAAAACCAATTCCCGTATGAATGGTACCATGTCCACGTGGTGGCTCTTTGGCGTCCAGCTCCTGGATATCATTAGGAATCACCACACAGGTAACAGTTCTTTCAGCTTTCGCAATACGGATAGCACGATCGAGTAATTGCTGCATTTGCGAAGGCACAGAAACCATGTGAATGTATTCATGAGCCACATCTTTGTACAAACTATTTAAATCAACTTCCTGTTGAAAAGCGCCGCCCTGCGACTCCCTGGCCGATTGGCCTACTATCGCAACCACCGATTGATGATCCATTTTTGCATCATACAATCCATTTAACAGGTGAATAGCACCAGGGCCGGAGGTGGCCATACACACGCCTACTTCTCCCGTAAACTTTGAATGCGCACAAGCCATAAAGGCTGCATCTTCTTCGTGTCTTACCTGGATAAAATCCATCTTATCCTTGGCGCGATCAAGAGCGCCCAAGATGCCATTGATACCATCGCCGGGAAAACCAAAAATGCGCGTAATATTCCATTCTAATAATCTTTCAATTAAGAAATCACTTACTTGCTTTGCCATAAAATTTTATTAATAGATGAGAAAAATTAGGAAATCCTAAGTCATCATAGGTGATTACATCAAGATGCAGAGGGTCTCTCTGATGCGTTGCCAATCAAAGAGCGTGCCTATAAAAAAAGCAGTTGTTAAAAAAGAGGAGCCTATATTAGAAGTAACACAAATCCTTTCCTGCTTGGTTTTTTCAACTAAGTGAAGGCGAAAGTTTTTGTACAATTTGTTTTAGCGGGAAATTTTTTCTTCGATTTCGCAAATGCATGTTTGTGTTTTTCTATTCGGCTAATTTATGTTATTAACTATTTTTTATGGAGCCGTGCGATAGAATTATTTTACCTGGTATAATAACAAGGACGGCTCTTTTGACCTAAAAAACGTACGTACAGGTCTCTCGTAAAGAACTAAGCGAGCCTATTTACAGATTTGAATATCTAACTAACGGTGATCAGTAAACGAACAAATAATCCCTATTTCTGTTTTTTTTAAAATTTCCAATAGGCACAATGTTTGATGTCGCATTGAAAATCGTCATCGGTAAAATGAAGAAGTATGGTCAATCGTACTTGTTTTGAAAAATGTAGACCAAATCATATTCCTGATGGTCTGTTAAGAAAGACATCAGTTGAAACATAATAATTAAAAAGCTGATTTTAGCCGACTCCCATCAACCTTCTTGAGAACCTGACTACTGTCACTTTAAAACTTTAAATTAAATCAAATGAACACAATGAAATATTCACGAATTGAATCAGATCCAAAAAGCTATGATTATATAGTCGTGGGTGCAGGGTCAGCAGGCGCAATTGTTGCGACTCGCCTGTCTGAGGATCCCAATGTTAAAGTGCTGCTTCTCGAAGCCGGACCCAGAAATAATAGTTACTGGTCTAAAATACCCCTCGGTTTTGCGAAGATTATTTTCATACATAAGTATATGTGGTGGAAACAATATTCAGAACCTGAGCCAGGGCTCGATAACAGAAAATTTCCTCTGCTCCATGGAAAAATAATGGGCGGTTCAAGTTCAATCAACGGGCTGGTGCATGTGCGTTGTTCGCCAACCGATTATAATACCTGGGAAAAGATGGGTGCAGAAGGTTGGGGATACGAAGATGTATTGCCTTACTTTAAAAAGTATGAGCACGATCACAGGGGAGAAACCAAATATCACGGTTGGAAGGGCCCAATCGGAGTTGAATTAGCTCAGTGGAAAAATCCGTTGGCCGATGAATTCATCAATGCAGTCGTGGAAAGCCTTGGCGTTCCGCGGAATAATGACTTTAACGGACCTACTCTTCCGGGCGCCGGATACTGGGATCTGACGACATGGAAAGGGCACCGTTCCTCTACCTCTGCCTGCTACATTAAACCGAATCGTGATCGCCCTAATTTAACGATTATCTCTAAAGCGTTTGCTACGAAAATTGAATTTGAGGGAAAGTCAGCGGATGCAATTATTTATGAGCAAGATGGAAAGCTTCATCGTGTAAAAGCCAATCGTGAAATCATTTTAAGTGCGGGTACATTAATGACGCCACAATTACTTCAACTATCAGGAGTAGGCCCGGCAGACTTATTAAGAAAGTACGGTATTGAGGTGTTGCTTGATTTAAAAGGGGTAGGCGAAAACCTGATGAATCATCCACAGGTATCCCGTAAATACACGACCTCAAGCAAGTACACCTTCAATAAGCAAGTCGGTAACGTATTCTCCCAGGCATGGTCAGGAATCAAATATTACCTTGGAAAAAAGGAAAGCCCGTTAAAGGTTGGTGCGGCAATGGCCGGAGCATTTCTATACACAAAAGAAGGATTGATAGCTCCAGATATACAACTGCACTTACTTCCTTTCCTGCAAGGCAAGAAAGTATGGAACCTTGCAAAGGGTTCCGGGTTCCATTTGAGTATGTACCAGGGGCGTCCTGTTAGTCGTGGGCGTGTTCAAATCACTTCAACGAACCCGAAAGACAGCCCGTCATGTTTATTCAATCATTTAACTGCGGAAGAGGATATTCATACGATGATGGAAGGATTGAAAATTGTTAAACGGGTTGGTGATGCGATGATGGGTAAATTCAATATCAAAGAAGTAGCACCGGGCCCTGACGTTAACACCGATGAGGGGTTGCTCGATTACATTCGTAAAAATGCTTTTATAGCCCACCATTTTGCGGGCACTGCGCGCATGGGTAACGATGACATGTCTGTAGTGGATTCCCAGTTGCGGGTACATGGTTTGAAGAAACTTAGAGTGATAGATGCATCGGTGATGCCGACTCTTACATCAGGTAATATCAATGCTGCGGTGCTCATGATTGGTGAAAAAGGAGCAGATCTCGTAAAAGCCGGAGATGTCATAGCGAACAGTAAAAAAGAAATGCCCAACTTCCCGAAAATGATGGGTCGTGATAAACTTGAAAAAGTATAATAAAGACGTCCGGATGTTTTTTGAATTTTATGAAGTGACAATTTTTCCCGATTTATTTTATCGGGGAAAATTTTCTTCAATTTAATAATTGCATGTCTGTATTTTTTTTACCAATTTATGCTATCACCGATTTTATAGGGCTGCACGTTAGAATTCGTATAATTATATCTTCTGTTAACATGACCACAAGACGCTCTTTTGGACTAAAAGACAAACTAGTAAGGCGCACTATATTAAGACGAGCAGAACTATTTGAAACCTAGAATACTTATATAACGGTTACCAGTAAACGAAGGAATATTCCTGGTTTCTATTTTGTTAAAATTATCAATAGGCACAATGTTTGATGCCGCATTTAAATCCTGATCGTCAAAAAAATCGAAACCATTTAATGACACGCGGTATTTTTTTATTCGCATACCAATTCTTTTTGTGTAAAAAAATACGCCCGATTAAGATCCGGCAGGAATCTAAATTTAATAGAATCAATATTTTAAATAATGACCTGTTCTTACCATTCTTCTTTAAGAATCCTCGAATCGACGGATTCCCATAGGTTTTCGACTGTTTAATATTCGACTGTTTAATAAGAGTTACTGTTAGAAATTTTTAATAAAAAATCCGGTTAGTGAATGTTTGCGTTACATCTATATTTTCTGAATCCCATTTTTTTACAATCGATTGAAAATCCTGCATCGCAGCAAGCGGACAGAATCAATAGGCTGTTCAATTATTTCAACGTTGCAGCTGCCGGTATGCTGCTGCTGGTAATTTTTCTGATCGTGTATATCTGTATCAAATTCAGGCAAAAAAAAGGGGATACGGATGAGCCGGTGCAAACGGCCCACAATAATAAGCTTGAGGCTGCAATGATTGGAGGTCCTGTTTTATTGCTTGCGTTTTTCTTTTATCAAACTCTGGCTACGATGAACGCAGTGTCTCCTTCTATTCCCAAAAACAGGCAACCGGATATCGTGATCATCGGCCACCAGTGGTGGTGGGAAGTGGATTATCCGGGCGCTAATGTAGTTGCGGCCAACGAAGTGCATTTGCCGGTGGGCAAACAATTATTGATGGAAATGCGCTCAGCAGATGTGATACACGACTGGTGGGTGCCTCAGTTAGGAAATAAAATGGACCTGGTTCCTAATGATCCCAATTACTTATGGCTTAACATTAATAAACCTGGTAAATATATCGGCGCCTGCAGTGAGTTTTGCGGTGCACAACATGCCTGGATGCGGATAAATGTAATTGCACAAAGCGAAAGTGATTTTAATAAATGGCTCGCAGCAAACGCGACAGCTGCGGTACAGCCCTCGGACGAATTAGCAATGAAAGGCGCTGAATTAATTCAATCAAAGTCATGCGGAAGTTGTCATCGTATCGCAGGAACTGCTGCCACTTCGAATGTAGGCCCTGACCTTACTCACCTGGCAAGCAGGCAAACGCTATTAACAGGATTGATGGAAAATAATGAAACCAATTTATTTAAATGGATTAGCCATCCTCAGCAAATAAAACCTGGGGCGCACATGCCGGATTTCAATATGGATAAGGATTCAGTAAATGCGATTGTACATTATTTGGAAGAATTAAAATAAAAACAATGTCAAAAAAATGAGTGAACCAATTTACATTCCGGAACCATCCAAAGCCTTTCCAAGTGTAAGTGTCACTGGCGACCAGGGTTTGCTGCAATGGATATCTACCGTCGATCATAAGATGATTGGAATTATGTACCTGTTGATGGCGCTGTTATTTCTGATCATTGGTGGGGTAGAAGTGCTGCTCATGCGGATTCAATTAGCGGAACCGCTAAATCACTTCTTAGGTCCTGAAACCTATAATCAATTTTTCACGATGCACGGAACTACGATGGTTTTTTTTGTAGCGATGCCGGCTGTGTTTGGATTTGCTATTTATTTTACGCCTTTGATGATAGGCGCTAATGAAATGGCTTTCCCCCGATTAAATGCTTTTAGTTTTTGGATGACGTTGCTGGGAGGCATGTTGCTGTATTTCAGCTTCCTGGCGGGTGGTGCACCAGATGCGGGATGGTTTAATTATGTACCGCTCAGCGAAAAAAATTACTCTATTAATTCGGGAGTGGATTATTACTGCATGGGATTACTGCTTGCCGGAATTGGCAGCGTTACCACTTCTATAAACCTTGTCGTTACCGTGCTCCACTACCGTGTGAAAGGCATGGGGCTGAACAAAGTACCCATGTTTGTGTGGATGGTTTTTGTAAATTCATTTTTATTGCTGGCCGCCTTTCCCGCGCTCAATGCGGCGCTGTCCATGCTTTTATTGGACAGGCAATTCGGTGCACACTTTTTTGATACCGCTTCTGGTGGTTCTGCATTGTTGTGGCAACATTTATTCTGGATCTTCGGGCACCCAGAAGTGTATATTGTAATCCTTCCTCCATTCGGAATTATCTCGGAAGTGATTCCTACATTTTCACGTAAGCCGATTTTTGGGGCTTCATTTGTTGCAGCTTCTTCTGTTGCCATCGCTTTGCTTGCGTTCGGAGTGTGGGCACACCATATGTTTGCGGTTGGCATGGGAAATACCGCTGACGCATTTTTTTCGGCAGCCAGTATGTTGATAGGCATCCCGACCGGTGTAAAAGTCTTTGCCTGGATCGCGACGATGTATGGGGGTAAAATAAGATTTACTGTCTCGATGATGTTTGCTGTCGCGTTTCTAATTGAATTCACGATTGGTGGCCTTTCAGGTATTGCATTTGCCATTGTGCCGATAGACTGGCAACTCACCGACACTTATTTTGTAGTGGCACATTTGCATTATGTGTTTATCGGCGGCACCATCTTCGGAGTTCTTGCCGGTTTGTTCTATTGGTTCCCAAAAATGACCGGAAAATTCTTGGATGAGAAAATGGGTAAGGTGTTTTTCTGGTTGTTTGTGATTGGGTTTAACGGCACTTTCCTTGTGCAGCATGCCTTAGGGATGATTGGAATGCCAAGAAGAGTTTTTACTTATCCTGATCTTCCGTGGTATGGCACGCTAAATATGATTTCTACAATTAGCGCTTTCATAATGGGCCTGTCGGTTTTGTACCTGGGATATATAATAGTGAAAAGCCGAAAAAGCGGCAAGAAAGCGGGCGATGATCCCTGGGAGGCTTCTACGCTGGAATGGGCTGCGAGTTCTCCCCCTTCATTAAAGAATTTTGATGAAGTGCCGGTAGTGAATAGTAGATATCCGCTGTGGGATTTGAAGGATAAGGAATGAGTAATAGGGAATATGAAAAGAAATTATTCAATGTTCAATTTTCGATATTCAATATCCAATTGAAATAATAAGGCATGAGGGAAAATTCGTATAATCCGTTTCAATTCGTGTAATTAAAAAAACGTGTAATAAAAAATTGTATGAACAAAACAATGATGAAATTGGTAGTGGGAACGGAAGGCATGTTTTTCGTTTGCCTTATCATGTCATTTGTCTATATGGCTTTCACATCAGGTTTTGAGCCACACCAGTTACATGCGCTTGACATAGAAAAGACCGGAATATTCACCGTTGTATTAATTGCTAGCAGTTTTACTTTTTGGATGGCTGACAAGAATTATAAAAATGGAAAAATTAAGAACCTGAAAATTTGGTTGATAATAACTATTTTATTGGGAGTTATATTTCTCATTGGACAGGGAAGGGAATACTGGAGGTTAGTAAATGACCATGTTACGTTGGGTAGCGGTGTTTTCGGCACCAGCTTTTATACGCTGACAGGTTTTCATGGATTCCACGTTTTTGTGGGATTAGTGATTTTATCCATCATTCTTTTGTTAACATTCCTGGGAGATTTTAATAAACCAGGATCCAACGTAATAACCTCTGTGGGCTACTACTGGCACTTTGTAGATGTAGTGTGGATCGTTGTTTTTACGGTGGTATATGTGCTGCCACATTTTACGAATATTTAAAACTTAGCATTATGCGTTCTATATTTTCTTATTGGCATTTTGATCCGATCGTAATTTTATTTCTTTCGGTGCTTTGTATTATTTATTTGTATGCCATTCATTTTAAATTAAGAAAACAGTCGCTGTATTTTTTGGGGGGAATTCTTCTAATTATTGTTTGTGTCGCTTCACCTTTGCATTTTCTGGCCGAACACTATTTATTCAGCGCACACATGGTTTCGCATGTATTATTGTTGTTGATAGCAGCGCCATTGTTGGTAGCAGGCATTCCGAAAGAAAACAGATTGAAAAAATATCTTCTTGCTCTTTCCACGAACAAAATAAGAATCTTCGCTTTATGTTGGTTTACTGGCGTGGGTATTATGTGGTTCTGGCACGTTCCCTTCATTTTTAATGAAGTTACCTCTGGCCATGGAATGGGTTTAATGTATTTGCAATGGCTGAGTTTACTGGTTGGCGGAATAATTTTTTGCTGGCCGGTCATCAATCCTTATCATGAGTATCGCATTCCGCCTTTATCAGCAGTGCTCTATCTTTCCACAGCATGTATCTTTTGTACCATACTCGGTTTGATGATCACATTTGCTCCGTTGGGAATCTATTCTCATTATGTCGATATCGGCGACACGTATGGCTATTTGCATTTAATCAGAAATCAATGGAAAATATCTGCCGGTATAGACCAGCAAGCGGCGGGATTGATCATGTGGGTTCCTTGTTGCCTGATCTATTTAACGGCTTCAATGGCTATTTTAATAAATTGGTATGATAGAAAAGAATTGTACGAGGTACCCAATAACGCTGTTATCAATAACTGATAGGTGAGGCGTAACCAATTAAATAAAATTTTAAGAAATGGATGACGACGAAATAGCAAAAAAAAAGCTCAAAAAAATTTCCGCTACTAAAGATCTTTCAACTGCCATCGAAAATCTTGAAAGAAAAAGGGAGGTCATGGAAGATGATTTTAAAGATCGGGCGCATCATTTGTTGGAAAATTTAAATCCCATAGCTGCCCTGGATCATACGCTCCAAAATCTAAAGAAATCGTCTTCGTCAAAATATTCTTTATTTAAAGAAGCGCTTGCGTTTGGAGCAGGCTATTTGTCAAAAAGAAAATTGGGTTATCAGCTCAAGAATACTTTCATAAATGCTTTTATGGGATCTATTAACGGAAGCAGTCCTGGTTTAAAAGCAGGTATCAATCATCCTAAAGAAGTTGAAAATAATAGTACATTAACTGAAAATAAAAAAGAAAACAATTATATGAACTCACAAATAGAAAAAGTAAAAGCAAAACCGGAAGTATTGCCGGAGCCAACCTACTGGCCATTTTTTATGGCGATGGGATTAGCATTTTTAGGATGGGGGTTATTGACTACCTGGTTGATTTCCCTGGCTGGTTTTATTATCTTAGTAATAGCGCTCACTGGATGGATAAATATTTTACGTCATGAATGAAGAATCACAAAAAGACGAAATAACCAGGAGGGATTTTTTTCTTAAAGTCAGTCTGGGCCTGGCCGGTATTGGCGCGATGGCTGCGGCTATCCCGATTGTCAGCGCTCTGATAGCACCTTTGCTGGAAAAACAAAATCAACAATGGCGAACAGTAGGGAAATTGGCTGACTTTCAAACGGGTACCACGAATTTGGTAACCTTTATAAACGCAGATCCGAAACCTTATGCAGGAGTAACTGCAAAATCTGCCGCGTGGTTGAGGAGAACTGATCAAAATGATTTTATTGCTTTTGCCGCTAATTGCACCCATTTGGGTTGCCCGGTAAGATGGGAAAAAGATGCCCATTTATTTATGTGTCCCTGTCATGGCGGTGTTTATTATGAAAATGGAAACGTGGCCGCAGGGCCGCCACCCAAACCGTTAACAAGATATGAAGTGAGAGTATATAATAACGAGGTACAGCTTAAAACAGCACCGTTACCTATTACCAGCATCAACGCATCCAAAAACGCATGAAAAAATATTTAAAAAAAATATGGAATTGGATTGATGACAGGACGGGCATTACTGAGAACATTGTTCCGATCATGAAACATCCGGTGCCACCAAAAGCAACGTGGGCTTACGTTTTCGGAAGCGCTGTATTATTTTGTTTCATATTACAGGTAATTACAGGGGTTGCTTTATCTCTATTATATCAGCCCTCTTCCAAAGACGCCTATCAATCCCTTGTATTTATTACAGATAAGGCAAAATTTGGAAATGTACTTAGAGGTATTCATTACTTTGGCGCTTCTGCAATGATCATCCTGGTAGGCATTCACATGATGAGAGTTTACATTACCGCATCGTATAAATTTCCCAGGGAAATGAATTGGATCAGTGGAGTGATTCTTTTATTATGTACCATTTTCATGGGATTTACAGGCCAGTTGTTGCGTTGGGATTCTAATGGTGTTTGGTCTTCGGTAGTAGCCGCAGAACAATTAGGAAGAACGCCTATTATTGGAAAATACCTTGCGAGATTACTATTGGGCGGCGACACAATCGGTGGGCAAAGTCTCAGCCGGTTTTATTCGTACCATGTTTTTATGGTGCCTGCCATGATTTTTATATTTATAGGAATTCATTTGTATCTCGTTATCCAAAATGGAATTTCAGAACCGCCAAAAGCCGGAAGATTGGTGGAACCGAAAAAATATCGTGCCTGGTATAAAAATTTGTTGAAAGAAAAAGGTGTTCCTTTTTGGCCAAATGCTGCTTGGAGGGATGTGATGTTCAGTTCAATCGTGATCATTTGTATCATTTGCCTTGCGGTCATTTTTGGACCTCCGGCGCTATCAGGAAAGCCAGACCCTTCTGTATTGACTACAACGCCAAAGCCTGACTGGTACATGGTTCCGTTCTTTGCATTATTTGCGTTGATGCCTCATAATATCGAATCCATATCGATGTTACTTGGTCCTATTCTCACTGTTGTTATTTTATTTTCAATTCCGTTTATTTCCAACAAAGGAGAAAGAAGCCCTTTAAAAAGGCCTTGGGCAGTTTATGGAGTTATTTGTGTTACTGTATTTGTGATCAGTTTGTTGGTGATCGGTTTGAAAGCACCTTGGTCGCCGCATTTTAATACAAAGCCATTACCATTAACCGCCATTAAATCCGCCAATCCGGATTCCACCATCATTCAAGGGGTGCATTTGTTTTATTCAAAAGGCTGCAACTACTGCCATAAGATCAACAACTACGGCGGCATAGACGGCCCTGATCTCACCACTATCGGCAATCGTTTATCGATCCAGGAATTAAAAGTGCGAATTGTAAACGGAGGAAAAAATATGCCCGCTTATGGCGGAATTCTAACGAAAGAAGATATGAATAATATCGTGGCCTTTTTAAAATCACAGAACTAATCTTTCTAAGTCCGACTGATGTTGATCAAAATAAGAATTGAGACTATTTGTTGATTTACTATAATACAGCAAAACAGTTATTTCGTAAAATCAAAGCTATATCGAAACGAGTCTTATTTTTTGCTAAATTTTCTGTCGTCCGTTATTTATTGTTTTGCTGCTTTTGTTCCTTAAGACGCTTTATCAGTAAATTCCGGAAGTCCCTTTCGGCATTATAGAGATTATTCATTCGCTGGGGTCCCAAAATATTTTCGAATTGAGTTTTGTATTTCTTCCTGATGTCTAAAAGTTTTTGCTCGTTATCAAGAACATCACCATTTTTATTATTAATCCGTAAAGTTCTAATTTCATCATTGTATCGATTATAAACCGGCCAGAATTTTTCTGCCTCCGCAGGTGTCAGTTTTAATCTTTGAGTAATGTATGCTATTTTCAGGGCCTGTAATTTTTCCTGTCGCTGGCCATTTCCCGACTGGGCATTGGCAAATGAAATACTTCCAGACACCACCATTAATATAAGTAGAAATTTCTTCATCATTACTCTTTTTTCGCCTGCGCGTTCGTCATTTTCAAAAAATCATTCAGCGTATTATCATTAAGCAAATAATCTACTGCATCAGGCAGTTCATCGACGTCTATGCCATTATTAATTTGCTCATCATCCAACACATTACCATGCTGCTCCAGGTAAGCGATAATATCAGTATCATTTAAAGAAGCTATCCCATTTTCAAATTGCTCCGGGGTTTCGTATTGAAAGGACAATTTTATGTAATCTGGCAAATTAGCTGAAACCGATGCCATTTTTGTGTTATCGTCGGTTGCCTTCTTATTATTGAAAAACTCCAAAGAACCTATTATGACAAGAAATGCCACTGCTGCCGCTGCCGCATATCTCCACCATTTTTTAGAGCCGTGGATAGAAATAACTTTTGCTTTCCCGTTGTCTATTTTTTTGAAGACACTGCTACTGAGATTTTCAAAATAACCGGGCGGAACTGCAAATGTACCTTTATCTCTTAAGGAAAATAAAACAGGAGAAATATCCTGAATTTCCTCTCCTGAATCCATGTTTTTAATTTTTGAAATAATTTTTGAAGTCAATAATTCAAAGTATCCTTCCGGAACTTCCTGAGTGCGGGATGTTTTAAGGTCATTAAGCAAAACATTAGCAGTGATTCTTTTATCAAGAATCTCAAAATAGCCATCTGGAGTTTTAAAAACATTCTTCTTATCTATTGAAGCCAGTAAAGGACTAATCGTTTTTAATTTGTTTAATATTTCTGATTTGCTTTCCATCGCGATTACTCAGACTTCTTATCGTTTGTTTAGTTTAATGATTCAATATAAATTCCTCAATTTTTTTAGCCGCATGATGGTAACTCGCTTTTAGTGCTCCCTCGCTGGTATCCAACACACGACTCATTTCTTCATAAGGCATTTCGTCATAGTACCTGAGATTAAACACCAGTTTTTGCTTTTCAGGCAGAGATTGGATTCCCAATTGAAGTTTCCATTCAAGCTTATTGGCATCAAACTGGGTATCGCTCCTAAGCTTATTGCTTAATCCGTTCTCGTCGTCACTCAGTGAAACCGTACCTCTTTTTTTCTGTTGATTTAAAAAGGTAAGCGATTCATTGGTGGCAATGCGGTATAGCCACGTATACAGTTGGCTGTCTTCCCGAAAATTATCTAAACTTTTCCATACTTTAATAAACATATTCTGCAAAATATCATCGGTATCATCATGGCTTATCACCATTCTTCTTATATGCCAATACAATTTTTCCTGGTATTTTTTCAATATACCTGTAAACGCCTGCTCTTTGGTTGCAGGGTCTTTAAAAAGAGCTAAAAGCTCCTGGTCGTTCAGGATTGGGTTCATAATATTTACTTCTGCAACCAACTTATCGTTCTTTGTAAGACTAATTTGAAACCGAATAGTTTAACTTCAATTCCAAGAATTTCCATAGTCATCAAATTTGTTTTTATTTTCTTTTGTAATATCCGTTATCGCTTTTAAATATGCCTTGAGAACTATCTGTTTGTCAAATTCCTTTATCATTTTTTGTCGGGCATTCTTGCCCATGACTTCCTGCTGTGCCCGTGGCAACAAAAGCATTTTTTCCATTTTATTCGCTAGGTCAACGCCATCTTTTACTTCGCATAAAAATCCGGTTGCCCCATCTTCTACTATTTCTTTGCATCCAGTGGCATTCGTTGTAATTATCGGCCGTTCCATGCTTGCCGCCTCGAGCAAAATATTAGACGTTCCTTCGCGATACGAAGGAAGAACTACACAATCGGCACCGGCGATAAATTCCCTAACGTCTTTTTTTTCTCCCTGGTAATCTATGATTCTTTCAGTAATCCAGTTTTGAAGATCTAATTTCGTAATAGTATTTGATTTTAAATTTTGACTCCAAAATGGGCCGATTACGTTAAATAATACATGGGGATATTTCTTCCTGATAATTCTTGCGGCTTCTACAAATTCGAATATTCCTTTGTCCTTTATCAGCCTGCCGATGAATAAAAAGATAAAATGATCATGGGCTATTTCATTTGAATTAATGGGACTGAATTTTTGATAATCTATTCCAGAACCGGGAATTCTTTCGGCGATCTCTTTTCTCACAAAGTTTTTTTCAATAAATAAATCCATATCGTCGAAGTTTTGAAAAAACACCTTTCTAGTTCTGGTTAACGCAGACCGATATATCGAACGCGCCACTTTATAAGCCAGATTTTTACTTGTAAAAAGGGGGCCTACGCCTGTGATATTCGTAATCGTGGG
The DNA here is from genome assembly GCA_036509585.1 of Hanamia sp. Lineage (GTDB taxonomy): Bacteria > Bacteroidota > Bacteroidia > Chitinophagales > Chitinophagaceae > Ginsengibacter. The sequence continues at coordinate 3,973 of DATCFI010000057.1, read as the reverse complement.
AATTTTTAAGTACCGTGTTATATAATTTCCCCAAATTGCCGGCCGAATACTGAAAGTAAGACACACATCCGGTTGTACCTGTTTTAATGCGTGGTATAAATTAAAAATATATTTAAAAACCTTTATAGGATTTACGTTGCCTGACCCTATGTTAATCACCTTTAGTCCGCTTTTTTCCACTTGCGAAACAAAACTATTGGTGTGCGTAAGAATTGTGACTTCATAGCCCTCTTTCAATAGAAATTGCATAAGGCCGTCTCGCATCGTATAGGTGGAAAATAAGCCGTTTTCAATAACCGCTATCTTTTTCTTATTGGATCGTGCATTATTCATTGGTACACTTTTTTATGCCAAATCTCCAATGATAAAAGTGTCCATAAGATTTTCGCTCGCTTCTCATCAGCAATTTTGATTTTTTTCGTTAGAAGGCCTTTTACAAATCGTGTTTGAACGAAATTCGAATAAAAATTATTATTAGATGAAAGATAATCAAAAATCGGCTCCTTGAGTTCGTCTTCAACCCATTTTTTTAAAGGAATTTCAAATCCTCTTTTGGGTTGATTTATTAAGGACTCTGGAAGATATTTCACTGCAAGTTGCCTCAACAAGTATTTGGTTTGGCTCCCTTTTATCTTGTAACCATCCTGAAACGAAGGCACATACTCCAAGATTTCTTTTGAAAGAAAAGGGCTTCTACCTTCCTGGGAATTTGCCATTGTAGCAATATCCATCTTTACCAACAAGTCGTCGAACAAATTAGTGTCAAAATCGAGATTCATAATTTTTTTTAACCCCGACAAATTACTGTTGGCAATTTTATCGAAATCGCCTCTCACTGCTTCAAGATAATCAAAGCCCGGATCAATAAAAAATGAATCAAAATTTTCGAAAATATCTACGCCGGCCGAAAGATATATCTCCAGGTCTGAACTGGAAGCCAACGATGCAAGCCTGTATAAATAATTGTAAGATGATTTTTTATTATTAGAAGGCGGAAGGGCATTTTTAATAATCGAAGCACTCTTTTTTACCAAAAAATTCCTTTTAAAGAAATCATATTTTGCGAAAGGTACATATCGCCTGTACCCTCCAAAAAGCTCGTCAGCGCCGTCTCCGGTAAGAATCACCGTAACATATTTTTTTGCTTCCCGGCTTACATAATAACTGGGAATAGCTGAACTATCAAAAAACGGTTCGCCATAATTGCATAGAATATTTTCCAGGTCATTCTTCAGATTATCAAACGATATTCTTATCTCAGTATGTTTCGTATGGTATTTTTCAGCCACTAATTTGGCTAGTGGCGCTTCATCATATTCCCCGTCGAAAGAAACTGTAAAGGTTTTTAGGTTCTTATTATATTCGCTGGCAATGGCTGTTACCAATCCACTATCTATACCGCCGCTTAAAAAACTTCCCACTTCCAGGTCGCTTGATTCTAATCTTCGTTTCACAGATTGGTGAAGGAAGCCGTCCGTTTTTTGCAAACTTTCTTCAAATGAATCGGTATTTTGTTCTTGATAATAATTATTGATATCCCACCATCTTGTTTCTTTAGTGGAAAGTGAATTACAATCAACAGTCAAAAAACTTCCTGCCCTTAATTCTGCAACATTTTCGTAAGGTGTAAATTGCCTGTAAAAGGAACCGAGCCGCAGGTATTGATAAAAATTTGATTTTTGAATTTCCAGTTTTACCATGCTTTTTAAGCAATTTAATTCGCTGGCAAAAACAAATTTTTTTGTATCAAAAAAGTAATAAAGAGGCTTTTCACCCGCCCGATCCCTCGCAATAAAAAGTTGATCTTTTGTCCTGTCGTGAATTACGAAAGCAAACATCCCGTCAAGGTATTGAAGAAGCCTGGTTCCGAAGCGATCGTATAGTAGAAGTAAAGTTTCTGTATCAGACGAAGTGCTTCCCGAAAGATTAAATTGATTTCTTAACTCCTGGTGATTATAAATTTCTCCGTTGAAAATGATGGTGTATTTTTCACCAAGTTGCATCGGTTGTTTACCACAAGCTATATCAAGTATGGACAATCGTAGATGAAAAAGGTCTACATTTTTATTTCGGTAGCTGTTTTGCTCATCAGGGCCGCGATGTCCCATGGTTTGAATCACAGTTTCATAGGAGAAATCCGTATTTATCGCCCCCGCAATACCACACATTTTTTGTCTTTGATTAATTTAATTATTGCAAAATAACTTTATTATTTGTGAATGGAAGACAATAGTGAATTAAAAATCATTTATCCAATCGCCGATTGTAATTGGATTATTGGAACGTGAATCTTAGAAGCTATTTTCAATGCCCTTTTGGATTTCTTCACTTTCGCTTTTTCATAAATAAGAAATAGTGAAATAGAATAGAATGGAAGACATGGAATTTTGTAACGAACAAGTGTGCCAAAGTTCAACGTGCTGGCGCCTACGAATAGGCCAAAGACCACCGCAAAGAAAAAACAATACATAATCAAAGGATCTGCAATAATCAATTTGAAAAATGTGAACAGACCACTTTTAAATAATATGTAGATTGTAAAAAACATCAGGACAAGACTTTCCATCGCCGCCATCAATTGCGATATTTTGTATGCTTCCCAAATAAATGGCCTGAAAAACGTAGTAGCGACTGCTATAGGTGCTATTTTTATTAATCCGCTGAAAGTTCCGTCAAATGTAGCGCCCAGACTAAAATTAGAAGCTGCATCCTCTCGGCCGGTTCGCTGCTCCATCACTTCATTAAGTTGCGTAATACTGGAAGTCAGGTCTTCCACAGCGTAAGCGCCCAATTCATTATTATAAGTATTTAAAACTTGAGTAAAACCAAAAATACTTAGAGCAATCAATCCGGGTGCAAAAACATACCTTAAAAGTCTAAACTTGACTCCCTGCATGCTTTTTAAAATAATAAATAAAACAAAAAATGGGAGATACGCAAGTAAAATATATACTTTAAGCACGGCTAAAAAATATATTGATACAAAAATGATAATTGAATTTTTTATTAAAGATCTTCTCTTATAAAGTAAGCCATACACCGAGTAGGTAAGCCATCCAATGGCGGCGATACACAACGTGTCTTTTAACAAGCCGGCACTCCAAAAGGCCAACGTTGGGAAATATAAAATAGAAATCGCAAACTGCTTATGCAGGTGCGGGTATTGCTCATAAAAAAATCTATACAACTTCCATAGCCCCGAAAATGCCAGGGATGCAAAAAATAAATTGATAACCGCATAGCTTCCGAATGAAATAAACGAAAAGATAGCATCAAGCCTTATCACCATAAAATTAGCTTCCTCTCTGAAGTAACCTTCATTCCCGTGAGCTTTTACCAGGGAAAGATCAAAGTCTTTTCCCTTTTTAAAGAGATATTTTAAGTTATCACTATTATTTAAAATAAGATGATAGAGATTGTTTCCCTCCAACTGATAAAGTGCTGTAGAGTCGCCTTCTGTAAGATAGGAATAATATAAAATGAATAAAATGCTTGCGAACATTTTTATCCAGAAACCTTGCCGGTGGTATTTTTGTAATAATGGATCTGTATATTTTTTCCTTCGCATTTTAAAGAAAAAGTAGAGAAGGAAGATATATACCGGAGTCAGTACAAAATCAACATAATTCATTTCAGTAAGGTTTGCAGATTTCGCATTTAAAATGGTTTTATAAAAGAATTTCAACTTCAAATACCATAAAAAGGTATAACAAACTGAACTACTCCTTTCTTTATTTTTATTTTAGTAACGAAAAAAATGCATTATTATTTTACTTTCATCTGCATTATAAACGACATGTAAATTCACTTTAAATTTATAGAATAAAGCAGATATTAATGGGAGCATAATTTAGTGATATGCTAAGATTTTATTTTGTATATTTGTGTATGCAAAAAAAGAGAGGTTCAAAAGATAGTCAGGAGACGAAACGGCTTTTAGTTATTTCGTATTTAAAATCTAAAAAGGGAACGC